>JBEKSN010000037.1:0-22492 GCA_049517055.1 Candidatus Acidiferrales bacterium | reverse complement strand
GGCCACCCCACTCCGCGCATTCATGGCGTGGACGCGGCCACAGGATCGCTAGGCCAGGGGCTCTCGGTAGGCGCCGGCCTGGCGATCGGCGCGCGCATGGATAAAAGTCCCACGCGCGTGTATGTGCTCACAGGCGACGGAGAATTGGCCGAAGGCGAGATCTGGGAAGCGGCGGCTTTTGCGGCGCATTACAAACTCGATAACCTCACCGTGATTACAGACATCAATGCGCTGGGCCAAAGCGACTACACGATGTACAAGCACGACATGGAAGTTTACCGCCGCAAATTCGAGTCGGAAGGTTTTGCTACCGAAGTAATTGACGGCCACGACGTTGCCGCCATCCTCGCTGCACTCGACCGCGCGAAAGCCACCAAGGGCCGTCCGCAAGCTATCATCGCTCGTACGGTCAAGGGTCACGGCTTCAGTTTGGTTGCCGGAAAAGAGGGCTGGCACGGCAAGCCGTTCTCAAAAGAACAGCTCGCCGAGGCAATTAAAGAACGTGGTGGAGCTCCGGTGGTTCCTCCGGATCCGGGGAAATCCTACGCGCGGACCCCCTTGCCCACGCCACCGGACTTTCCAGCGCCTCCCGCTCCCGAGTACGCCGCGGATGCGCAGGTTGCTACGCGCGAGGCGTATGGTTTCGCGCTAAAACGCCTGGGAAAAGTGAACCCGCACATCGTTGCAATGTCGGGTGACGTGATGAATTCCACCTTTTCGGAAATGTTCGACAAAGCCTATCCCGACCATTTCTTTCAGGGTTATATCGCCGAGCAAAACCTGGTTAGCACCGGAGTCGGACTCGCTGCCCGCGGCAAGGTTCCTTTTCTCGACACCTTCGCTTGTTTCTTGTCACGCGCCTACGACAACGTGCGCATGGCCGCCATTAGCCGCGCAAACATCAATTTGTGCGGATCGCATTGCGGAGTTTCCATCGGAGAAGACGGCCCGTCGCAGATGGCGCTCGAAGATATCGCGATGTTTCGCGCGATTTCCGGCTCGGAAGTTTTTTATCCCAGCGATGCCGTATCCACCGAGCGCTTGACGGAGCACATGGCCAAGCGCGCGGGCATAAATTATCTGCGGACTTCGCGGCCGAAGATGCCCATCCTTTATTCCAAGGATGAAAAATTTGCAGTCCCCGGATTTAAAGTTTTGCGGCAGAGTGCCCAGGACAAAGCCACCGTAATCGGCGCAGGCGTGACGCTACACGAAGCGCTGAAGGCGTTCGAACAGTTGAAATCGCAAGGAATTGCCATCCGCGTGATTGACCTCTATTGCGTGAAGCCGCTCGACGGCAAAGCCATCGCCGAGCAGATCAAGGCAACCGGAGGCCGCTTGGTGACCGTGGAAGATCACTGGCCGGAAGGCGGCCTTGGCGAAGCCGTTCTGGCGGCTCTCGCGCAGTCTGGCGTCTCACCGGCAAAGTTCAAGCTTCTAGCCGTGACTGGCATGCCGCATTCAGGAAAACCCGAGGAGTTGGTGGATGCATTCGGAATCTCCGCGCGGCACATTATCGAAGCCGTTCGCGCCATGGCCTAAGCAGCTAAAACACGAATTTATGTGGAGAGGTAACTGAGTGGCCGAAAAGCTAGTGATGGTAGGAGTGCTGCCTGAAGTGGTGGTGCTGGACCCGGGAGAACAGGTTGAATGGTTTTCGAACGCCGGGAACATCAAAATCGAATTCGATCCGCAGCGTTGTCCCTTCTCCTCGAATGTCTTCCAGGCCCCCCCGGGCATGCGCCTGCTAAGTGGAACCGCTAGGTCGGGCCTAAATCCGGGATCGTATCGATACAAACTGTCGCTCAACGATGCGGTAGTCGCTAATGGCGAAGTTCTGGTCCGCGAGAAGTAGTTCTTCGCGGTTAGTCGCCGGCTGCAGCGAGCGAGGGCCGCTCCTGCGAGACCGAGTCGGCCAGGATTCGGCGCACCGGCGCCAACAACGAAGCCGGCACGGGGCGCTCGCGCTGGATGCCCAATTCTGCGGTCTTTCGGGGGAATTCCTTCCGCCGATCGAGCCACAGCCCGAATTCCCGAAGCAGGTCCCCGGCTACGTTGGGATCGTCCGAGCGCTCCACTCCCCAGAACCTCAGGCGCTCTTCATTCTTTTGCAGCAGTTGCAGCGCTTCTTCGAGCTTCTTCATGGCCGCGTTGAATGACGAGGCGAGGAAATAGACCGGCAACGACCACCCGTCGCTCCCAAAAACCGCGCGCACACGCACGTTGTACTTCCCATTCTGATTCTTCTCAATCGCGCAAAGATATTCATTTCCCAATGATGTATGTTTGGTGGACACTGCACTCCTCAATTTTTCTGCCGTAACCCCGAACTCAACCGTCCGCGACCCTTGCCCCCGCTTTTTGTTCGCTATCGGAAGCCCCGCCGGTCTGTTTGCCTTCAATCTCTTTTCCCGCATAGCAATGCTCCTTTGGTGAGTCGCTCTTGAATTCTTTACCAGGCACGGAGGACTGGGACGGCAAGCCCTCATGTGATTCCCCGCTGGCGACGGAGAGGCTATGCGGATGTGAGTATTTTATCGAACCTGGAGCAACGGGGCAAGGGGCGACTTAAACTAACAAGTCCTTTGTTTATAGTTAGTTGAAAGAAATCCAGAGAACTTGATATTGGGAGCGGAACGGGTGTCAGCGGCTAGCTGGAGCGGGTCAAGCGCTTCATAGCCTCCGCGTTGATGACCAACTTACCCTCTTGTTTCAAACGATCTTCGAGCGCGACTCGAAACGCCTCGAAGGCGGCGCCCTGTTTAGCTTGCAGGAGTTGCTGTTTAATCTGGTCAGACTGAGTGGCCAGGTCCTCGGGTTTTGGCGCCTCGTGGGCTGTCACACGGTAGACGAGCCAGTTGCCACTAATCTGCGTAGGCGGGCTAACCTGCCCAATTTTCATCCCAAATGAAGCTGCCAGCAGCTTCGCAGCGCCAAGATCCTGAACCGAACCGGTTCTGGCGAAGGGCTGGGAAGTAACCAGCGAAAGACCCAGAGCTTTGGCAGCTTGGTCAAAAGGTGCACCACCTTGCACGCGCTTGGCGAAATCCTCGGCTTCCGTCCGAGCCAGCTCGATTGACTTCTCCTGCTGGTAATCGGCGATGACGTGGTCGCGAACCTCCGTCAGAGTCCCCTGATGCGCCGGTTGGACGTCTTTTGGCGTCAAAATTACGAAGCCCTGAGGAACCTGGAGGGGCTGGCTGAGTTCGCCCGGGCGGAGCTGGAAAAGGGCCTGATGCAGTTCCGGAGTGTTTCCGAGATCGCCGATAGGTTCGGTGGACGAGACGAGTGGTGCTTCGCCGAGCTGAAGATTGAATTTTTTCGCGAGATCGTCTAGCGATTGACGGTTGGATTGGCGCACCGCGCCGGCCATCTGCGCGGAAATATTGTTCGCTTCTTCGGTGGCCTTTTCATCCGCGACGATTGGCACAATTGCGCTGCGGACTTCCTCAAAACTCTTAGTGTGGGCCGTTTCGCGATCCAGCACTTTGATAATATGAAAACCGTACTGCGTCTTTACCAAATCCGAAATCGAACCCTTGGGGGCGCTGAAAGCAGCCTGCTCGAATTCCGGCACCGTTTGCCTTTCAACTATCCAGCCGAGATCGCCGCCCTTGGGTTTCGTAGAATCATCTTCCGAGTACTTTTTCGCCAGGTCTTCGAAATTCGCTCCACTCTTGGCCTTTTTGAGGACCTCTTCGGCCTTCTGACGGATTTCGGCTATTTCAGCATCGGTCTTTCCGATCGTTTTGAAAAGTATGTGCTCAACGTGGGCGCGGTTTTCCACTTTGTACTGATCGATGTGCGCGTTGTAGTAAGCACGCAGGGCCTCGTCGTTTACAGGAGTGTTCTCGCGCAATTTCGCTAAGTCTAGCAGTGCGTAACGCGCAGACCGTTTCTCGGGAACTTGATAACGCGCTGCATTTTTGGCGTAGTAGGCGGAGAGCTCAGAATCCGTTGGCCGAATGGTAGAAGCCAGCTCCGCGGGCTTCACCAGCGCGTATTCAATCGTCACTTTTTCATTTCGCCGGCGAAATTCATCCTGAATTTCTGCCGGAGTGACGCTGATGGAATCCGTGACGAGCTGGCGGAATTTTTCCCTCAGCATGTCGTCACGAAGGAAACTCTCGAAATCCGGAACCGACATCCCTGTGCGGGTCTGTACTTCAGCGACGTAGCGGTCTTTCGTCCAAGTCCCGCCCTCCCACGCCGATGGCAACAATTGCTTGATCCTGTCCGATTCTTCCTGGGGAGTTACGCTCATTCCAAGCCTTCGCGCTTCCAGTTCGAGCGCGTGAGTAAGAATCATCTGATCGAGGACCTGCTTGGCATAGAGCCCTTTTAACATTTCAGGAACAGCCTGTCCGTGCAGAACCGTGTTCAACTGGCGCTGCACATCGACGACGGAGATGTCCTGTCCACCCACAGAAGCCACGGTATCGGGGCTGGTGGTCATTGATCCGCCGACCAGACCGGGAACCAGCGTGATCACCATGCTGACGCAAATGAGTACAAGTAGGACTATCATCGTGACCTTGACCCACCTGTTACGGTCCAGGTCTCGCTGCTGGATGCTTTTCAACATATGTCTTGCTGCTCCTATGTCAACGCTGAATCCAACAATTATAATGGAGTTTGCCGCGAAGGCATACTCATTCGTCCAGTCGGTACTGCGCCAGTGGCTGATTCGTCGTCACGCAACCGGGGAGACGGCATGGCGAGGTTCAACTCTTTCAATAGACGCCTTTTGAGTCTTAGTAAGGGCAGACTTGTTTCCGCGAGCTTTGCCGTCGCAAAAGCCATTCCACAGGTACATCATCGCGTAAGCTCGCCAGGGTCGCCATGCTTCGGAGCGTCGTTCAAGTTCACGAGAACTTGTCAAATTCAGGGCGCGCAGAAGGCCAAGATCCCCAGCCGGGAATGCATCCGGCTCCCCGAGCGCTCGCATAGCCACGTACTGCGCTGTCCACGCACCGATGCCCTGAATTTCACCTAGCCTTGCCAGGAAAGCGTCCGTTTCCACAATCCCTTCAAAGCGGATTCGCCCTTCGCAAACAGCACGGGCCAGGCACCGAATGGTTTGGGCCCGGGCTCTGGTCAGACCTACCTTGGTGAGATCGGCCTCGGCAAGAACCTCGGGCGTGGGGAAAAGGTGAGTTAATTTGCTTGCCGCTGAGAACGGCCGACCAAAACTTCTCGCGATGCGGCCTGCAAGGGACGTGGCGTTATTGACGCTAATCTGTTGGCCGACAATCGCGCGGGTCGCAAGTTCAAATCCATTCCAGCAACCTGGTACCCTTAGCCCGGGCGCAACTCGAACTCTTGCCGCCAATGCCGGATCGCTTCTTAGGGTTCGCGCGATATCGGTCCAGTCAGCACTTAAGTCAAACATCGCGCGTATTCGCTCGATAATAAAAAAGAGCGAGCACGGATCGCGAAATTGAATGCGCACCGCAAGTGCGTCCATACCCGCCTGAAGCGAGACTTCAAAATATCCGTGCTGACCATTGAACCAAATCGACCGGCGATAAGCGCCGAGGTCAACCGCTTCGACGCCCGGAATGGCGCGCTTGGCCAAAAACGCTAACATGCCGTCCCAGTGGTACGGAGCTCGGAATCGAAGAAGAAAAAGATACTGATTCTCGGGCTGGTTGGCTGCCGGCCGAACGAGTCGCCGGATTCGCGTCGGCGTTCGGCTATAGGTCTGCCGGATGGCTGCGTTGAATCTTCGAACGCAACCGAAACCGGAAGCCAGAGCAATTCGACTCATGGGCAAATTCGTCTCGTCTATGAGCTTCTTCGCAAAATGCAGGCGGCGCGTGTGGGCCACCGCAGTGGGCGTCGCCCCCAGGTGTTTCAGAAACAGGCGTCGAAGGTGCCGCGATCCGATTCCAAGACGGTCCGCGAGAGCCTCCACTCCACCGTCCTCCAGACCAGACTCACCGATCAGCCTCAACGCCCGAGAAACCGTGTTGGAGGTTCCGGACCAGGCCGGAGTGCCAGGCGAGGCTTCCGGCCGGCAACGCAGACAGGGGCGAAAACCCGCCTCCGCTGCAGCAGCGGCACTGGAGAAGTAATGGACATTTTTCTCTTTCGCAGTAGGCGCCGGGCAAATCGGACGGCAGTACACTCCGCTGCCGTCCACGCCGATAAAGAATTTGCCGTCAAACCGCGCATCGCGCGACAGCCTAGCTCGCGAGCAGACTTGCCCATCCAGAGTCATTTGTCTCCCAGCTTGATGATAGTCGAACCTGTCGGGAAAACTGGACGTTTTCGGACCACGTTCCCGCGTACCTTTTTCCTCCCTGAAACTCACGCAGGCCTTAAAGCTTAAAAGCGCCCATTGAGTCAGACCTGGACGGAGTTTTTCTCTTTGTTGTTGAAAACTAGCCGGAGAGTCGGCGGCATAGCAACGCCCGAAAACGTCCAGTTGGGGCCGGAGCAACGTCCGCAAACGTCCAACCTTCCTCCACCAAAAAATCTACCTTGTTCGAGACGGTAGAACGGCTCCCCACCGATCAGTTGGGCCGGTCAAAAAAAACGGTCAGATGATGCGGAAAGAGCGCGGCAGCAGTTCGATCAGGCTTCGAGAATAAATCAAAAGGAGACCCCATGAAATACAGGATACGCACGTGCCTTATTGCGATGATTGTTTTATTTGCCGCGCTTGTGCTCCCGCTTCGGTTGGCGGCGCAAGAGCAGCCGAACCATTACCGCCTCTTTAATCTCGGCAACCTCAGCGGAACGGCTAGCGAGGGGAATACCATTAACAACATAGGTTGGGCGATTGGCGCTGCCGATCAGTCCGGAGATGTCACCGAGCACGCCACCGTGTGGATCTACGGATTGAGATTCGACCTCGGCACGCTCGGCGGTCCAAACAGCGACGTCCAGTGGCCAAACAAAAACGATCACGGTCAGATTGCAGGTTTTTCCGAAACTGCAGCGATGGATCCATTCGGCGAGTCATGGAGTTGTACGGCCTTCACTCCCACCGGTGTCCCCACCGGGCATGTATGCACCGGCTTCGTGTGGCAGTTTGGCGTGATGACAGGGCTGCCCACGTTGGGTGGCTACAACGGATTTGCCTCCGGCGAAAATAACCTGGGCCAGATAGTGGGCTGGGCGGAAACTACAGTTCATGATTCAAGCTGCGTACTGCCGCAGGTTTTCCAGTTCCTGCCCGTCGTCTATGGACCCGGAGTGGCACAGATCACACAACTTCCCACTTTCGTCCAAAGCGGCATCGCGGATCCGGATGGCGCCGCCACAGCCATCAATGACAACGGCCAGATCGTCGGCATTTCCGGGACTTGCGACAATTCTGTCGGAGCGTTCAGCGCGATGCACGCGTTGCTGTGGGAAAATGGCAACGTGATTAACCTGGGCAACCTCGGCGGCAAAGGCTGGAATACTCCCATGGCCATCAACCACCGCGGTGACGTGATTGTCGGATTTTCGGATTTAGCGGGCGACGTAAGCGGCGGAGTGCTCTCTCCAAATTTCCACGCTTTCATTTGGACCAAAGAGAGCGGGAAAATGACGGACATCGGCGTACTTCCCGGAGATGCTCTTAGCGAAGCTTTGGACGTCAACGACCAAGGACAAGTGGTGGGCGTGTCGTTCCCCTCCTTCCACGCGTTTATCTACGAAAACGGAAAGATGACGGACCTCAACATGCTGATGCCGAAAAATTCGCCGTTGCTTCTGATCGAAGCGACCGGCATCAATGAAAGTGGGGAGATCACTGGTGAGGCCTGCGTCATTGTCGATGGAGGCTGCCCGCTGGGCAACAATATCCCAGCGTACCTCGCCGTCCCGACGTACTTCGGCGGCGGCGATGCGGATACCTTCGCAGAAACCACGAACCGCGAAGCCGCGAGCATCACCGTGTCTGAAGGCGTGCGCCAGCAGATGATGCGCAAGCTAGCGTTCGGCCACTTCAAACCAGAACAAGTAAAGCCGTAACCAATACGAATCGTGATTGGCCGAGGGTAGGGGATCCCTACCCTCGGCGTACTCCCGGACTGAAAAATAAAATCCTACGCGAATCGCCTTACTCTATGTCTGAGAGAGGCCTTTAATTTTCTTGTGATCTTCTTCGCGGCAACGAAGCGCCTGCCCGATTGGAAACTGACCCGCGATGGTCGGGTGGCACGGAAAAGAACTTTTTGAGGTTGCTAGCCCCCATATTTCCACGGAGAGTCATTGACAACGAGCGGTACTACCGTCCCCCGGTTCTCGGCTTCGACGACTTCTAGAATCACGATGGCGTGGTCGCCGTAATCTTCGCAGATATCAACCAGTTTGCACTCCAGATAGGCGCTCAGGTTTTTCAAGACCGGCGCGGAAGTCTTCCCCTCGGTGAATGGCTCACCATTTAGGAGCCCGTCGGACTCCTTTGTCGTGGAGAAAAACTTCTGCGCGAGTTCTTTTTGGTCGCTTCCGACAACATGCAAAACCGCGACGCCGCTTGCCCTTAAACAACGAAAGACGTTTCCATCTTTTCGCAACGCAGCCATCACGAGCGGAGGCTGAAAGGAAACTTGTGAGACCCACGTGATTGTCGCAACTCCGTAGTCGTCACCGTTCCGGGATGTCAACACATACACCCCGTTGGTCAGCAGACGCAAAGTCTCTTTTTTAGCTTTCAGATCCATGTTTCTCGCGCATTTTACTCCAGAGCACAAACCCCTGCGCTGGGTATTTCCTGTCTTCCAAGCCTACTCCGAGCCGTGAACCTCTGTTTGAGGCATGTTTGAAGTTAAACGTCCAAACGCTGTATTCTTTTAGCAGCACGAAGACCTGATCGCGAACATTGAAGCGAGCGAAATGAGGAAATGCTTAGTCCAACCATTGGAGCAGCGCGGATGAGGAAAGATCGGCCGCTCTGGACTGGTTTTATGAGGTCAGCTGAAACGTTCCCTGACCGCCCCGCGGTAGTCGCGGAGGGGAAGACTCTTACATACAAAGAGTTGCGTGAGAGGGCTTGTCGTATAGCGGCAACAATTCAAGGACGTCAGAATGGCTCGATCACATCTCTCACGGCGGTTTTTGGATACCGCAGCCCAACTGCGTTTGCAGGAGTCTTGGGATCGTTGTTAGCCGGGAATGGCTACGTTCCTTTGAACCGCACCTTCCCGATTGACCGAACGCAGGCGATGTTTGCACGATCCGAGTGCAGCTCGATCGTTGTGGACGCCGGATCACTGCCGCAACTGGACAAACTTCTCGAGGAGTCTCCGAAAGCGTTACTGATTTTGTTGCCTGACATCGAGAATGTTGAGCCGCTTAAGAAGCAATGGCCCAGACATACTTTTGCCGGTTCCAATGACCTAGCTCCCTCACGCGATTGGCAAGAACCCGTCGCGCTCCCGGATGCGATCGCGTACTTGCTCTTCACTTCAGGCAGCACCGGGATTCCTAAAGGAGTGATGGTAGCTCATCGGAATGTAACCGCTTTCCTGGACTACATGGTGGAGCGTTACGGGATGACCGAAAAGGATCGCTTGTCGCAGATGTTCGATATGACCTTTGACCTGTCGGTGTTTGACATGTTTGTAGCTTGGGAGCGCGGCGCGTGTGTCTGCTGCCCTTCCCAAAAAGCTTTGATTAAACCCGGGAATTTCATTCAGGATATGGAATTGACGATTTGGTTTTCGGTGCCGTCCACGGCTGTTTTTATGAAGCAATTGGGGATGTTGAAGCCGGGGCGATACCCTACGCTGAGATTCAGTTTGTTCTGCGGCGAGCCATTGCCCGCACCGTCGGCGTCGGCTTGGTTGCTGGCTGCGCCAAACTCCATTCTGGAGAATTTGTACGGTCCAACCGAATTGACAATCGCATGCACACTGTATCGTTGGGATTCAACTCAGTCTCCCAATGAAGCGGAGTTGGGGATTGTCCCGATCGGATATCCATACCCGGAAATGGGCGTGTTGGTCGCCGATGAGAATTTGAAAGAAGTAGGCCGCGGTGAAGAGGGCGAGTTGCTGATGAATGGCCCGCAGCTTTCCCTTGGCTACTGGAAAGACCCCGACAAAACGGCGGCAGCCTTTGTGATTCCTCCCGGTGAGAAGAGCGTGTATTACCGGACGGGAGACCGGGTGCGCCGTCCTCTTGGAAACGGTCCGCTAACCCATCTTGGCCGGATTGATTTTCAGGTTAAAATATTGGGTCATCGAGTCGAACTGGGAGAAATCGAGGCTGTCGTTCGCCAAAATTGCGGGTTAGATGGGGTATTGGCAGTGGGTTGGCCCGCGACACCCAGCGGCTATGGAGGCGTCGAAGTATTCGTCGAAGGTGAAGCAAAGGATTTGGACGGGCTCCGCAGCAAGGTCGCGTCCGAACTCCCGGACTATATGGTTCCCAGGAGGTTCCACTTCATGGACAGGCTGCCCCGAAACGTAAATAACAAGTTCGACCGCAAGGCCATAATTAAGCTACTCGAAGAGGGTCTATGAGCGCTGTCAGTCCGGGCGATGTCCGAATATTTCTTAAAGGATTCATACAAGAGCGGCTGGCAGCTCAAGGACAAGACCCGCTTGGCGAGCTTTCTGACGACTGCGACCTGCTGCTGTCAGGAGTGATTGACTCGCTCGGCCTCTTGGAACTAGTGAGCGCGGTAAACCAGCACTACGGCCGGGAGATCGATTTTGAGGATCTGGACCCGGAGCAAATGACTGTGGTTGGCCCGCTCTGCGATTTTGTGGCGGACCGAATGGCCAAAGCATAGGTGAGTAATTGAACGGCAATGAGCCAGAAGCAGGCGCAGGGCCTCCTCGATTCAGCATCATCATCACGTTTTATAATCAGCGAGACTTCGTAAAGGATGCGCTGGACTCTGCGCTATCGCTGCGAAACGCACAATTCGAAATCATCGCGGTCGATGACGCTTCCACCGACGGCACCCAGGAAATTCTGAAGCAATACCGGGACGCGATTCAGTTGGTTTGCTTTGAAACCAATCAAGGTGCCTGTGCGGTTCGCGACCACGGTGCCTCCCTTGCGACCGGTGAGTACCTGGTATTTCTTGACGGCGATGACGCCTTTCTACCTTGGACCTTGGATGTCTACGAACGGATCGTGAAGGAAAAGCAACCCAAGATGATACTTGCCAGCATGTCGTGGTTTGAGGGAGCGTTGCCGGCGGTGCAGCCCGGAGAGGCGCCACAGGAAATCAAACTCGTCGACTACAGGGATTATCTACAAAGGGACCGAGGGTTCGGTCACAGTGCCAGCGCCATCGTGATCGCCCGTCAACCATTTGATGATGTACGGGGATGGCTGCTGTCCTCTTTCCCGGCCGAGGATCATGATCTTGCCCTCAGGCTGGGCGACGCCGGCCGTACGATCCAGATTCTGGCCCCCTCCACGGTCCTCCATCGATCCCACGCCAACAATACGATCAATAACATCCCGGCTTGCATGAGTGGTGTGGACAACTTGCTTCGACGAGAGCGGTTGGGTGATTACCCCGGAGGAGCGCGTCGCAGACTTGAGCGGCGCGCACTGATCGGAGGTGTAGTAATCCACTGGACAAGGAGAGCTGTCAAGAGCGGGCTGTATCGCGATGCTTTGAGGTTCTTGGTTCGGGGCTGGCCAATGGTTATGGCTGCTGTGATCCGAAGGCTTGCAGTGATTCTAAATGGCCGTCAAATATGCGAAACTCTCAAGTTATAGATGTGATAGGGATCCGCTCTTGATAAGAAACTGCACAAGTCTCTATATGACTAACAAAGGCTCCGGGGCAGTCCTCTAGAGTGAACTGACTAGGAGCGCGCGCAATGCCGCCTCTTCGATTCAGCATCATCATCACATCTCGTAATCAGCGAGGCTTCATCAAGGATGCGGTAGACTCCGCGCTGTCGCAGCGGAATGCGGGATTCGAAGTCATCGTTGTCGACGACGGTTCGACGGACGGGAGCCAAGATTTACTGCGGCAGTACGGCGACGCTATTCGATTGGTCTGCCACGATACCAATCAGGGAGCGGGCGCGGCTCGCAACATCGGCGCCTCCCTGGCAACCGGTGATTATCTGTTGTTCCATGATGGGGACGACCTGTTTCTGCCCTGGACATTGGATGTTTTTGAACGGGTGATTGTGGCCAAGGAACCGAAGCTAATCCTGGGCGGCTTCTGGTGGTTCGAGGGAACGCCGCCAATCCTCCAGCCGGGTGATACTCCTGACGAAATACGCCTCTTCGAGTATCAGGATTACTTGCGGAGAGACCGGCCCTTTGGAAAGGCTATTTGCAAGGTGGTTGACCGTCAAGCATTCGAGGGCACGCAGGGATTTCCAACTGACTATCCGACATTGGAGGATGTGGATTTCCTAATTAGGCTGTCCACTTGTGGGCGGACAATTCTGATTCAGGAGCCTCTGACCATTTTCTATCGTCGCCATGCCGAGAACGATCTCAAACGCAAATATCTGGCACCCATGATCCTCGCAGTGCGGATGATGATCGGAAACGAGCGCTCTGGCAATTACCCCGGGGGTAAACGTCGTAGCTTTGAACGAAAAGCGTTTATCGGCGGGATGGTGCTCTTCTGGGCAAGGGATGCCGCCAGGTTTGGTCTGTATTGGGAGGCAATCAAGTTACTGGCGCATGCCCGAACGATGGCATTTACTGCTGTCATCCAGAGGGTTGGAGCGATTCTAAAGGGTCGGCAACCTTGCGAAACCCTTCAGATGTAAGGTCTGATTATAAACCTGCCAGAAGTGAGCTTCCGAGCCTGCCAATATAAATTTTGGACCTTAAGGGTAACAAAGCCAGCCTGTTGCGACCGCTCTTAGAAACCTAGGGCTTTCAAGACGTTTGCATCCCTGTAGGGTTCTAGTACGCCCGGGCGTGGGCATTTGCTGTTTTTTCCATTTCGGGCAATCGCTTCCCTAAGCTAGAATCGATACTCATCCAGACTATGGGGTCTAACTTGATTGGCGCTCCCGCGCTCGGAAAACCGCAACGCCTGTCCATTGAAGATTTCCGGGGTGACTTTGACAACGTTGCCGAGCTGATTCAACAATCGTGGGCAGAGAACAATCAGCAACACCTCCTCTATTCCTCTAATTTTCTAGCTTCGTGTTTCGAATATCCGGGATGCAGTTTTTCGCTGGCCCCAACGCTCTATGATGGTTCCAAGCCCATCGCCTTTATAGCAGGATTCCCACGCAGATTGCGCTTCAAAGGGCGCGAATTGCGGGTCATCTTATGTACTTTTCTTGCGGTCTCCAACGAGCATAAGAGAGCAGGGTATGGGGTAATTCTCTGGAATGAACTGGTCAAGAGAGCTCAAGCGGCGGGCTTTGACGGCATGGTGAACTACTGCGTCGATGGCGAGCCGATGAACGGAATGATTCTGGGGTGTTGCCGTGCACTGAAACTTCCCACCGAACGTATTTTTTCAGTTCTCTACCAAATGCGACTACTCCAACCGAAGCCAGGCCCACAGTTGGAACTTAAAATGGAATCGAACTGTGTGGATGTTCTATTGCAAACGGCTGCACTTGTCTCAGATCAAGCGCCCCTAGCCCGCGTCTGGAGTGAGAAGGAAGCCGAATGGCAATGCCGCCGACACGATGCTGTTGTTGCGCGCAACGTATCAGGGCCGAGACAGGGCCTGCTTACGGCCTACGTGATGGAGATTGCCAATCCGCAGCGAACGAAGTGTCTGCTCATTGAAGACGTGCTATGGGGAACTCTCGAACAAGAAGAACGGGTGGCACTCGTGCGCCAATTATTGGTGCAGGCTGTTGCGGCCGGCGCACAGATGGCAATCGTCCCCTGTTTGGGTTATGCCGACATGGAACCTTTCAGCGCAGCGAGATTCCGCCGGACACCGCGGGTCTTGCAAGCATACCTTACAGTCTTTAAGGGAGAACCGCTGCCCGAGACTGTGTCCTCCATGTACTTGGATGTTTTCTAAGTTGTTTCCTTCCATCCGACCCGGGCTTCTGGCCGAACCTGGCTATGTTAGACTTTTGGAGATAGCGTCAGCCGGTTTTTCTCCCGTTCTCGCAGCCAGCTCAATGTCGTGAGGCGGTTCTAGCGCTACGGCGAACCGGCGTTAAGCCCGATTGGTCTGGTTTCTCAGGGCCAGCCCGGGTGAATGCTGACAATTTATTGGTACGGATGCCGTGAACCTAATCGAAGCTTTAGAGATCCTCAAACAGGCCGTTCCGGAAGCTGCGCACCCACTCAGGGTGTTTTTAGCCTGCGGTTTTACTCCGCTGCACCTCGAAACCTTCCTTGCCGCCCATCTACGGAAGCGTTTGCTTCAGGAACGCATCGAAGTGAAAACCGGTCTGTTTGGAGATCTCGCAGGAAGCATAGAGCGCCTCCAGACGTCGGGGTGCGACGTCCTGGCTGTTGTAATCGAGTGGCAAGATCTGGACCCTCGCCTGGGCATTCGAAGCTTGGGCGGTTGGCGCACGACAGACTTGCCGGACATCGTGAAGTCAGCAAACCAGGCCGCGTCTCGTCTGGAACAAGCCCTGCGGCGAGCGGCGAGTTCGATTCCAATTTGTGTTTGCATGCCGACTCTCCCGCTGCCTCCGCTTTTTACAACTCCGACACGACAGGCGGGTGATTACGAGCTTCAACTGCGGCAATTGGTTGCCTCGTTTGCTGCGTCCATCTCCAACGAATCCTCCATCCGTGTGCTTAATTCCCAGCGGCTCGATGAACTTTCTCCGCCCCACGCGCGTCTCGACGTGCAATCGGAATTAATGGCGGGTTTCCCTTATAAGCTGCCTCATGCCTCAGCCATTGCCGGGCTACTGGCTGCCTTGATACAAAATCCCACTCCCAAGAAGGGCCTGATCACAGATTTGGACGACACTCTTTGGGCGGGAATTCTGGGCGAGGTTGGCACGGAAGGGATTTCTTGGGACCTCGATAAGCACACACACATGCATGGCCTCTACCAGCAATTTCTTGGTTCGCTTGCAAGCGCCGGAGTTTTGATCGCTGTCGCCAGCAAGAATGATCGCGTACTGGTAGCAGAGGCCTTCGAACGAAGAGACATGATTCTCTCCAAAGAGAATGTGTACCCCTTCGAAGTCCATTGGTCTCGCAAATCGGAATCGGCTCAACGCATTTTGAAAACTTGGAACATCGGCCCGGAGGCGGTCGTTTTTATTGACGACAGCCCGATGGAAGTTGCTGAGGTGAAAGCCGCATTCCCCGAAATGGAATGCATCGTTTTTCCCACCAATGATTATCAGGCAATTTGGGATTTGCTGAAGCGCATGCGAGATCTCTTTGGGAAAAATGTTATTTTCGCAGAGGATTCGATTCGGCTGAAGAGCATTCGCGGAGCGGGCGCGTTGCGCGAGGCCCGGGACGTTAGCGGTGATTCCTCGGATGATTTCCTTCAGAGCGCCGAGGCTTCGATCCGGTTCACCTTCGGAAAACAGGCCACAGATAGCCGGGCTTTCGAGTTGATTAATAAGACCAACCAATTTAACCTGAACGGCAAGCGATTGAGCGACGCGGCCTGGAAAACCTATCTTAACGATCCAGCAACTTTCTTAATGACTGCGAGCTACGAGGACAAGTTCGGACCGCTAGGCAAGATTGCGGTTCTGCTGGGCAGGATTCAGGGAAAGGCGATCCGAATTGACTCCTGGGTCATGAGTTGCCGCGCATTTTCGCGGCGTGTCGAACATCAATCCTTAAAACAACTCTTCCAAAAGTTTGACGCGGAAGAAATCTGTTTCGATTACAAGGCAACACCGCGAAATGGACCGCTGCAGGAGTTCTTTACCGGATTACTCGGGGCCCCTCCAATTGCTGACCTTCGGTTTTCAAAAGCTGCCTTTGCGGGAAGGTCCCCATCCTTATTCCACCGAGTGGAGGAGGTAGTGAATGGATGAGGTGGAGAGTCGGCTGATCCGCTGTTTTTCATCGGTATTTTCGGATTTGACTGCCGAACAAATTCGCGCTGTCAGTGTGGAGTCGGTACCAGCCTGGGATTCTTTGGCTGCTGTGACGCTGGTCGCCGTGCTGCAAGAAGAGTTTGGGCTGCAGATTAATCTCATAGACTTGCCGGAGCTCGTGTCTTTCGCGGGAGTGCTGAATTATGTTCGCAAGCACAAGAGTGCCTCATGAGAGGGATGTAATATAGGATCGGGCGAGAGTTGCCGTGAAACGCAAACGAGAAAACAGGTGAAAGAGAACGCATTTCGAGGTCTGATAAACCGGCTCTTCCAGCATCTCGCAAGGACTATGCCGGGAGCCCAGACGCTAAGAGTTAAATTGCACCGAGCTCGCGGAGTCCATATTGGAAAAGACGTTTGGATCGGCTATGACGTGATACTCGATACCTCGCGTCCTTACCTTATTACGATTGGCGATCGTGCGTCGCTCAGTATGCGTGTGACCGTAATTGCGCATTTCCGGGAAACTCAGGGCGTGACGATTGAAGAAGACGCCTTCATCGGCCCCGGGGCGTTAATACTCCCCAACGTGGTTATCGGCCGTGGTGCAGTAGTCACCGCCGGGAGTGTGGTGACGAAGTCCGTGCCGCCAATGATCGTGGTGCAGGGGAACCCGGCGGTCGCCATAGCAAAGTGTGGAGTCCCCCTCACACCTGAAGTATCGCTGAAAGCATTTTCGCGGCGGCTTACCCTGCTACCCTCTGACAAGTCCACGCCTCGCGGCAAGACCTAGACTACACACGCACTGTTTGGAGTAGAAGGAGAGTTGGTGAAACTAGTCGTTCCTTACTCGGCTGACCTGAACATTTCAGACGCGCGCCTCGTTCGACTTACGGAATTTCTTGGTGGCCAGTGTGAGCTGTTGCGCGTGAAGAAGGGAGTAGCGTTCTCCGCGGATTTTATAGAGGAGCATGTTGCAGACAAGAATTCCTGCTTTATTGTAAATCCAGCAACGATTCGAGAATGCTGGTTGGATCGGTCTTTACCGGTCGAACTGGCTTCCTATGTGACTTCGCGTTTTTCCTTCGTGCTCATTCATAATTTGTCGTTTGATCCCTTGAGTGCCGGAATCGTCAACATGTTTTCGCAAGGTTCTCTAGGTTCAGTGCATCCGGTGAAGCACTCGGGATTGGGCTATGAGATCGGCTCAGGACACGAGCAAGTCTGTGGAGCTTTCTCGGGTCTGACGTTCGGCCCTGTTGATCCATCAAACGACCGGGTTCTTACTGGAAATCCGCAAGCCGGAAAAGTCCGAACGCATATAGCCATCGGCGGCCAGCCTTTCTTCGCAAGCATTCAACGCGAGCGAGCCGAGGTGTTTTTTCTGGCCGGCTCTAACGTGGCGGACCTCGGCGCGAATGTGGATGAGAAGCCTTTAGTTGAATATTTCTCGCAATTGCTCCCTCCGGCCATGTTTATCCGATATGCGTTTCGCGAAGAATGCTGGCACCCGAAGCAGCACCATGCAACCGTGATTATCGACGATCCGCTGTTAAGAAAAGACTACGGGTTTCTGAATTACAAGCGGGTTCTTGCGCTGATGGACGAATATAACTTCCATACCAGCATCGCGTTCATCCCCCACAATTGCCGGCGAAGTTCGCCCGACATTACTCGCATGTTCCGTGAAAGGCCTGACCGTTTTTCAATTTGTTTCCACGGGAACGACCACACGCAAGCCGAGTTCGCCTCGGAAGATTCCGGCCTGCTTAATGGCATGTTAACCGTGGCACAAGAACGTATGGACCTGCACCAGAAGAAGACGGGAATTCAGTGTGACAATGTGATGGTGTTCCCCCAAGGGAACTTTTCGCGGTCTGCCATGGCTGCGCTCAAAGCGCACAATTTCTCCGCAGCGGTGAATTCCGGTCCTTACCCGCGAGGAGAAGATCATGCCGGCCTGACCCTTTCGGAGTTCATGGAACCTGCAATCCTAAAATACAGCGGGTTGGCACTGTTCCTCAGAAAATATGTGGGTGAAATCACGTTGCAGGATATTGCATTCCATCTCTTTTTCGGGAAGCCTGTCTTAATCGTGGAACATCACGAGATTTTTAAAGATCCCGAATCCCTCACCCAATTGGTATCGCGCATTAACGCCTTCGCGCCTGAGATACGATGGTCTAATCTGCAGACTGCCGTCGAGAATTCCTACCTTAGGCGCTGGAGGCCGGACGGAACCCTCCAAATCCGGGCCTACTCAAGTACCGGCGGGATCGAAAACGATTCGAAAAATCTTTTGCGGTGCTTGGTCGAATGGCCAGGGCAAGGTGAAATTCCGGTGGAAAGAGTTCTTCTCGACGGAGCGCCATGGCCTGACGCCCGGACGGAGGACGAAGTTATTCGATGTCCCTTTGATGTGCCTCCCGGAGGATCGCGAAAATTCTCGGTGACTTACCGCAATAATTTCGACCTATCTGATGCGAACCGCCAAGTTCGATGGAAGGTGAAGGCCTTCTTCCGTCGCAGGCTTTCGGAACTAAGGGATAATCACCTCAGTAAGAGCCCACGTCTATTGTCTGCTGCGCAGGCTTTGCAAAGAAGCTTGCTCAAGAGCAACAATCGGTAGCGGCCTGGCAGTGTTCCATTGACCGGTCGCGTGGGCTAGGAGTCTGTAGAAGAGCCATTCCGACCTAGTTTGAAGCGAACGTCCATGTTTTTATGTTCTGGATAGCGGTGAGGCCACCGGTTCCACCAGTAAAGCCGACATAGGCGGTGTTACCGCCAATCGTCTGCGGAATATTTACGGCCCAGCTGGTGGTGAAGGACTTGTTCGCGGTGCTGTCCGTGATCGTCATGGTCAGAGTGGTGCCGTTATAGGTGATTTGGACGGCCATGAGGTCGCCGCTACGTAGAATCACTCCGGATGAAGTCATATCTGTTGCCGGTGTAGTCGGTGAAGCGCCATCTGTATAAAGCCCGGTGGAGTCGGTGCCTTCACCATTGTTGCTATACAGATCGTATTTCACGGCCACGCTGTTCGAAATCCCCGGAGTGCCAGTGAGAGTGTAAGGGCCATATCCCAGTCCGCCTCCAAAGGTGGACAGAGCAGTCGCACCCGCTGAGGAATTCTGAATGGTGAAGGTAAAGCCGTCGGCCTGTGCACTGGTGAGTTGGAAAGTGAAGTTTGTAGTGAAATTGCTAACGTTCACCGGAGTGGTAAAGAAGACGCTTCCTGCTTCACCCGATCCGCCATCCGTTAATTGAAGCTGGCTAGAGACTAGTTTCGCCGAGCCATTGAATTGGAAGCCGGTGCCAGTCGTGAAACCCGTGGGGAAGTTGATGGGCGTCGTAGTGGAAGCGATCGTGAACGTCGCGGTCAGGACAGGGCTGTCGCCGAGGCCGGGTGAAGACGCGATCGCCGTAATCGTAGTAGTTGAAGTAACAGAGATGGCAGTCGTGTACTGCTTTGAGCTGTGCGTCGGTTTCGTGCCATCGGTCGTGTAATAAATGGTCGGGGTTGGGGAAGTGTCTGAAAGCTTGACGGATTGGGCCGAGGTATAAGTACCGGCGGCCGGCGAGACAGTGGGTACGGCAGCGGGCGTAATCGTATAAGTCGCTGTTGCAACTGCGCTCGGAAGATAGCCGGTGCTGATCGCGATGGCCTTGAATGTTGTAGTGGCGGCTATGGTCACAGAGCCCGAATACAGAGTGGAGCTAGCCGTGGGAGTGCTTCCATTGGTGGTGTAATAGATGGCAGCGCCGCTGGTGGCATCCGAAATCGTAATTCCTTGCGTGGTCAATATCGTGCCGGCCGTAGGACTGAAGGCGGGCGTGGCAGCTGCTTGCAAGGTATAGGTTGCCGTGCCTGTTGCGCTGTTGGTATCGCCCGGAGCGGTGGCTATAGCATTCAGTGTGGTGGTCGCGCTCAGGCTGAGCGCGGTGGTGTACTGCTTCGTAGTTCCCGCCCCCGGTACGGGCGCGCTGCCGTCGGTTGTGTAATAAATAGACGAGCCGCTGGTCACATCCGTGATCGATACAGTGGCGGTTCCGTGAAACGTTTCCGCACCGGGGTTAAATATGGGCGTTTGCACCTGCGTGCTACCGGGAGTTGCAGCGAACGTCCATGTTTCTATTTTCTGGCTAGCCGTTTCCCCGCCGGTTCCGCCGGTAAAACCGACAAACGCAGTGTTTCCGCCGATGGTCTGCGGAATATTGATCAGCCAGCTGGTTGAGAACGTCGCGTTCACGGTGCTGTCAGTGATCGCCATAGCTAGGGTCGTGCCGTTATAAGTAATGTGAACGGTCATCGTGTCCCCGTTATTTAAAATCACCCCAGACGAAGTCATGTCTGTTGCCGGCGTGGTGGGCGAAGCACCGTTTGTATAAAGTCCGGTAGAGTCTTCGCCTTCTCCATTGTTGTTATACAGATCGTATTTGACGGCCACACTGTTGGAAATTCCGCCGGTTCCACCGATGCTGTCCGGGCCATATCCGAGTCCGCCGCCAGTGGGTCCTAAAGCCTTCGCACCCGCCGACGAATTCTGAATCGTAAAGGTAATGCCATCGGCCATTGCGTCGGAAAGCTGGAAGGTAAAATCAGTCGTGAAACTGGTGATGTTCATTGGGGTAGTAAAGAAGGCGCTTCCCGCTTCATTCGCTGCGCCGTTCGTCAATTGAAGACGACTGTCGTCAAGATCGGTTGACCCGTTGAACTGAATGCCGGTCGGCGTGGAAAACCCCACTCCGAAATTAATGGTGGCCGCATTTGGATTGATCGTGAAGGTCGCGGCGACGGCTGGACTGTCGTTCAGGCCTGGCGAGGATGCAATCGCCGTAATGGTCGTGGTCGAAGTAACGGAGATGGGCACGGTGTACTTAGTTGAGCTGTGTGTCGGCATGGTGCCGTTGGTTGTGTAATAGATGGTCGGGGTTGGGGAAGTGTCCGAAAGTTGGACGGATTGAGCCGAGCTGTAAGTGCCGGCCGCGGGCGAGACGTCAGGCGGCGCAGTTTGGTCCTGAATCGTATAAGTCGCTGTGGAAACCGTACTCTGAATGAAGCCCGTGCTGATTGCGACGGCATTGAATGTCGTGGTGTCGGTTACCGTCAACGGGCCCGAATACAGATTCGAGCCACCCGAAGGTGCGCTGCCGTCCGTGGTGTAATAAATGGAGGCGCCCGGTGTAGTGCTAGTGATGGTCACCTGGGTGCCAGCGCTATAGGAGCCAGCCGCTGGACTAAACACAGGCGCGACAGCTTGAGATTCTCCGCTTAACAATCCAAAGACATCCACTTCTTTTTGCGCGCCCACGTAGACTTTTCCGTTGGTGACTACGGGCACGACAAACTTCACTGCAGGTCCGAGCGTGTCTCGCCCGCTAGTCAGATTGGAAGCGTAAAGAAGATCGGAAACATTGGTGGCGTTATACGCGCGAAGGATTGCAGGCCCGCTGGAAGTGTATGCATCCGTCTCCACAGCCCAGACAAGTCCATTGCTTGTTCCATTGGACGATACGACCGGAGTCGCGCCAGGGAATCCGTTCGATTCGGCGGAGGTTGAAGTGGGAGAAAGGGAGAGTTTGCCATTCGTGAGCGAATAGGCTTCCAAGTTTCCGCCATTCCCCCACAGATAAATCTGACTGTTCCAATATGCCGGCATACTCCAAAGTCCGGCACCGCTTGATATAGACTGAATAATTTCGGGATCGCTGGTGCAGCCATTGCAGTAGTGGCTGCCATCGCTGGTCATCTTGTCGCGATTCACCACATAAACTTCTCCCTGCTTCCCGCTCTGGATCAGGATATGCGTGAAAGTACCGGGCTGGTCCGGCAACACAAGTACTCCACCCGAACCCAGGTCCGTATCGGAGCCGGACAGCGAGGCTTGATTCCAGGGAGTGAAGTAATCCGTCGGAACGGGAACTCCATTCGTCAGACCTACACGTACGATACTGTCACCGTAGTCGATTGTCGTAGAAGGAGGAGGTGCAGGAGTCGTGACCGTATCATCGCCGTTTCCGGTCGCAATGTAGATGCTTCCGGCTGCGTCGGCGGCGAGGCCCGAACCGGATGCCCATATGCCGTTGCCTTTTCCATTGGGGGAAGTGCACCACACGCCGCTCTGGGCGAGAGTAGTTTTGTTGTAGGCGAGAATCCATCCGTGCCAGGGCCCGTTGTCTCCATGCGCCGCAAAACCGATATAAACGAATCCGTTGAGCAGGAGCAGACCAGGCCGCTGATTTTCCCACTGACCGTTGAAGGGAACCGTGGAACCGTTGCCGTCCGGAGCCGTTCCTGGCGCCGAAGCAGTCATCAATGCCGGGCCGCCAAATTTCTCGGCTCCTGTGGTGATGTCCATTGCATGAAGCCGATAAATATTATTCCCGCTTTCTTTTGTGTTCACGACAACGTAGATCGTATTCGTGGTGGCATCAATCGTGGGCGTGCCGGTGATCCCGATCTCGGGGTTGATGTCTTGCGTGTCGCCCACGTCGCTGGGGGAAAGCGTGGTCGCGCCGTTGATGAGAAAGCTCACCTTCCAGAGCTGAGAACCGGTGTCGGCGTCGAATGCATACAAACTGTCATGCTCGGTAGCAACGTACAAAAC
>JBEKSN010000036.1:0-23118 GCA_049517055.1 Candidatus Acidiferrales bacterium | reverse complement strand
AGCCTGCTACCCTCTCCGCCGCCTCACGAATCTTTTCCAGTTGCATTCGATTCAACGGGCCGACTAAGGACCCTGATCTTAGATTCCAGTACGACTCGGCCGGCTGTCCAGCCGGCTTCCACAGGCAGTCCGGCGCTGACGCCGTTCTCGCGCCCAACAAAAAAGTGGGCTCGCGCCCACTGGGACATGCGACCTTTCTGGAAGCACTCCAGTATAATTTCTCGCCCCCGAAAACGCAAGGCCGCCCTCATCCAGGCCCGGACGCCGGTTGTATCGCACATTTGACTAACATGGCGGCCACCATTCTTCGCGGTAGCCCTGCCCCCGCTGCGCAGCAAGCTGAGACCTGCGCGAACCCGATGTTTCGCTTTCCGCGAGCAACGCTCTACGATTGCGACATGTCGCAACCGAAGAACTCTACTGTCAAATACTTAAAACTTACTTACCTTACTGTGTAAACTCACGTACATAGGCGGCTCAAAAGTTTACCCGGACACTTGGGAGGTGTCTTATGTCGCATCGCTCATCAATCCAAACTGCGCTCGTAGTAGCTATTGTCCTGGGGCTTCTCTCTGCAGGAGTTCTGCGCTCGCAGCAGACCAAGATGGATTCCACAAACCTTTATCGATCTCGGGCCATCCTGCGCGACGCATACGATAATCTGAAGAAGCACTACTACGACCCCAAGTATCATGGCCTGGACATTGACGCGCGCTTTCACGACTACGACGCCAAGATTCAAAATGCCTCATCGCTTAGCGAAGCGTTCGGGATCGTGGCCGGCTACCTGGACGCCTTAAACGATTCTCATACATTCTTCAACCCGCCGGCGCGACCCTACCGCATCGACTACGGCTACCGCATGCAAATGTTCGGAGCGGATTGTTTTGTCACCCGTGTCCGCCCGGGAACTGACGCCGAGACCAAGGTCCATCCGGGCGACCAGGTTTTGGATTACAACGGCTACCCCGTGAACCGCGCTGTCTTTTGGAAGATCAACTATTACTTCAACAGCTTGGCGCCTCAAAAAGCGACGAGTCTTGTTCTGCGCGATCCTCAGAGCCAGGAACGAAAGCTCATCGTGGATGCCAAGGTGCGCGAACTCAAGAAAGTGCTGGACGTCACAGGCAGCAGCGGAGATACGGACATATGGCAGATGGTTCGCGATCAGGAATCCTACGACCATACGGTCCGCCAGCGATACTACGAGGCGGAGGACGTCATGATTTGGAAGATGCCGGAGTTCTTCCTCAATGACAGCGAGGTGGACCACCTGTTTGGTATCGCGCGAAAGCACAAGACCCTGATCCTGGACCTTCGCGGAAATCCCGGTGGTGAAATCCTCACGCTCGAGCGCATGCTCGGCAATGTGCTCGATCATGACGTGAAGATCGCCGACCGCATCGGCCGCAAGGAATTGAAACCGGAAATTGCCAAAACACGCGGCAATAGCGCGTTCTCTGGAAAGCTGATCGTACTGGTTGACAGCGGTTCGGCGTCCGCTGCCGAACTGTTCCCGCGCGTTGTGCAGCTCGAGCATCGCGGCACCGTCATAGGCGATCGCACCATGGGGGCCGTGATGGAAGCGCTAGGCTATAGCGGTTCTCAGGGAACAGACACGAAGATTTTTTATAGATTTTCCATCACCGAAGCCGATCTCATCATGAAGGATGGGAAAAGCCTGGAGCACGTCGGTGTTACCCCCGATGAAGTGATCATCCCTACTGCCAAAGATCTCAATGGTGGGCGCGATCCAGTTCTTTCGCGAGCCGCGGAGCTCGCGGGCGTGAACCTCGAGCCTGCCGCCGCTGGAAAGATGTTTCCGTTTGAGTGGCTTCCGAATTAGTTCCAGTCCTCAGCCGACGGCATTGCGCCATGGCAAAACAAAAAGGCCTCGCCTTTCGTTCGGCGAGGCCTTTTGTCGTGAAAGTAGAAACTATCGAGGAGCGGGTTGCTGTTGAGCCGGCTGCGGAGTTGCAGGCTTCGGAGTCGCTGACCGCGGAGCCGCCGGCCTTGTCGCTGCCGCGTTCTTTACCGGATAATTCTGATCGAAAAGCTTGATGATATCCTGCGTGACGTCGATCGTGTTCGCCGCGTAGATCACCGGAGTGTTCTGCGCCGACGTATCCAGGATTACGCTATAGCCGTTTTCCTTGGAATATTTGTCGAGGACGTCGATCATCTTGCGGCCGATGCGGTCCACGACTTCACGCTCCGCCTCCGTATAATCATCCTGCGATTCCTGCTGCTTGCGCTGATAGGTTCGCGTTAACTGATCGCCCTCGCGCGCCAGCCGCGCTTTCTCTTCGTCGCTCAAGGTATTGGATGTAGTGCGCAGACGCGTCTGCAAATCCTCGATCTGCTTGCGCAGGTTATCGAGTTCTGTCTGCCGTGGCGCAAACTGGGATTGCAGTTCAGCGGCAGCTTGTTTGCCCTCTGCCGAACTCTGAATCGCCGCCTGAACGCTGATCACGCCTACCTTCACAGGTGACGCTGCGGCCGCGCCGTTCGATTGCGCCCAAACTGTGGGCAACATCAACAGGGCCGCCAGGGCCGGAACTCCAAATCGAATCTTCATTCTCACTCCTTGTTCGAATATTTCGCTAAACACAAATTAGGGATTATAGCTGTCGCCGCAGAAACAGGTCAACCGGATTTCGTACCCGCGCCCTTTTACTTTCGGATGCTACCGCTTGCGTAGAGGTTGGCCGAACGATTCAGCCCCTCAACTTCGCACCGCTGCCGGGCATTAGTGCGGTAGCGGCACAAGCAAAACGCGATTATTGCTCTGATCCACAAGCACCCCTAGATTCATCTTGAGGTCGATCGCGATCGAGTTCGGGCCTATCACCACCGAAGCAGGCTGCAACAAGCCCCCTACACCCAGTACGTCGCGCACCTGCGGACCAGCACAGCTGGACGGACCATTCGGATTCGGCGGGCATACGTAACCCACAATCGAGATTGTATTGCTCGAGGCATTGTTCGTTACCAGCGTGCTCGTTTGATAGTTGTAATCTAGTGACGTAGGCCCAATTCCCACCCGGAATGAAATGGGAATGAAGGTAATGGGATCCACGATCACCACGTTGTTAATAACACTGTCCACCACCAGGAAATCCTGATTCACGGGATCGAACACAACTCCTGTGGGCAATTCGAACGGAGAAACCCTATCGATAATCGAATCGGTTGCAACGTTCAGCAAATCGACGCTGCTCGCCGACGATGCCGTATCCACGGCGGCGTAGTTCAGGGTGGTGACGATCCCGGGTGTGGGCGGGGACAAAAGCACGGGAGCCATTGCAACAGCCACCGGGAATTGGTCAACCAGTATCGTCGTTCCAAGAGTCGCGCTCGTACCGGTAGCTGGTAGCAAGACAAAACTGACGTTATTCGACGTTGTATCGGCAGTCCCGGCCGTGGCCGTGTCCGAATTCAGTCCGATGCCCGTCGGCGCAGTACAAGTGCCGCAAAGCGGTACGGTGGTGGGAGGCGTAAAAACTCCATCGACTCCTGCCTCATCCAGGACGGTGACGTTGTTACTGCCAGTATTCGCTACCACCGCCAGCCCTAGTCGGTCGATCACCGAAACGCCCGCTGGGTTGGATCCCACCGAAACGGTTGAGCCGGATAAGATTGGCGCACCCGTGAGCAAATTCAAAATGGATACAGTGTTATCCGCATTATTTGTTACCACCGCCTGATCGAGGTTCTGGTCCACCGCCACTCCCACCGGCGTGTTACCTACAGAAACAGGTTGAATCAAAGCGAGTTCGGTGGTGTTAGACCATTGTCCGCCACTTTGTACGTACACGATGAAGTTACGCGCGTTCGTGAGCATACTTGCAGGGATCGTTGCGAGAATCTGGCGGTTGCTTACTACCGTCACGTCGCCGGCTGGCAGCGCTGTTCCATCAATGACTACTTGCGGCGCTCCTGAAAATCCAATGCCGTTGATTGTCAAAGTCAGCGGAGTCGTGGGACTAGTTACGAACGCCATCGCTGGACTGGACTCCACTATTTGCAATGCCCGAAACTGCCCCGATATCCCGAGCGTAACAACCGAGACTGTATTGTTCCCCTCATTCACGATGAACGCCTGATTCGTCGCCGCGTCGATCGCCACCGCCTGTGGCGAGTTGAGCCCCGTAACGGTTTGCAAGACGTTGCTGTTTCCCATGTCCACAATCGCGGCCGTTCCGGCAAGCCCGTTAACGGCGATGCCCACATTCGATAGTGGATTTATAGCTGCCCCGATAAACCCGGGCTGGTCAATCGGGTTGCCATTTTGCAGGAACGGGATGCTACTGACGGTATTGTCCAGCAGGCTATAAGTGGTAAGGGTGCCCTGTGGATCAGTGAGCAGCGCCTTATGCGTCTGAGTGTTGATGCCTACGCCCTGAGTTGACGTGGAGACCGAGAGACTCCCGATTACTACCGGAGCACGGCCGACCACATCTCCCGGAGTCACGTTGGGAGCGCGGCCCAGATCTACGATATTGACCGAGCCCCCTCCGCCAGGCGTAACAATTGCCCAGTTCAAACGCGGGTCAATCGCCACGGACGGAGTGGGTCCAGTGCTGTAGAAACTTAAGCTTCCCCCGATTTGCTGCACGAGCACGGGCCTACCGGTGGACAGGTCCAGGACTGTCGCCAGATTCGTCGATTGCTGCGTGACGAGCGCCCGGTGAGTCAATGAGTTAATTCCGATCGAGAATGGCAACGCCACCGTAGCGGGCGGAACGGCCGTGTTCGGCAAAGTTAGAGTGGATATCACTGTGTTCGTGGTCAGGTCAATTGCAGTAACGCTGTTGCCTCCGGTGCCGCTACCGTTGTTTACCACCACCGCGATGTGGTGGGCCAACTGATCATCAATAGCGACTCCTGTGGGACTCGGGCCCACCGCTACCGTCACCACCGTATTTGTGACCAAATTGATGATGCTGACCGTGTTCGCACCAGTATTCGCAACCACCGCAACATCCAGCGCAGGATCAATCGCGATTGCCGACGGGCCGGCTCCCACGCCTATCGAGGTGCTGGGCGCAGTCGGAAACGACGTGGGCTCTATGGATAGGTTCACCGCGGAAATTGGGGGATTAGGCGCTACGACATCGGTGTTATTTACCACGATCGGATAAAGACCCGGCGGACCAAAGTCCGTATCCGAAATAGTAACCTGCGACACCCTTGAGCTTCCCCCGGCACTCACCGTCTCCGGCTGGGCATTAAAGAATACCGACGTGCAGGGCGAGAAATATCCGCCGGTTAGAGTCACACCTACATCCGCAGCGCTTGCTACCGTGCTATCCGGCGACGAAGCGACCAGCGCCGGACGCGATGGGTTGATAATCAGATTCGCTTGCTGGGTACGATCGCCATTCTGACGCTCCACTATAATCGGAATTTGCGGCGCTGTTGTCTGCGGCGTGCACGGCGCCGGTGAGACCAGGAGAGCTGCTGGTATGGTGGCGCGCAGGAGCGTAGGGCTGATGAATATCGTGGGGACCGGAACGCCGGCTGCAAGGACTGTGCTGGTAGAGAAGAAATTTGTGCCATTCAAATAAATATCTTGCTGCACCGAGCCTTCTTGAGCCATCGTCGGCAGAATAGAGGAGAGCGTCGTTTGACCCGTCGGGCTCCCAATAGTCACGGATGCCGTGGCAGATTGGGAACTGTCGGCGGCCGATGTTGCGGTCACGGTCACGGCGCCAGGAGAGACCAATGGCGCGATATACGTCCCCGCGGGGCACGGCTGCGGCGCCGCCGGATTCGGGCAGATAAACCCGATGGTCGAGTTGCCGCCAACAACTGTCATGCCGTCGGCGGTTACGCTCCACGTGACGGCCGTATTAGTAGTGCCGCTAACTGTCGGCGTGAACAGGATGTTTTCGCCCGGAGCGATGGTCACATTGTTCGGTGCTATCGAAACGCGCACTCCCGAGCCCACCTCGACGAAACTGATTCCGTAAATATTCTGGTTCACCGTGCTTTGCGCCGCGACAACAAAAATATTTGGTGACGGCGGCGTAGGTGGAGCAACGTACAGCCCGGTACTGCTTATGGTGCCAAAGCCGGTCAGTTGCCCGCAATTTAGCGGCACTGGATGTTTCACCGACAGACTCGGAGGGGGAAGGCAAATTAGCCAGTTCACTGTGGAGGTCGAAGTGCCGGTCACACTAGCCGTGAATTGCTGCTGGCCGGGAGGCAAGCCAGGCTGGCTGCTGATAAGAACGGAAATGGGTGACGTAGCGGTGCCCGTCGGTATCACGGTAACCCCGACTGGCGTGCTGTTTCCGCCGCACCGTGCTAACCCGGCGGCCAGAATTATTACCGCCCCTATTTTCCAAGCTCGCATCCTCACTCCTCCGTCCCATCTCGAACGATTTATCTATCTCGCGCGTGAAGAAACTGCCCAGGCGCTGTACCTCGATCTCTGAAGACTAGACGCTCATGTTAAAAGGTCTTTCCCACGGTAAACCGGAAAGTTTGTTTCGGCTCAATCAGTCCCGACGGAATATGCTGCACTTGCTGAAACAGAATTGATTCTAGTTCCGGAGCGATCTGCGTCTGTAGCACTCCGGGCGGCAAACTGTTCTTCACCGCATCGCTCAAAGAATAGGCGCCCTCCGGCGCCACGATCGTCCCCGTCAAGCGCAAATAATTGTATGCGTAGTAAATGCGAAACGGCGCGTTGACGATCGGCAGAATAACCTGCAGCTCCAGTCCCGCAGAAGTGCGCGGATGGAAATTCGTGCCGTGAATGATGGGCAGGTCGTTCGTCACATGTACATTTGGAAAATCGGGATTGGGGTACTGTTCCTGGAACAAGGCCACCGCAGCCGGATTTAGCGACAATTGCGATTTCCGCAGGATGCCATTCACTCCCACGTCGTTGAACATCACCAGCGTCACCGGGCCCGCAATGGGGATGCGATATTCCAGGTTTAAAACGTTTTGATAATCCCCTCCCGGACGAGTGGGAATGAATTCCAAAAGCGGCACGGTGAGCTGCTGCGGCGTGGGAGCTCCCGTTGGCCCGAGCTTTCTGGGATCAAAGTAAATGATGCTTGTACTGGTCGAAAAGGGAATCGAAACAAAAGGAGAGATAGTGTAGAAATTAAAACCCCGGACGTCCTGTTCGCCCCCCAGATAAAAGCGGTTGAAAGGCGGGATATCTTTCCCGCCATAGCCCGAGATCAATGCCGTCTGGTACTTCACCGCGAACACATTGCGGCGCTTATTAACGGCATGAAAATAGCTCGTTGAAAATGTATTGCTAAAGGTATTTACGTTGCCCTGCAAGGGGCCGCCTTCGAGCGACAAACCGTAATAGAAGCTTCTTCCGTGTGTGGGGTTTTGCGGGTTGTTCACCGTGCTGTAGCTGATCGTTGGCGTGATTTTGCTGGAATGAATCCCGTTCAGCGCGGAAGGCCCCGCCAGGCTGGTGAATTGGATGCTGTCGAACAGCAGTTGTGCCGACTGGCTGAAGGTAGTGATATCCGTCGTGGAAAACCCATACGTGAGCCCCACGCGCGCGAATGAGAATCTTCGCAGCGGCTCACTCAAGAAGATGGTGAAGCCCTTTGTGTTCGTGTCGTAGTTTTGCTGCAACGCCGGATTCAGGGCCACGTTCTCGCCAAGCAGAGCGCCAAATTGTTTTTCCTGGTTAAAGGAGAGTTTGCTGGCGAAAATGGTGAAGCCGGAGGTAATCGGCCGATCGAAAAGAAACGGCTCGGTGAACCCGAATGTGTAGCCCCGCTGGAAACTTCCCAATTGCGCCGACAACGTGAGCGTTTCACCCAGTCCCAGGAAATTGTTCGTTTGGTAAGAGGCGCTGACAAAGGTGCCGGCGATTCCGCTCACGCCACCGGAGAAGCTGATGGATTGTTTTCCTTTTTCATGCACCTTCAACCGGATATCGACCGTGCCGGCCTTCACGTTGCGCTTCAGCTCCGCGTTTTCCGGTTTGATGACGTCGAAGTAGCCGAGTTGGTTGAGCCGCAATATGCTCAATTCCCACAAGCGATTGTTGTACACTTGGCCTTCATCCAGCAGAATTTCCCTGCGGATCACTTTATCGCGGGTGGTAGTGTTACCGGAAAATTCGATGCGGCGCACGAAGAACTGCTTCTGCTGATCGAACTCCATGGTCAAATTTACGACTTTCTTCACATCATCGATCTCCGTCACCGGCTCGGGTACGAAATCAATGTAGCCATATTCCCCGTACAGCTTCTTGTAATTGTCGAGCGCCTTCCGTATTTTGTCGGCTGAAAAAACCTCCCCTTCTTTTATCGGGAATACGCGAGCTAGCAAGTCGGACTTGAAGACCAGCCCCACTTCCGGATCGCTGCTGCGAAATTTCAGGCTTCCCATCCGGAACTGCGCGCCTTCCTCGATCGGAATCGTTATGTTCACTCGTTTACCGTGTTTAGATCCAAGCATCGGCCAGGGCCCTTTGATGCCGCTGCGGTCTTCGTCAACCGTATTCAGGACCGGATCACCGACGTTGACCTTGAAATAACCGTGGTCGCGATACAGCCCCTTAATTCCTACCTCCAAGTCTTCGTCGAGTTTTTGGCGATCGTAGGTTTTGTCCAAAACTGCGATATTCGTGATGTAGAGCGGAATCGCGTAGGGCCGGTCGTGCCGCATCGCGCGCAAGAGTTTTCCGTCCGAAAAAACTTTATTCCCGGTAAACGTAATCGTGCCGACCTTCACCTTGGGGCCTTCGTCAATATTGAAGACCAGCTTGACCGCGTTGGTCGCAGCGATACGTTCGTAGGTCGGCTTGACCGTCGCGAATTGCCGGCCATGTTCGGCCAGTAGCTCCTTTATTACCACTTCGGCGTGCTTGATTTTCGTCGGATCGAACTGGCTTTCCACCGAAAGACCTACCTTCTTATCCTTAAACGCATCGAGAATATCCGACTCGGAGATTGATTTGTTTCCCTTGTACTCAATCCGGCGGATGATCGGCCGCTCTTTCAAATAGAAAACGACAATTTTACCGTCGGGCTGGTCCGGACTGTCTTCCACCTCCAGCCGCACGTCCTCGAAGAACTGTGTGTTCCAAAGCGCCTGGAAATCGCGGCGAACTGCTTCTTCGCTGTAAGGATCGCCCGGCCGCGAAAAAATTCGCGCGCGCAAAGTGTCCGCCTGGATGCGCCGGTTGCCGATGAATTCGATTCGCTGGATTACGTATTGAGGGCCTGAGGATCCCTGTCCCTGTTGAGCCCAAAGAAGATCCCCATACGAGATTATGCACAAGCACACAACGGCAAGGGGTTGAAACAGGCGCACAAAAATTTTCGTGCTCGCGGCCCTAGTCAAGGCCGCAGATTTCCGCCCAAGATTATGTGCTCCCCCGCCGGAACCGCTCCCGTCCGGCTTGCGCGTAGGATTCTTAGTGGGCCACCGGGGTTGCTTCAACTACGGGACGGAAGGAAAGACCCTCACTGGATAGAAAAACCTCCAGCGTAGCCGGCCTTTGCAGTCCGCCCTGAATCAAAGCTTCCGACAGTGGGTCTTCGACATACTTCTGTAACGCGCGCCGGAGCGGCCGCGCGCCATAATTTCGATCGCCGCAGGTTTTTTCCAGAATCCACTGGCGCGCTTCCGGTGTCAGTGCAATCTGCACCTGGCGATGCACCAGCGTCTCGTTAATCTGGCCTACCAGCAAGTCAATAATCCGCAACAGATCGTCGTCCGTGAGCGAGTTGAACAGTATCACCTCGTCCAGACGATTGAGGAACTCGGGATTGAACACCCGCTTGACCTCGCTCATCACCATGTCGTCCTGGCTCTTGGCCATCGAGTCGAGTTCTTTCGATGCGAATCCCAGGCCGCTTTGCTTTTGCAGTTGCCGCGCCCCCAGGTTCGAAGTAAGGATGATGATCGCGTTGCGGAAATCCACCGTGTTTCCGAGGCCGTCGGTCAGCTGCCCGTCTTCAAAAACTTGCAGCAAGATGTTGTATACGTCCGGATGCGCTTTTTCAATCTCATCCAGCAAAATTACGGAATACGGAGTGCGCCGTACGCGCTCCGTCAGTTGTCCGCCTTCCTCGTATCCCACATATCCTGGAGGCGCTCCGATCAGTTTCGATACGGAATGCTTTTCCATGTACTCGGACATATCGAAGCGAACCAACGATTTCTCGCTGCCGAATAAAAATTCCGCCAGCCTTCGCGCCACTTCCGTCTTGCCCACTCCAGTCGGCCCCAGGAACAGGAAACAGCCTACCGGACGGCCCGGCGCCTTCAGACCGGCGCGGCTTCGGCGAATGGCCCGTGCCAGAGCGGTGATCGCTTTGTCCTGGCTGATGACCCGCCGGTGCAGTTCTTCTTCGATGCGCAGCAGCTTCTGCTGTTCGTCTTCTTTGATCGCGGAAACCTGGATTCCCGTCCAGCGCGCTACAACTTCTTCGATATCTTCGCGCGTAACGATGCCCGTGGAAGAATCGTCAATCTTCAACTTCTCTCGCAGCGTTCGCAGATGCTCTTTTTCTTTGCGCTCTTCTTCGGAATAGAACCGCGCCTTTTCGAATTCGTGATTGGCGATGGCAGTTTCCATGCGGTGCGTGATGAACTTCACGCGCTTCTGCACCTCGGAAACTTCATCTGGAAGCATCGCTTGGCGCAGCTTCACGCGCGAACCCGCCTCGTCCAGAAGATCGATGGCCTTATCCGGCAGAAAACGGTCGGGAATATACCGGTTAGACAGATAAACTGCATAGCGAATGGCTTCGTCCGTGTAGCTGACCGCGTGAAATTTTTCGTAGCGGTCTCGAACGCCCTGCAGCACACGAATCGCTTCTTCTTCATTGGGCGCGGAAACCTTTACAGATTGGAAACGGCGCTCGAGCGAACGGTCTTTCTCGACGGACTTCCGATATTCCCCAGGAGTAGTCGCGCCGATGCATTGAATCTCACCGCGACTCAAAGCCGGTTTCAAAATATTGGCGGCGTCGAGTGAACCTTCCGCCGAACCCGCGCCCACCAGCGTGTGTAGTTCATCAATAAAGACGATGGCGTTCTGGCTCTCCATCAATTCCTTCATGATGGTCTTCAGCCGCTCTTCAAATTGTCCGCGATATTTCGTTCCGGCCACGATCAAGGAGAGGTCCAGCGAAAGAATGCGCTTGTCCGCAAGAAATGGCGGCACGTCCCCATCCGAAATTCTCTGGGCTAGCCCTTCGACGATCGCGGTTTTCCCTACTCCTGGCTCACCGATCAAGACCGGGTTGTTCTTCGTGCGCCGGCAGAGGATCTGAATCGCCCGCTCGAGTTCTTTATCTCGGCCCACCAGCGGGTCGAGCTGACCTTCCATCGCAGCCTGCGTCAAGTCGCGGCTGAATTCCGCTAATAAGGAAGCTTCTTTGGGCCGGTTCACTGGCACTTTCTCTCCTGCGCCGCGCGTCAATTCTTCACGCACAGCCGAAAGCCGCAATCCCCGCTCCAGCAAAATTTCCGCGCCAAAGGATTTCTCCTCGCGCAGCACTCCCAACAGCAGATGCTCGGTGCCTACGTGCTTGTGCCCCAATCTCTCCGCTTCTTCCGCGGCAAAATTGAGAATGCGCTTGCACTCCTGGCTCAGAGGAACCTCGACCGAAGTCGAAATGCGCTCGCGCACGGTGATCCGTGCTTCTATCTCTTTGCGAATGGATTCGATCGAGCCGTGCGAGCGCAGGAAACGGTTCGCCAGCGCCTTATCCTCGCGCAGGAGTCCCAAGAGCAGGTGCTCCGTCTCGATGTAGGGGCTTCCGTATTGGCTCGCCTCGTACCGCGCAAAAAATATCACGCGCCGGGCTTTCTCTGTATAGCGTTCAAACACGGGTCACCTACACTCTCCCCGGGGTCTTGGTCGGGCCCGCAGATACTACAGAAGGGGCTGCGGAACCTGCCAGCGTGTTTCCAATCGGCGCCAGCTTTCCATGTTCCAGAATCAGAACGCGGTCGGTGCGTCGCGCTAAGGATAAATTGTGTGTCGCTAGAATAGAAGTTAGATGGTGAGATCCATGGAGACGCTGCATGAGTTCAAAAATATTTTCCGCGCTCCGCTCATCCAGATCCCCGGTAGGTTCATCGGCGAGTAGCAATGCTGGGCCGTTCACCAGCGCCCGTGCAATTGCTACGCGCTGCTGCTCGCCCCCGGAAAGCTCCCCGGCCCGCTGTTCGGTTCGACTGGCCAACCCCACCTCTGCAAGCCACTCACCCGCCGTTCGAAGCGCTTGCCCCAACCCTACGCCCCGAACAAGAAGAGGCATCGCTACATTTTCCGCCGCCGTGAAATCCGGCAAAAGGTGATGACGCTGCCAGACAAGACCCACGGCGCGATTGCGATACTCTGCCAGCTCCGCCTCGGAAAAAGACCGGAGCGAATTCCCGCCGAAGTATACTGTACCGCTCGTTGGAGTGTCCAGCGCAGCCAGCATGTGCAGCAACGTACTCTTGCCCGTGCCGGAAGGGCCTACGATTGAAACTGTCTCGCCGCGCTCGATCGAAAATTCAAGCCCGTCAATGGGAGTAATTTCCTGAGTGCCGGAGCGGAAAGTCTTTCTCAGGCCGTCACAACGTAGAAGTATTCCTGATGTCCGGGGGTCTACGGACCGCGAATCGTCCAAGATAGCGACACTTGAATTGGTCTGCGTCTGCATGTTCTCGCTATAACCTAACTCAATTTAGATGCCGAAGTCGTAGTTCTGTATGTCCTTCCGTTACATACTGCTAGCCCGCGCCGGAATTGTACTAAAGCGGGTTGATTCTAATGTATTTCTCATTTTTGCCGTACTGTTACCTCTAGCAGCCTCTCCCCTGCGCTTCGCCTTGCTTTCGATTCTAGCACGTCTCGCGGATTAGCACGCCTCGGGGAGCTCATTCGAAGCGAAGAATTTGCACTGGCAGGATTCTTGCCGCGGAGCGTGCTGGAACTACCGTCGCCGCTACGCTGATCGCCAATGCAGCAGCGGCGATCCATACAGCATCCAAAGCGTTCGCGTGGAATGGAACGTATGCAATCGCATACAGCTCAGGATTCAACGGGATCAACCGCCATCTATCGGCGATCCATGCGAATGTGTACCCGAGCAGGAGTCCAAACGCTGTCCCCGCCGCGCTGACCACAATCCCTTGCAAGATAAATATCTTTCGTACTTGGGCGCTGCGTGCCCCCATCGCCATCAGGACGGCGATGTCGCGAGCCCGATCCGCTACCGTCATCGTGAGCACTACAAGAATGTTCAAGCCGGCAACGAAGGTAATCAGCCCGATGAATATCGCTGTAACAAGTTTTTCGAGACTCAGCGCGCGGAACAGTGCGCGATTCTCGTCCATCCAAGTGGTAGTGGTAAAACCGTTCCCGGCGCGACGCAGGAGTGTATCGGCAATCGCTGCGGCGTCGTCCATTTGCGCCACTCGCACTTCGAGCAGGCTCACCACATCGCCAATTCCGGCAAGCCCCTGCGCCGACTCTAGCGTCACGAATCCCCAATTGGCGTCGTAATCATAGAATCCGGAATCGAAAACTCCAGCCACACGATACCGTCTGGACCGCGGGAGCATTCCAAAAGGCGTCAGGTTTCCCTGCGGGCTGGTCAATGTGACGTAGTCCCCTGCGGAGATTTTCATGTCTTCGGCGAGGAAGCGCCCCACAAGCAGCGCCGGGATTCCGTCGCTATCGGCGCCGAAATCGCTCGATCCTGCAACCAGATTGCGCAGCGCTTCGCTGGCCCGGCGCTCCAGCTCCGGATCCACCCCTTTGAGTACGATTCCGCGCGCGTGCGGTCCGGAAGACAGCAGCACCGTATCGTAAATTGCCGGCTCGATCGAGAGCACGCCGGGTGTGCCGGCCAAACGGCCTATCAATTGTCGGTAATCGCGGATGCCGTTCGCACCGATGGGCTTCAGGTTGACGTGCGCGGTAACGCTCAGCAATCTGTCGCGAATCGCTTGGCGGAATCCGGTGTTCATCGAAAGCGCGATCACAAGTGTGGTCACGCCCGACGCTACTCCCACCACCGCCAGCAGCGTGACGATCCGCAGTACTGCCGGCCGGTTCGGCGAGCGCAGATACCGCAACGCCACGAGCCATTCAAATGTCATTTTGCTTCACCGCTCGTTTCAGCCGGCGGCTCCGCAGGCTCGCCGCCTTCGGTGCGTAGCAGCGGAAAAAGGACTACTTCACGGATCGCATGAGAATCGGTCAGCAACATTACGAGGCGGTCGATGCCGACGCCTTCGCCGGCGGTCGGCGGCAACCCATGCGAAAGCGCGCGAATATAATCGGTGTCCACTTCCTTGGGTGATTCCGGGTCGCCTTTTTCAACTTGTGCGCGAAAGCGCCCCTCTTGATCGAAAGGATCATTCAGCTCCGAAAAGCCGTTCGCAAGTTCCATCCCCGCGATGAACAACTCGAACCGCTCGGTCAACGATGGGTCATCGGGCTTTTGCTTCGAGAGCGGCGAAATGGCCGTCGGAAAATCATAAATAAAAGTCGGCTGGACCAGATGTGCTTCGGCAACTTGTTCGAAAAGCTCTCCGGTCAATTCCCCGTCAGAAAGCTTTGTGACGTTGGCGAAAGGTACCAGACCGTGCGCGCGTGCAAATACGTTGTAGCGTTCGGCCAAGATGCGCGGCCCTCCTGGTGCGGCGAGCTCGGATGCGTTCGGCGCCGGGGCTGCGGCTCCGGGCCAGAACTTGCAAATGGCTTCTCGCATCGTCAGGCGTTCGAAATGTCCAAAATCGATCTCGTCATCTCCGAACTTTACTTTCGTGCTGCCGCAAATCTTCTCGGCGAGCACGCGGAAAAAATCTTCCGTCAGGTCCATCAGCTCCGCATAGTCGCTATAAGCCTGGTAAAACTCCAGCATGGTGAATTCGGGCTGGTGAATCGCATCGATTCCTTCGTTCCGGAAATTTCGGTTGATCTCGTACACCCGATCCAGCCCGCCGACAACCAGCCGCTTCAGATAAAGTTCCGGGGCGATGCGCAGATACAAGTCCATGTCGAATGTGTTGTGGTGCGTTACGAAAGGACGCGCCGTTGCGCCGCCAAGGATCGGATGCATCATCGGCGTCTCCACCTCAAGGTAGCTTCGCGAATCGAAAAAATGCCGTATTTCGCGGATGATCTGCGCGCGGCGAATGAAAATCTCGCGGCTGCGTTCGTTCACGATCAAATCGAGATATCGCCGGCGAAATCGCTGTTCCACGTCCGCCAGCCCGTGCCATTTTTCAGGCAGCGGAAGCAGTGCTTTACTCAACAATTCAAGTTTCTCAACCCATACCGTCAACTCATTTGTTTTCGTTCGAAAAAGGTGTCCCGAAATCCCAATAATGTCTCCGAGGTCCAGCAGTCGAAATAATTGGTAGGCCTGTTCTCCGACAACATCCAGTTTGATGTAAAGCTGCAGCCGCGCGCCGTCTCCGGTCACATGCGCAAAAGCCGCTTTTCCGTGCGGCCGTAGCGCGATAATTCGTCCGGCCACGCGCACATTCACGGGATCGGCGGTAAGCTGCGCGGCCGTGCGAGTTTCGAACTGTTCGACGATCTGTCGAGCCGTATGCGTCCAAGCGAATTTCCGCGGGTACGCAGAATGCCCCAGAGCTTCAATTTCACTTAGCTTTTTACGGCGCTGTTGGAACTGGTCGAGCGGTTCAAATTCCAATGGGTCACATTCCTTTCGGTAAGCAGGCCTTCGGCAATTCCGCCCGTTCGAGGAGCCGCGCGCAGTATAGCGGTCGGCTTCCACGAGCGTCAAGAAAACGCCTCCGGCGAAAACCGGTGTATAATCCCGCTCACTACTTGGGGGGAACGTGTTCGGTCAACAGGGGCGGAAGGCTGCCGCCGCACGTCGGACTGTTTCTGAAGATTGGATTGCTGCGCTGCCGCGGGAAAAAAGCAATCTGTTCCAGGCGGTAGTTCGGCAATGGGAATCCTCGTATGCCATGATGAGTGTGGCTCTCGACGGAGCTCTCTCGCTTCGCTCCCGTGGCGAACTGGTCTGCGCGCGTCAACAGGTTTTTATTTCCGCTGACCTCTTGGTGCGCCTTGGAGCGACCTTGGTCGTAGCTTGCGGCGCGGTTTCAAATCGCGCTCGCCACCTCGGTAGCCTTCCTCTAGTCGAACCGTTGAACACTGAGTTTTTCCGCGGCCACACAGCGCAGAATGCCGCTCAATGGAACGGGCTTCTGCACCATGTCCTATTTGCCGACCGTTCTCGGTTCTTCCAAAAGCTGCGAATTCTCTCCGACACGGTCGAGCATGTCGTCCGCGAGTTCGACCAGACGGCTGAAGACCTCTCGCAAGGCCTTGCCGTTCAGCCGGCCAATTGCTGGAATATGCTCGACTGCCTGCATTACGACTTCAACACCTGTTTATGCGAGTCCGAAATAATATTGAAGTCTTTCCTGCGAGCGCTTCCCGCCGAGCAGCTTGCGGCTTTTGTCTTGGATTTGGATTCTCTTCCCGCCGAAGCCCGCGTCCGCCGCCGGTTGCGGGAGCGGCCGCACATGTCTCGTGCTACCGCTTAGCTATCATCTGATTTTCCTGGTAACTACTCGGTGCGTTTTGGCATCACTTAACTCGCCCGGCCTTCCCAATCTGCTGGTCCTGGCGGCCGCCGTAAGTCCGAACAATGCTAGACCTTTGAGCGAATTACGACGAAAATAGCTGGGCACCATGCGCGCCTTTTCTGCGCCACTGCCGGTATTGCAGCTGCTTTTGATTGCCGAAAACTGTCCAGTAATCAATTTGTTAAGCAGGAAGAATCATAGGTACAACTTCTAAGGCGACCGACGCATCGCAGCTAGGGATGCGTCCCGACGGGTAGCGTGGCCCGAACGAGACGAAACGATACGGACGAGATGCCGGAGGCGGAAGCCATCCGGCTCGCCCAGCAAGGCAATGCGGCGGCGTTTGAGCGGTTGTACCGTTTGCACAATCGCCGGGTCTATTCGCTCTGTTTGCGGATGGTTGGCAATACGGCAGGTGCCGAGGACTTAACGCAGGAAGCGTTCCTCCAGCTCTTCCGAAAAATTGCTACTTTCCGCGGCGAATCGGCCTTTTCCACTTGGCTGCATCGCCTGGCCGTAAATGTCGTTTTGATGAAATTGCGTAAGAAGTCCGGAACGGAAACCTCGTTAGATGAGCTCACGGAGCCCGACGAGGAATCCGGCGGTCCCCGGCGGGATTTCGGGGCACCGGATCTAAGGCTTAGCGGCTCGATTGACCGCGTCCACTTACAGCGTGCCGTCGAGCAGCTCCCTCCGGGCTACAAGGCCGTGTTCGTGCTCCATGATGTACAGGGTTACGAACACAATGAAATTGCGGAGATCATGGATTGCTCCATCGGGAATTCGAAATCGCAGTTGCACAAGGCCCGCATGCGCCTTCGCGAACTCCTTCACGAAGCCACTCGTGACAAGGCTCGCGAGGACCGTAAGGCTGCCGGTGCCGATTCTGGCGGCGAGGACTGAAAGAAATGGCAACGATCACCTGTAAAGCTTTCCTGAATCATCTGCCACTCTGGATGGAGGGCAGCCCTCACCCCGATGCTCAGGCTCACCTTAGTGATTGCCCCATTTGCCGGAGCGTCCTCGACGATCTGAATGCCATCCACACCGGAGCGCGTAGCTGGAGCGCCGAAGAAACCGAAGCGCCTCCGCGCGTGTGGACCTCTTTGCGAGCGCAACTCGAACAGGAAGGGTTAATTCGTGATGACCGCAGCGCTCAACTGGAACTGTACCACCCGCGATGGTTCAGCGGATGGTTCGCCGGCTTGCCACGCCCGGTTCTGGCAGGCGCCTACTTGGTATTGTTGATTGCAGTAGCCTTCGGCTTGAGCCGGCCCATTAATAAGCGGGCCAACGAAGCGCGCTGGCTGGAGGGCACTCAGGGCTCCACCCTGCCGTTGAGCGCTCAACTCACTGCCGAGCAGCATTCTTTCGCATCCTTCAACGATTCCAATCCCGTCGTGACTGCTTCCCTCAACAAAAATTTGGCAATTGTTGACAACTACATCGCTTTATGTGAAAAAAGTGTGCAAGAAGAACCCCAGAACGAAGTGGCGCGGGATTATCTCTACGAAGCCTATCAGCAGAAGGCGGATCTGCTAGCGCAGATGACGGAACGCGGAGAAAACAACCGATGAGCGCCTCTCACTTTGTTCGTGAACGATTGATGTCGAACGGCAATTGGAAAACCGCTGGTTTACTGGTCCCCAGTCTCCTGCTCTGCAGCATGGTGTCCGCGGAACCGCAGCCTCGCCGCCAGGAACAGCACTTCAAGGTTCAATCTCACCCGGTTATCACACTTCACAATCCAAACGGCATGATCACTGTGAAGGCTTGGACCAAATCCGAAGTGATGGTGATTTCAACCCGCGCGAGCGATGACGTGGAAGTGGACGCCGAACAAATGGGAAACCGCGTGGACGTTTCCACTCACCCGACTTCCGATAATGTCGCGCCCGACGATATGCGCGCCGACTATCAGATTAACGTCCCGGAAGACGCTGAGCTTCAGATCCACAACGATTCGGGAGAAGTAAATGTCGCGAACGTCCTTGGCGACATGAACGTCGAGACCGTGGCCGCCGCTGTTGACCTCGAAGACTCCGCCGGTTACGTCACTATCAAGACCGTGGGCGGCTCTTTTCAGTGCACTCGCTGCGCCGGAAAACTTGAGATTTCTTCCATCAGCGGGAATCTCCGTCTTACGGACATTCACAGCTATCACGTCCACGCGCAAACCTCCACCGGCAATATCCTGTTCTCCGGCGAGTTTCTGCCCAACGGACTTTATCGCTTGAAGAATTACAGTGGCGTCATCGAAGTTCGCTTTTCACCGGCCGATTCTTTTGACCTGAGCGCCACTTCGCTGAAAGGCAAAGTAAATAACGAAGCCAGCCTCACGCCCAAGGCCCACCAGCAACATCTCTACAGCCGGTTTGGCAACAGTTTGTTCGGCACCTTCAATGCCGGCCGCGCCAAAGTCGAATTAACGACCTTCGATGGTACAATCAACATTCTCAAACGTGATTGATTGCTCCATCCCGCAATTACACCAACCCGCTCTCGGTGTTCAGCTCCATGGTTAGTGAAACTCGCGCGCGCACGCTCGTTTGCCTCACCGGATTTATGGGCACCGGCAAATCCACGGTTGCGCGGCTGCTTGCTCGTCAAGTTGGATGGCAGCATGTGGATCTCGATAAGCGAATAGTGGAAGCTACCGGGCAGACGATCCCGATCATCTTCGCCAGGCTCGGCGAATCGGAATTCCGCCGTGCGGAACACGACCAGCTCGCGCGCATTCTGGGCGAAGCCGCCGAACAACAAAAACCTCGTATCGTCTCTCTAGGCGGCGGCACTACGGCCCAGCAACAAAATGTTGCTTTGCTTCGGCAGAGCGGCGCGGCGTTGATCTGGCTGCACTGTCCCATTTCCGATCTTCTCAAACGCGCCGCTCACATCACCGATCGTCCGCTGTTTCGCGACGAAGCCAGCTTCCGAAAACTCTACGATGAGCGCTTGCCGTCCTACGAACTCGCCGACTATCGAGTCGAAACCAATACCGAGCCTTTGCGCGTGGTGGAACAGATTCTCGCGCTGGGAATCTTCCCCAGGGTGACTGCATGATTCCAAAGCTGAACTCTTCAATTTCTCGGCTGACGATGTTTCTAATCCTAACCGTGATGGCCGCCATGATTCTGCTTGCAACCTCGCCGTCCCATGCAAAACGCCGCCAGGCGCCGGCCACTGCCGGCTCCTCCTCTGCTTTCGTGGCTGACAAAGGGAAATTCCGCATCATGGTTAACGGGCAGAAAATCGGCAAGGAAGAATTCGAAATTGGACCGAGTGGAAACGACTGGGTGGCCCACGGCACATCCGAAATCCAGTCTCCGCAAGGCTCCTCCCGCGTGAATGGAACGCTGAATCTCAAACCCGACGGGACGCCCGTCAGATATGAATGGTCCACGGAAGGCGCAAAAAAAGCCTCCTCCGTGATTGTCTTCAATGGCGCTGAGGCTAATGTGGAACTGCACCTCGAAGGCGCTCGTCCTTATACCCAGCAGTTCACCTTCAATTCTCCGCGCATCGTCGTGCTCGATAACAATCTCTATCATCAGTACGCGGTTCTTTTCCGCGTCTACGATTGGGACAAGAAGGGTGCGCAATCCTTTTCCGTTCTGGTCCCGCAGGAAATAACGCCGGGTAGCATCACGGTCGAATCGCTCGGCAAGCAGGACATCGGCGGCGCCAGCTTGGAAGAATTGCGTGTCAAAACGGAAGACAATGAAATTGATGCGTTCTTCGATGGTCCCAAACTCATGCGCCTTTTAGCTCCCGCCGCGAATGCCGAAATAATCCGGGAATAGCATTCGTATCCCCGGCGCGGGCAGCGTTTCCTACCACCAAAAATTCATCGCCAAATTAAAAGGCCCGGGAGCGTGCCCGGGCCTTGGGGTGGAATTACAGGTGAATACCGATTCGCTTCTAGAGTTGCGCGCGACGCATCATGTGCGTTGACTCCATGGGTTGTGGCTTCTCAATTGTGATCGCGACGTTCATCTCCGAGCCCTTGCGCAGGATCCCGAGGCTTACCGACTTTTCGTCTGTTTTGTCGCGCAACTGCTGCCGCAGCTCGCCCAAAGAACTGACCGGCTTGCTGTCTATCTTGATGATGACGTCGCCGGCCTTCAGTCCCGCTTTGTCAGCTGCTGTCCCTGCACGAACTTCGCGCACCAGAATGCCGCCGCCCTCAGGCGCGCCAAAATAAGCCCCCAGTTGCCCGGAAAGATCTTCGGCGCTTATTCCCAGCAGAGGCGTGCGCCCGTCCATGGCGCCGAAAACCTCCGGCCCGTCCAGACGAAAATCAAAGTTCGGCGCCGCCACCGCATACGCGGCGTCAAAATCCCGCATCTTTCCTCTCATTTTCTTTTCCAGCAGTGCGCTGCGATCGCCAAGCTCTACGGAAATATTTTGTGCTGCGCCGTTTCGAGAAATCGTGAGCGGGATATTCCGTCCCACTGGCGTCTCGCGTACCAGCCGGCGGAACTGCACCGTGCCTTCCACCTCTTGTCCGTCATACCGAGTGATAACGTCATGTTCCTTCAAACCAGCTTTCGCTGCCGGGCTATCTGGTTCGACGTCAATCACCTCGACTCCGCGCACTTCCGAAAGTCTGAAATCCTTGGCCTTATCGGCCGTCACCTCGCCGATTTCCATTCCCAGCCATCCGCCGCCCTCATCCGAAAAAGAGCTGAATACTTTCGGCTCCTGGCCCCAAACCTCAGCCGCCTTATCCTGCGCTAATGCCGAAAGCTCGTCGGCGTGAGATGCGAACTCTTCTGCGCGGGCCTGCCACTGGCTGCCCGCAACCTGGGCCGAGAGACTCTGCAGTTTCCGAAGTTCCGGTGCGTTCATCTCGACCTCCTTCGCGATCTTGTCCTGCAGATTTGCAAGCTGCGCCTGCAGTTCCTGTTCAGTAGTACGTGTGGCGTTGCCCAATTGTTCCGTTAATGTTTTCGAATCCGGGCACGTCTCCGCCGGTCCGGAAGGAACAGGCGAAGCGGGCGTGGCGGCTGGAGTCTTGCCTTGAGTTTGAGATTGGCCGTTGAGCGTTCCCGGCGCGCTGCCCAAAGCCAGTAGCAACACGCCTGCAAACGCGAGGTTCGAGCACACCAAGTTCTTCATGTAGTTCCTCCTCACTCGAAAGTTGCGCCCCGTCAGACGCCTGGCCGCTGCAGGAACAGGTGAATGCCGCCATTGATTGTACGAACTGAAATCTGGCCCCCGCCGGTTCCCAGCTTCGCTTGAAACGCACGCGCGCCTGGAGATCCCGCGGTCGATGTTACCGGCAACTCCGAATACACGTCGCCGTTCATGCTTAGCACTTTCAAATTCGCCCGTGCAGTAGAAGGCAATCCCAGCACTACCGAGCCGTTGACCGTCTCGAGATTCATCGGGCCGCCATCAGACAATTGCCGCAGTTCCAGGCGCACATTTCCATTTGTCGTTTTTTCGCTGAACCGCCCCGTGCTCTCGGTCACTTCCACATTCCCATTCACCGACCGCAGTTCACCGCTGCCTTCCACGCCGCGCACCGTCACGCTGCCGTTGACCGTTTCCACGTTGCCCAACAGCACGCGATACGGCACATGCACGTGATACTCGACAGCCACCTCAACCCCCTGGCCTTTCGGGTAACACGTATGCACCGCGACCTGCCCAGGTTTACTGTCGACTTCAATCTTGACGAGTTCGAGGTCGTGTTGGTCGCTCTGCGCCGTTTTCACCGCGCTCACTTCCACTTCATCTCGTTCCCACCCGTCTACGTGAACCGACCCGTTCACGTTTTCGAGTAAGAAGCTCCCGCCAGGCGGTAGCGGATACGTCTGCTTAAAAAGTTCGTCAGCCGCAAAACAGCGGAGCGAAATACAAAAGAGTGCGGCCAGCAACAAAAATACCGTGGCCGCAACTTTGATTGCCCGTTGCGAGTAGGATTGATACCGAAAGTTCCGCATCGTCGTTTGCACAGTACGCCCCCTCCAAATTCACTTCCTTCCCCTGTGAACGTTCGGCCCGCCTGCGGCCGGGAATCCTCTCGCCTGCCTGGGCGTATCATGACCCTTTACTGCTCAGGCTACGGCGCACTCTCATGCGATTGCGATTGTTCTAGTAGCTGCAATTGCAATCGAACCTTTTCATCAAGCTGTGCCATCTGTTGCTTGTAAAGCAGCACTTGTTTAGCGGCGTCACTTGCGACCAAGCGAATATTGCCCGCCACCGTGCGCAGATGCAGAATCTCTCCGCCGCCATTCAGCGGGCCCTCGGCGCGAGCCAAATGCCCTCCGTTCGACGCGGCGTCAAAGCTCATCTTGAGTTGGAACGCGGGATCGACAATCACGCGGTGCTCGTCTCCCAATTGAACTTGGGCGTCAATCGTCACCGGCATTTGCCGCGGGATATACACCACGATATCGCCATCATCCGATTGAAGCTGGCACTGGCTCGGCGACTTTACTGGCCCGACAAACCACGCCGTTATCAGACCAGCTCCCGTGGAAGCCTTCACAGCGCTATCCACTTGCGTCAGATAAATGCTGCCGCCCA
>JBEKSN010000035.1:0-23643 GCA_049517055.1 Candidatus Acidiferrales bacterium | reverse complement strand
CTTCGGAAAGGAAGCTAGGCGCGCGCGGACGTCTTGGAGCCGCATGTCCACGGCTTGCAGTTCGAGCAGGTCCTGAAGAATCTTCAGCACTGTATCAACATTCTAGCACACGCTACCGGCGGCCCGCGGGACGCACTTGCATCGCCTGCGGACGAGCGAAACGCAGATGTTTGGCGCTAAAGGCTGCTCTTGAAAAACGCAATGGTCCTATGCCAGGAATCCGTTTGGGCCTCGGCATCGGCTTCCGGTGTTCCACCGAAGGAGAATTTCGCCCCACGGAGATAAGTATTGCCCGACTCACGCGAAGTGGTCGGCAGATACGGGTACCGCAACATGTGGCCTGCGCGCGGAGAGTGCAGATGCTCGACGGGATGCGCGAAGCCGTGCTTCTTCAGCCGCGCGACAATCGCCTCGCTCATTTCCGCTGCAGGCCAGAGATGGTCGTCGCCGCCGGAAATCAAAAGGACTGGGCCGCGCATCCGTTCCACCGGAATTGAGGCGCGCTCAATCGCTTCACGATTGCGCAAGCCGGCGCGAAACAGGTTTCTGAACATCACAGCTCGCTTTAACACGGCGACAGGAATCGCCGAACGCCACATGAAACCACGCAGAGGAAGCGGTGCGAACGGAACAGGCGAGCCTTGCCAAGTCCACGACGGAATAATTTCACCCGTGGTTTTGTCGCGCCCGCCCGCAGCCCACGCGACGCTGCTTGGCGCGTAGGCAACCACGGCATGAATCTCTGGAAATTTTGCGCCGAGAAGAAGCGCGAGTTCCGCTCCGCGAGAAATGCCGAGAACGCCGATGCGCCGCGCGTCAATTTCCGGCTGTGCTCTAAGCCAGCCGAGCGCAGCCTCAAAATATTCCAGCGGAATGCGATGCAGCCACGTGGGCAGGGGAGGAATCCCGAAATATGCCAGCGCCAGAGTTGCAAAACCGTGGCGAGAGAGCACGGCCGCTTTGTCGAGATCGAAACCGCCGCCGGTGCCGCTGAGAACCACAACGGCCGGATGCGGGCCGCGCCCGGGCGGAATGAGCAATTTCCCGATAGTCGTCGCGCCGTCGCCGGTGCCGCGGCCGTTTGCCAAACCATCGTCACCGATTTTCAAATCGCGCGTTTGCGTTTCACTGGCCTGAAAATTTCGTACGATCTCCGACGACGCCACGACGCGGCCATCGATTACGCCCTCCAACATCACGCGACTGGGCGATAGATCCTTTTTTGCAAATGTCATCCGCATGCTCGAGTCCTGCGTTTCGAGCCGCATAGACCAGAAAAGTCCCATGGGCGATACGCCGCCATAGCTGCCGCTGATGGGCTTTTGCAGAGCTAAGTCCACCACCCCGAATGCGTCCGCGCGAAAAATCGCCTCTGAAATCCAGCGACGGCTGAGGTCGTCCTGCGTGACGGCGCGAATTAAAATTTGCTGCTGCGGCAACATTCCATGCGCGCGTATGCAAACTTCCTCATCCACGAATGCCGGATTCGGTGAAATCTCCAAATAAATATCCCGTGCGGAAGAACTGGCAGGAGCGATGGGAACCCTCTTTGTATTTCGAGCTTCACTTATAGCACAAGATTTACAAGCTTCCTCAGGCGCGAAGGGTGAGTCTTTTTCAGGACCTCATCCGTAGTATAGATATGATAGGCAGCGCAGCCATCTACTGGGAGGGGCGAGTGGGGCTCGAAAGCGAAGTAGCCCAGCTTCGACGCGGAGACCTGGACGCGCTTTCGGCGCTTCTCACGCGCTACCAAAATCGCCTGTACCGGTATTTGCTGCGCCTGGTGCGTGAGCCGGCCGAAGCCGAAGATCTTTTCCAGCAAACCTGGATCCGCGTGGCCGAGAAAATCCGGCAATACGATTCCCGGCGCAATTTCGAAGCTTGGCTTTTCACCGTGGCGCGCAATATTGCCATCGATCATCTGCGCCGCATGAGGCCGGAAAGTTTGGACGAGCCCATAGAGGGAGCGCCCGGAGAATCCGCAGCCACGCGTTTGCCGTCGAGCGAGCGCCCGGTGCTCGACGGGATTGTGGAGCGCGAGCGCACCAGCCGCCTGGCCCACGCGCTCGATCTACTGCCCGTAACGCATCGTGAAGTTCTCACCCTCCGCTTTGAAGAGGAAATGAAGCTGGAGGAAATCGCGGAGGTAATCGATATCCCGCTTTCAACGGTGAAAACGCGTTTGCGCCGCGCGCTCGACAGGCTGCGCCAAACGCTCGAAACACATTACCCTGGAGAAGTATGGCAATGAACGATCACGACAAAATTCGGGAATTGCTGGCTCTGTCCGTTGCGGACGCGCTCACGCGCGCGGAAGAAGAACAAGTGATGAATCACGCGCGCTCCTGCGCCGAGTGTTCGTCTGAACTGGATAGCTGGCGCCTTCTTGCAGCCGGGATGCGCCGGCTGCCGACACCGCAGCCCAGGCCGCTGATTGTGGAGCGAGCACGCGCGCGGGCCGAAATTCGGTTTGCCGAAGAAACCGAAAATCGCTGGCACCGGATTGTGATGATCGGCGTGATTCTGTTTGCCTGGGCGCTCACGTTGATGAGCTGGCCCGTGGTGCGGCTCGTTAGCGGCGGATTACTGGGCATGCTGGATCCGCGGTTGAACCATGCTTGGCTGGGATTTGCAGTCTTCACGACAATCATTTGGATGACGGGTGGTGCAGCAGCCGTGTTTTTGTCACTTCAGCAGCGGCGGGAAAGGAGATTGGCATGAGCGGATTTAACAATCAGTTGCGGGTGATCCCGCGGATTGCATGGATTCTTGCAGTGGTCGCTTATCTCTGTCTTGGCATCCTTTTGTTCACGGTTGCCCTGCCGGGTGATCGACACATGCGCGAATGGAATCCAATAGGGCAAATCCTGTTTGCCTTTGGCATTCCTCTCTTCATGCTCGTATTCGTGTTGCTCGTGGGCTATGTCTACGGCGACTCGAAGCGGCGCGGTATGCCGTATGTGATGTGGACGCTGTTGGCGCTTTTCATTCCCGATGGCATCGGCATCATTCTCTATTTCATTTTGCGCAAGCCTCTGCCGAAACCGTGCCCGGGCTGCTCGCAGGATGTTCCGTCGGGCTTTGTCTTCTGTCCACATTGCGGCACTTCACTGCAACCCACATGCCCGAGTTGCGGCCATGCCGTAGAGCGCGGCTGGGCGAATTGCCCGAGTTGCGGGACAAAGTTGCCGTCACAGCCTGGTCGTGCGGCTTAACCCCGCGCCTATCGGCTTCGAAAATTGCGGTGTCCCCGTTAGCCGGCGGAAGCATTTTCCTTGGCGCGAGATTTCTCGGTAGAATGCAGGCGAAACAAGAGGAGGCTTTGTGCCATTCGTGCAAGTAACCTGGGTGGAAGGGCGCACGCCGGAGCAGAAACGCAAACTGGCTGAGCGCATTACACAAGTGTTGATAGAAGACGGCAAAGCCAAGCGCGAAAATATTCAGGTGACGTTCGTCGATTTGCCGGCAACAGATTACGCCGAAGCGGGCGTGACCGTTGCCGACCAAAAGCGCACACCCTAGCTCAACCTTATTTCGCCTTCTACGTGGCGCCGATAAAGCGCGCGAAACTAAATCAGGCCGCCGGACGCATCTCGCGCTGCACCAGCACCGCGTCAATGAAGTAACCAATCCCAATCGAGACAGGAATGATGCCGAATACGGCTGCCTGCATGGCGTCCGCTTCAAATCTCGACAGCCACATAAACGTCAGCGTATAGCCCAATCCGCCGGCGATAAGCAAAATTGCTGCTTTCCGCGAACGCGCATGCGGCGGCAATTCTTCCGCGATGGGAACTGAAACTCCCTTGGCAATGGCTGCCAAGCGTTCTTCCGTTCGCAGCTTTCGAACGCGGTACCAGGCGTAAATAGCAGCCAGCGGAACCGCAAATGCGAGTACCACTGCAGCGAATCCGATTGGGTCCATGTGAAGTCTCCTCTGTTTTGTCGGCTTCTTGAACTTCAAACAAAGGTACGCAGGCGGGCCTTCAGATGTTCCTTGAATGCCTCGGAGTGCCTGACGGGATTTTTCTGCGATGCGCGGAACGGCGATGCGAAAGCTTTGCGAAGACGCGAGTTATTTTGACGCAGTCTGGACTTCCATGGTCTGGTCCACGAAGTAATCCGTACAGCCTGGATTCGTGGCTGCGGGACAATGCGCGACTGCGCGGAAGCCGGTAGACGTATTCTCGATTTCGTATGTGTATCCCTGCCGGCTCCTGTTCTGCATGGCCAACGCCCCGCTCGAGGTCAGATCATCCAGGGAGGCAAACCCTCCATGCTCGGCCTGGTAACCGCGTTCGGCCTGGGCCAGAGCGATAAGATCGTTTTTTACGCCAACGATGTTGATGGTTTGCGCAGGCGTTCCGGCACCATCGGACCGGGCTTTCGAAAAGTAAAAGCTGTAAGCCAGCAGCGCAATCAATGCCACCACGAGAATTCCAAGCATGCCTTTCATGCGCACCTCGCCCTTTGATTTTAAGCCCTGGATACTCGCTGCGACGTTCTGCGGAAGGACTTGTTCCATCCGAGCAACGAAGATGAGTCCGGAAGGCCACGCTGCGCATTCCAGCGCACGTAATCTTTTTTGCGCGCCCCGCGTCTAATAGCATTCAATAGGAGCAATCGGACATGGAGAAGTGGACTCGGCTCTGCGCAATTCCTTTTCTCGCGGTGGCGCTTGCGGCCTCGACCGCAATCCCATTGCCGGCACAATCCTCCACCACATCATCCGCACCGGCCGAACGAGGAACGGAAATTTTGTTCGCAGCAGCAAATGCGGCCGGAGGCGAAAAGCTGGCCTCCGTAAAGTCGCTGGCAATCAACGAAGGCGGCAAATTGGTCCAGCCGCAGGGCGAGACCGCGCTCAACGTAAAATGGTTAGTGTCGTATCCGGACCGTTCTCACGGCGAGGTCACCCTCGGCGATCAAAAAATCTTTCAGGTTTGTGACGGGACGTCTGCGTGGCTGCAATTCCCGCAAGGCACCCGCGACACTACGCCTGCAATTTCAGAATTCAAACGCGGAATCTTACTTTTCGGCGGCGGCTGGGGACTTTACCGGCAAGTGCTTGCCGGAAAACTCACCGGACAATTCATCGGCGAAACGGAAATTGAGGGAAAGAAAACGCTGGGCGTTGCGGTAGAGGGCCCCTTCGGCCCATTGAAGCTTTACTTTTATACCGACACGCATTTGCTTGCCGCCGCCCGATTTCAATCCGCTGGAGAGCATGGGCCCACGGACAACGAGCAGCGCTGGAGTGATTACCGGCCGGTTAACGACATGCCCTTCGCCTTCTCCACCGTCACCTATCGCGATGGCGCAAAATTTTTCGAATCGACGATTCACAATGTGCAACTGAATCCGGCAATCGATGAAGCATTGTTCGCCAAGCCGCAGCCCGCGGTTCCCGCGGCTTCCCAATAATGCCTTGCTTACTTCACGGTCAAAATCACTTTGCCGATATTTTTCCGCTCCTGAATATATCTGTGCGCCGCGGCAGCCTCCGCCAGCGGAAAGGACTTCCCGATGACCGGCTTGATCTTGCCCGTGGCGTACAGGCGAAAAATTTCATCGAGTTCGCCCCGCAGAAGCGCGCCGCGGGATTGCAAGCGCCCGAGATTCACGCCAATCACGGCAATATTTGCGCTCATCAACTTCATGGGATGAAACCGGGGAATCTGGGCCAAGGTTGTGAGTCCTCTTGTCAAACTCCGCTTTCCGTCTGGTCCTGCAGCGGCGGAAAGACCGTACACCACCAGCCGGCCTGTGGGGCCAAGGCATTTATAACTGCGCGAAAAACACTTTCCGCCGATCGGGTCCATCACCATTTCGATCCCGTCCGGCGCGAACTTGCGCACCACCTCGACGAAATCGTTTTTCTCATAATCAATTGCATGATCCACGCCGATCTTGCGCAGATATTCCTGCTTAGTAGGTCCCGCTGTACCGAAAATCAGCAGGCCCCGGGCTCGTGCAAGTTGCACGGCGGCGATCCCCACGCCACCCGCCGCCCCGTGAACGAGTATCCTGTCTCCCGGCTGCAGGTTCCCCATCGTAAACATGGAGTGATGAGCGGTCAGGTAGTTCACCGGGATCGCGGCAGCATCATCGAAGGGCATGCCCGCGGGCAAGCGATACACTTGGCGCGTAGGAACGGCCGCCCATGCGGCATAGGCATTGAAGTGCGTGAGCGCAGCTACCGCTTCGCCGACTCTCAACGGTTCGCCTTCCGCCGGCTTTCCGCCGCTATCGGCAATTTTCTCGATTACACCCGCAATTTCCAGCCCCGGAACGAAGGGCGGCTTGGGCGTTCCAGGGTAAATTCCCATGCGCTGCAGCAAGTCCGCGAAGTTTATGCCAATGGCTTTCACGCGAATCAGCGCTTCTCCCGGCTTGAGCTGCGGATCGGGCAGTTCGCGCGCTTCAAAAACTTCCGGGGCACCATACTTCCTTACGACCATGGCGCGCATCTAAGTCTCCTTGTGCCGCTTCCGCGCTGGGACTCTGCTCTTCCCCTGGCTTTTCATTTTGGATTCGAGGCGTCCTATCTTAAACTGTAAGGCTTTGTGCAACCATGAAAACTAAACCTACGATAAGAACTCTCGGTCTAAGTACCGTTATCCTTATAACAGCCTGGGCCTGTGTGGCGGGCGATCGTCCGCCGCAGACGTCGACCCCTCCCGTGCTAACCGCCATGCAGGAAGAGCTTGACCGCTCGATGGCCGGTATTTCGAAAGCCGAGCCTACCGACTATTTCATTAGCTATACCGTCGCGGACCGCCAGTATTCGGAAGTGTCTGGCTCGAATGGCGCTCTGCTATCGAGCGGGGACAGTCGCGCGCGCTGGCTGGAAGTGCAAACCAGGGTGGGAACCTACCAACTTGACGACACGCACAAACTGGGCGACCGCCAGCCGAGTTGGACCAGCCCCGGAACCACCATGGCTCTCGACAGCGATATTCCGGTGCTGCGGCGCGAAATCTGGCGCGAGACCGCCCGGCAGTATCGCGCCGCGTCCGAAGCGCTAATCAAAGTCCAGACCAGCCAGCAAGTCCAGGTACAAACCGCGGAGGGAAATGCGCCGGATTTTTCGCGCGAGAAGGCCCACGTCTCGATTGGCCCGCGCGTGGATATTACCGTTGACCGCAAACCCTGGGAAGAGCGCGTGCGAAAATACACCGCTGCGTTCAGCAGTTCGCCTGCGGTGCTGAATTCCATCGCCACTTTTACCGCCCTCGGCACCAATCAATATCAAGTGAATACGGAAGGCACCAAGCTCGCATTCGGCCAAGTGCATTACCGGCTCGAACTCTACGTTCAAAGCAAAGCCCCCGATGGCATGGACATCAACCGTTACGCCAATTTCGATTGGCTCACGCCCAAAGACGCCCCGACGGACAAAGTGGTTTTCGACCGCATCCAGACCATGATTGCGGAGACGGAAGCCTTGGACAACGCGCCGCTGGTTGATCCCTACGCCGGTCCCGCGCTATTGACCGGCCGCGCCGCCGCCGTTTTCTTTCACGAAGTCTTCGGCCATCGCGCAGAGGGGTTTCGCCAGAAGGACATTAACGAAGGCCAAACTTTCACGAGCAAAGTCGGCGAGCAGATTCTGCCGGAATTTATTTCCATCAAGGACGATCCCACGGAAGCATCGTTCCGCGGCCAAATGTTGCTCGGCAACTATCCCTTTGACGACGAAGGTGTCCCGGGCGAAAACGTTTCGCTGGTGGATCACGGCGTGCTGAAAACTTTCCTGATGTCGCGCTCCCCGCTGGTAACCATTCCGGAGTCGAACGGTCACGGCCGTCGTCAGCTTGGATTTGTACCCGTCGCGCGCCAAGGAAATTTGATCGTCTCGAGTTCGCGAACGATGACCGACGCCCAGTTGCGCCAAAAGCTGATCGAACTGGTTAAAGCGCAAGGTAAGCCGTTCGGCCTACTGATTGACGATATCGCTGGAGGCTTCACCTTCACCGGGCGAGCTCAGCCGCAAGCGTTTCAAGTGCTCCCGCTCGTGGTTTACAAAGTTTTCCCCGATGGCCGCCCGGATCAACTCGTTCGCGGCGTTGATATTGTCGGCACGCCGCTTGTTTCACTGACGAAAATCGTGGCTACCGGCGACACCCCTGATATTTTCAACGGCTACTGCGGCGCTGAATCCGGTTCCGTCCCGGTTTCCGCCGTGGCGCCCGCGATCTTGATTTCAGAAATGGAAGTACAGAAAAAAGAAACTTCCACGGACAAGCCGCCCATCCTTCCGCCCCCGGCGCACGATCCCCAGGGGCATTATCCGGGCCAAAATAACACCGCGGAAAATAATTCGCAGACAAAGGGACAACAGCCGTGAAGAAATTTTCTGTGATTGCCTTGATTGCGGCGTTTGCAATTCCTCTGTCTGCAGGCGTGCCCGCCCACGCCACGCACGCCGCATCTCCGGCCGCCGCTCCTGTGCAAGCCGCCGTGCCAGCCACCGAAACGGACCAGACGCTTCGCGCCATGCATGATGAAATGGAGCGTGCGCGCACCCGTCTGCAACTTCCGGGCGTGGAAAAGCCTTTTTACTTTGAATATCGCCTGATGGACGTGGATGTGCGCGCGATTACCGCGTCGTTCGGCTCGCTGATCAACAGTTCCACCACGCGCAACCGCTTTATGAGTGTCGACGTTCGCGTCGGCGACTATCACCTGGACAGCTCGAATTTCATCAGCGAAGACGGATTTCAGGGCTTTCTCGGCTCCACCGGCCAGGTGGGGATCGACCACGACTACAATTCACTTCGCCAGGATCTCTGGCTCGCCACCGACCAGGCCTACAAGCAAGCCGTCACGCAGATGTCGCTCAAGCAAGCCTTTCTGCGCAGCTTAACCAAACCGCCTGAGATTGATGACTTTTGGCAGGCTCCTCCCACGCAGCAAATCGATCCGCGCGTGAACCCTGACTGGACCTCGCGCAACTGGGAAGAAGAAGCGCGCAAAGCCTCTGAAGTTCTCAAGAACTTCCCTCAGCTCAACGGTACGCGAGTGAATTACTACATGGTGTATGTCACCTACTATTTGATGAACAGCGAAGGCACCACGCTGCGAACGTCGCGCAGCCTTGCCGCCATCGAAGCGGCCATCGACACACAAGCTGATGACGGCATGCCGTTGCACAATTTTTATTCGCTCTATCTCGCGCGCCCCGCGGATCTCCCAGACCCGGAAACCGTGGCGAAATCCCTGACGCAAACCGGAACCGACCTAATAATGTTGCGAGCGAGCCCGCTCGTTCCGGATTACACCGGCCCCGTGCTTTTCGACGCGCCAGCAGCCGGCTCCGTTCTCGCGCAGGTGCTGTCGCCGTCGCTCTCCGGCGCGCGTCCGCCGCTTTCCATGGGCTCCTCCTTCGATGCAGTCATGGAACGCTTCGGCGGCCGCAGCGAATGGACCGGCCGCGTCGGAACGCGAGTGCTTCCGGCGAATGTGACCCTCGTTGACGATCCCACGCTGAAGGAATTTCAGGGAAAACCGCTGCTCGGAAATTACGCCGTGGATGATGAAGGTGTCATCGCCCAGCGTGTCACGCTGGTGGATAACGGCACTCTCAGAGACTTGCTCATGTCCCGCCGGCCCGGCCCCGACTTCCAGAAGTCGAATGGCCATGCCCGCTCCGCAAATCTTTCCGACACTGTTCCGCTCGCCAGCAATCTTTTTTTCCAAGCGAGCGGTTCGCTCGACGCAGCCGGCCTGAAAAAGAAATTCCTCGATGCCTGCCACGACGACGGCCACGAATGGTGCCTGGAAGTGAAGCGCATGGATAATCCCGCGCTCTCTTCAATCCGTCAGGAAGATTTCAACGAGTTCATCGGTTCCATCGCCGGCGGCCTTTCGAGCGGCGAACGCATGCCGCTGGTGGTGTACCGCGTGTACGTTGCGGACGGCCGAGAGGAAATGGTTCGTGGCGGCCACATCGAAGGACTAACTTTGCGTTCTCTGCGAAACATTCTCGGCATCGGCAGTGACAGCGACGTCAGCACCTACATGCAAAATCCCGCAGGTGGTTTCGCTGGTACCGCGTTGGGCGCCTTCGGTTCGGCCCAGGGTGGCATTCCCAGCACAATCACCGCGCCTTCGCTTCTGCTCGACGAAATCGAGATCCGCGGCTTCCACGGCGAACCCCGCCGCCTGCCGCTGGTCCCCGCCCCCGCGCTGAAATAGCCTCTGCGCTATGGCGGTTGCGTGTTTCATTCGTGACGAACCCACTCGGATTGCAGCTTCGGTGGCCGCATCAGGGTTTGCATCACCACGCAATACTGTTCCGTTTTTTCCCGCAATCCGGCAATTTGCTCCGGGGTTGCCGTCGGCGCGGCTACATCAAAATGAAGACGAACGCTCTCGAATCCGACTGGCACATCCTTTGATATTCCAAGGGTGCCTCGAAGATCCAAGTCTCCCTCCACCGTCACCTCAATACGTTCCGTTGTTATACCCATAGCCGCAGCCACCATCTGACAGGTGATCTGCGCGCAAGCCGCCAAAGCCCCAAGCAAAAGATCGCCGGAACACGCGCCCGCACCTGCGCCTCCGACGCCTTTGTGCGCCTCGGCACGGTAAACGGCACGCCCAATATCCACCGAGCATGACACCGGAGCATCCGTCTGCGCGCCTTTCGCCCGAAGTGTGATGCGCGAGGCGCTCGGGTCATTGCGGTATTGGTCTTTCAGCGGCTTCTGAAGCGATCGAAGATCCATGGCGGCCTCACCCTTTTATTTATTTTTGGCCATTTTTTACAACCAGAGGCAGCTTCGGCCAAGCCGTCTTGAAGCCGCTCCACCTGCGTGCTAGCATAAATGCACATTAAAGGGAGTTCTATGCCAAAGTTCGTCATCGAGCGCGAAGTTCCCGGAGCCGGAAGCCTAACCGACGCGGAATTGCGCGAACTGTCCCAAAAGTCGGTCAGCGTTCTGAAGGAAATGGGTCCCGAAATCCAGTGGCTCCACAGCTACGTAACCGGCGACAAAGTGTACTGCGTGTACCTCGCTCCGGACGAAGCGACCGTTCGGGAACACGCCAAGCGCACAGGCATCCCGGCCAATCGCGTCTCCGCTGTGCGTCGGCTTATTGACCCGTCCACTGCGGAGTAGGCTGTGGCTGAATCTTCCGGCGTCATCCGGACTTCCTGTGCCGGCAACCTCCGCCCGCTCGTGCGCTAGCTGGAAAGAGATTCCGCCTTAGGCATCAGCACCTGCTCCACAACTTTCTCCACTGGCATATCCCAACCCGCTAGCCACGCCATCGCGCTCGCCGTGTTGCTCAATGCCTGCCGGGCCGGATCCAGAATGGCTTCCAGTTTGGTGTGGTCCGCTGGCGTCAGCGGCGCGCCAATATTTCGGCGCAACGCAGCCGCTGCTCCCGCCAGCTGCAGCGAACGCTCTGCTTGAAGTTGAGCCGCCGCTAAGCACGCGAAACACTCCAGCAGGCGGGCAATCCCGCGTTTATGCTCCAGTTCCTGAAAAATTTTTAAGCTTTCCCTGTAAAGATCGCCGGCAGCGGGAAAGTTCCGCCGCTCCCTCGCCAGGTTTCCCAAATCAGCCAGCGTGCCGGCAATGCCCCAGGGGTCGCCGAGCTCGCGGAAAATTGCCAGGCCTTGTTCGTACAACGTTTGTGCCGCTTCAAGGTCACCCTGATCTCGGGCCACATCTCCCTGAGAGTTCAGCGACCAGGCGACGCCTGTCCGGTCGCCCAGGCCTTGGAAGATGGAGAGACACTCCGCGTGAAGCGAGCCCGCCCGGGCATAGTCGTCCTGCAATTTGACCACGTTCGCCAGATTACTGAGAGCACGAGCTACAGCCCTCTGGTCACCCAATTCTCTCCATAGCACCAGGCTTTCTTCGAATAGCGAGTGCGCTATCGCCACCGCGTCCTGCTCTCGAGCAAGGACCGCCAGCGCGTTTAGAGACACGGCAACGCCCTGCTTGTCATACAACTGATGTGCGATGCCTAAGCTTTCGTTCAGCAGCGCATCCGCCGAGGGGTAATCTCCCTGCTCGCTCGCGAGCACGCCCGCGGCGAAGAGAGCGCGCAATCGCGCTTTCGTGGGGGCAGCCGCGCCTGCGAGCTGCAGCAGCTTGCCTAACCTGTCCCGGCCTTCAGCGAGATACTCGCGCGTTTCCCAGAAGCGAAACAGTGCCGCGCCCAGCCGCAGACCCCAATCTGTGTCTCCGGTTTTTGTCAGCCACTCAAGGGCGGCGCCGAAATTGTCGTGCTCCAAGCCGAGGCGTTCGAGTAATTCCTCGCCTACCGCGCTGCCCTGCTCGGTGACCTCCTCTTCCGCCAGCACCAGGCAGTAGGCGGCATGGGCACGCCTCGTCAAGGCCTCCTCCTTGCTCGCCTCCAGTTTTTCCCGAGCGTACTCTCGAATCGTTTCCAGCATCACGAAACGCGACTCTCCGTTCGCTTGCTCCACCTGCTGCAGCAGGCTCTTGTCCACCATGGATGCCGTACCGTCGAGCAAGTCCAAATCGAGATCGCCTTTGGTGTCGCAGACAGCTTCCACGCCCTCCAGCGTGCATCCTCCCACGAACACCGACAACCTTCGGAAAAGTTTCTGCTCCGCAGCGCTCAGCAGATCGTAGCTCCAATCGATCGTGGCTCGAAGCGTCTGCTGCCGCTGCGGCAGGTCCCGCGCGCCGCCCGTCAATAGCTGCAACCGGCTCTCCAGGCGTGTCTGCATGGAAGTCAGCGAAAGAACCTTCACCCGGGCGGCTGCGAGCTCGATTGCCAGAGGCAGGCCGTCCAATCGCCCGCAAATCTCGGTGACTGCGCGCGCGTTTTCCGCGTTAAGTTCGAAATCCGGCTTGGCAGCGGCGGCGCGTTGGACGAACAACGCAATCGCAGGGCACTTTGACAGCGCCTCAAGCGACGGGTTGGACTTCGAATCCGGCAGCGCTAGCGGCGGTACCGGAAATTCGTGTTCTCCGTACACGTGTAAAGCTGCGCGGCTCGTCACTAGGATTTTAAGATTGGGAGCCGTCGCCAGCAGCTCTGCAACAACAGGGGATGCCTGAATCAGGTGTTCGAAATTATCCAGCAGGAGCAGCATGGGCGCGCGCAACGAGTCCTGTAAATTCTTCTTCAGTATTTCGAGCGGCGACTGCCCTCCGGCCTCGCGAATTCCCAAGGTCTGTACGATAGCGGAAGCGATCAAGCCCGCATCGCGTACCGGAGAGAGCGGGACGAAATGAATGCCTCCTGGAAAGCGCTCGCCCAGGCCGTTCGCCACCTCCACCGCCAGACGCGTTTTCCCGATTCCGCCTGGACCGGTGACCGTAAACAGCCGCACATCCTCGCGCAGCAGAAGTTCCTTCGCGGCAGCAACTTCTTTCTCTCGCCCCACAAACCGAGTCCGCTGCATGGGAATATTGGTTGGGCGTGGCTCCGCCTGCTGAATTTGTTTCTCCGAGAAGCGATCGCGTATCGCTGCAAGTTCGTGCGCCAGATCGCGGGTAGAGACGTAGCGCTTATCCGGCTCCTTCTCCAGGCACCTCTCGATAGCCCAACACAGCGGAGCGGGCGCTTCGGGGTTTTGCACTCCGATTGGTTCCGCTTGTTCCCGGAGAATTGCCACCATCGTTTCCGCTACCGTGTTCCTCTTAAACGCGCGCTTTCCGCTCACCATCTCATAGAGCACCAAGCCGAACGAGAACTGGTCTGACCGAAAATCCAACCGGCTGCCGCTGGCCTGCTCCGGTGACATGTATTGCACCGTTCCTGTTATCCCGCCCGGTTGAGTCTGCCACCCGGACATCGTCTGTTCCCCCGATTGCTCTCCGCTGGGTGACACGAGTTTCGCTAGACCGAAGTCCAGGATTTTTATGAATCCATCGTCGGTGATCATCAAGTTGTCAGGCTTCAAGTCCCGGTGCGCGATACCCGCTTCATGCGCCTTGGCTAATCCCTCTGCAACCTGCGCAGCGATTTCAATGGCTTTTCGTATCGGCAATGAGCCCGCGTTGAGCAACTCGCGCAGCGTCTTTCCTTCTATCAGCTCCATCGCAATGTAATGAGTGGAACCTTCCTTCCCGAGGTCGTAGATCGTGACTATATTGGGATGATTGAGCGCGGACGCGGAGCGCGCTTCACGCTCGAAGCGGCCCAACCGGTCGCTGTCTGCGGCGAATTCGGCGGGAAGAATCTTGATCGCAACAATACGGCCCAGGCGCGCATCACGCGCCCGGTACACCTCACCCATACCGCCCACGCCCAGCAGCGTCACGATTTCATAAGGGCCGAGGTGAGTCCCTGGAAGGAGCGCCATAAGTTGCCCGCGATTATAACCTCGGAATTCCCTGTCCCGGTACTCCCGTCTCGCTCTCCGCGAAACATTCCCGGCACCAGCAACGACGCGCCGTGACCCCGTAACCCACAAGGATTCCCGGTTGAATTCTCGGACTGCTATTCGACTGAGCGTATAATCCACCGCATGTCATCTGTGCCGGCGATGGCCGCTAGCGACCAAGCTTCCCGTGAAAAACGATTGGCGGCGCTTGGCTCGATTGGTTCGGCGGTGGTGCTTGTCACGCTGAAGGTTTTTCTTGTTGCGCTCACCGGCAGCTTGGGAATTTTGTCCGAGGCGCTGCACTCGAGTCTCGATCTGGTCGCCGCCGTCATCACCTATCTTTCCGTGCGCGTGTCGGACAAGCCTCCCGACTCCGACCACCTTTACGGCCACGGCAAAGTAGAGAGCTTTTCCGCGTTCGTCGAAACCGCCCTTTTGCTGTTCACCGCCATTTACATTATCTGGGAGGCGATTCAGCGCCTCGTGTTTCACTCCGTCGAAATGCGTCCCAGCCTTACCGCCATCCTCATCCTCGCGTTTGCCATGGGGATTGATTTCATTCGCTCCCGCGCGTTGAACCGTGTCGCGAAAAAATATCCCAGCGAAGCCCTGGAAGCCGACGCTCTGCATTTCTCCACGGACGTGTGGAGCACGTTCGTCGTCATTCTCGGTATTACCGGAGCATGGCTCGGATTGAAATTTGGCATCCCCTGGCTCGGCAAACTGGACGCGGTAGCGGCACTCGGCGTCGCCGGCGTGATCATCTGGATCGGCTCGCGGCTTGGCAAACGCACCGCCGACGCGTTGCTCGACGTGGCTCCCAGCGGCCTGCGCGAGCGAATCACCGCTGCCGTGGATAAAACCGAAGGCGTGTTGCGCACCGAACGCGTGCGCGTCCGCCGTGCCGGCCAGCGTTATTTCGTGGATGTCACCATCAGCGTCCCGCGCACAGCCAGTCTCGAGCAGGCCCACGCCGCCAGCGAATCGGTGGAGAAACGCATCGGCCAGATCGTCCCCGCGGACGTGGTGGTCCACGTCGAGCCGCGCGCCCGGCAGAACGAGCATCCCTTCGAAACCATTCGCGCCATCGCCCAGCGCCGCGGCCTCGCCATTCACGAAATATCGGCGAATCACTACGACGGGCATCTCTTCATCGAATTGCATCTGGAAGTCGAGGAGGGATCAAGCTTGCGCGAAGCCCATCGTCGCGCCACGGAACTCGAAAATGAAATCCTGCAGGCCACCGATCCCGGAGCGCGCGTGAACATTCACATCGAGCCCCTCGGCGTACGCATTGGCGGAGCCGAAGAGATGAAGGAACTTTCGCGCTCGGTTCAGCATTTTCTGAATTCGCTTCAATCGGAATATCACGAGCTGGTGGATTGCCACGACGTTCGCGTGCGCAGCGCCGATCACAAAATCCTGGTTTCCTGCCATTGCGCCATGGACGGAAGCCTTCCGATCACGGCCGTTCACGACATCACCGCCGCCCTCGAAGACCGCGTCAAGGAAAGATTCCCGCAGATTTTTCGCCTGACGATTCACCCCGAGCCTGTGGAGGAATCGTAGCGGCGGCCGACAAAAACCTGTGCGCCCAATGCCATCACAGCGGGGAAACATTCGAGCACGTAGCGCGGCTCGGGAGTTTCCACCATCGTGGTAAAGAATGCCGTCCGCAGAATGATGAATGTAATCAGCAGCGCCGTGCCGGGCTCTCGCCGCGCGATCCAAATTCCAGCCAGCGCGAGGCCCAAATAAACAAAATTCGCGGCAACCAAACTGAGCGTCGTAAGAAAATCCGGGCGGTCGTCCTCCCACTCTACCCGCACCGGCCGCAAACGCCCGGAATAAGGAAGCAACTCGATTCGAGGCGTGAACCATAGAGTAAGCGAGCGCAGAAACGGAATTTTTAGATAAGTGCGCAAGGGGTCCCGGCGGGTTCGTTCGAGGGCGATCTCGCGAAACTGCTGGTCCAGCGCCGGCCCCACCGTCAAATCATCATTATATTGATCCAGCAAATCGGAAACGCGCGCGCGCTCCGCGGGCGAGTCGAAGGCCGAAGCGGGAATTTCCTCGATCGGAATTTCTTCCCCGTTCAGTTTCCAATCCGTGAGGTATACGTCCCGGAAGTGCCAAAGCCAGGTATTAGTCCAACTGATGAAGCCGAGCGGAGTGTATTCTCCCGGCAATTCGCTGTAGCGCGGCGCCAGAAATTGCACCTCGTGCAGCGTGCGCCAGTTGCGCGCGGCCCACGGAACCAGCGGCAGGATCACTCCGGCTGCGAGCAACAATCCGGCTCGCAAAAGCTTCGTCCAATTCACCGGCCGCCACCACTTCATCGCCAAGACCAAACCAGCGGCCACGAGCAGAATGGGGGTCTCCGGCCGCACCAGAGTGCCGAATCCCACAACGATTCCGGCCAGGAACCATGGATTCCGAAGTCCCGTGGTGAACCCAAAGCCGGATGCCGCATCGATCTTTTTGCCGAGTTCGGTTTCCAGCAAAACCAAAATCGCAAGCGCGGTGAGAAATGTGGTCAGCGTTTCAGTGAGCGGCACGGCGGTATAATTCGCCGTAAACGGGCAAAGCGCCGCGAGCCAAAGCCCCGCCAGCGCCACGCGCCTGCGCGCCACTGCCGGAGCAAGCCGCGCCGCGATCAGCGCGATCAAGAAACACGTGGCCATGTCCATCACCACTTGCGCCAGCAACACCGCTCGCGGAGAATTCCCCGCGAAAGCGAACACTGCTGCCAGAAACGCGGAATAACCTGGCACGCGCATGTCCACCGGAGTGAGCTGACCGTTTACAGGAAATCCGTATACTCCCTTCTTGAGCCAATTCCAGGCCAGCTCAATGTAGAATGGAGCATCGCCCGATTCCGTGACGGGGAATCTCAGCACGAAGAACAATCGCAGAGCCAGCCCAGCCAATACAGCGAGGCTTACACTCACGCGCATCTTAGTGTGTTGAGTAATTGACACCATCTTGATGGACGGCTAGCTTGGATTGTCCCGATGCCTGAACGCAAGCCTATTTTCTACGATCAAGAGCGGCGCCGCTGGCGGCGCACTCGCCGTGTCCTGGAAGTTGCGGGCGGCCTTTTCACCATCGTGCTTGTTATTTTTCTGATCAACGTCGGCCGCAACCCGGAACTCCCGGATATTCTGCAAGCGGACAACCACGCAGGTCTGCACGCGATTCGCGCGCGTCTCCCCCTTCTGAAGCCTAAACCTACCCGTGGCCGCAAGCGCAAGATCGCGGCGTTGGGCAAGATCCCGCAGAACTACGATCCGTTGCGCGCCGCGTTCTACGAAGAAGACGATCCTTCCAGCTTGGCCTCCCTTCAGTTGCATTACCACGATATCGACTTGTTGATTCCTGATGCGCTGCACGCAGCCTGGACCGATGGCCATTTGGAGATTGACCAAAACACGAAGTTGGACGCCTGGATGAAGTCCATGAAATCGACCGGTCTCGAAATCCCGATCATGTCCATGGTCAATAACTACAACGGAAAGGACTGGGCCATAAAAGATATGGCGGAAATGCTGGCGAAACCGGCAGCTCGCGAGCGCCTGACCAAGGAGCTCACCGATTTCGCCACCCAGCAGCACGAGCCCGGCATCGTCGTTGATTTCGAGCAAGTGCCGAAATCCAGCATGGAGGATTTTCAGCATTTTATTCACGACTTGGGCGAATCGCTTCGCGCCGCGAATTTAAAACTGATGATTGGGCTCCCGGCCGCGGATTGGAGCTACGACTACAAGTATCTGGCGGCGCAAACCGACGCCATGATCCTGATGAACTACGATTTTCACTATCCCACATCCGATCCCGGCCCTATCGCTGCCCAGGACTGGTTCGTCACCAACATTCAGAACATCACCAAGCTTGTGCCGCCGGAAAAAATCGTGATGGGTATCGCGAATTACGGCTATGACTGGGAGGCAAAATCGAAGGCCTCTCCGCACCCCATAGCCCAGCCCGTCACATTCCAACAAGCCATCGTCACCGCTGTTGAATCGGAAACCGACGTGGAGTTCGATTCCGATTCTCTAAGCCCGCATTATTCCTATGAAGATGAAAAGAATAATGTGCACCAAGTGTGGATGCTCGACGCCCTGACGGCTTACAACGAATTGCGCGTCGCCGAGCGCGCCGGAGTCCGCGGTACCGCATTGTGGCGCTTGGGAATGGAAGACCCGTCCATATGGTTTATTTGGGACGCCACGCATCCCGACGACGCGATTCGCAGCAAAGTGCAGGACGTTCCGCCGGGCTACGATTTAATTCTCGAAGGCCAAGGCGATATCTGGCGCATAACCTCCACGCCTCAGAGTGGCCGGCGTGAATTCGATTACGATGCTTCTACCGATCTTTTCACCGACGAAACATTCAAAACCTATCCGCTCTCCTGGCGTATCGACCAGATGGGATGGTTGCCGCACAAAGTAGCACTCACATTCGACGATGGCCCAGATCCGGAGTGGACGCCTAAGATCGTCGACATCCTGCATCAGAAACAGGCGCCCGCGGCCTTTTTCGTGATCGGCGAGTCCGCGAACCAGGATCCGAAAATCGTAAAGCGTGAGTTCGATCTCGGAAACGAAGTCGGCAATCATACTTTCACCCATCCTGACTTTGAAACCATTTCAAAATCCCAACTCCAGTTCGAATTGAATCTTACGGAGCTCCTGCTGGAAAGTAATCTCGGAGTGAAAACTCTGCTTTTTCGGCCGCCCTACGGCATCGATCACCAGCCCGAAACGGCCAGTGAAATCGCCATGCTGCCCATTCCCCAGGCCATGGGCTACATCATAGTCGGCGCGCAAATCGATCCGCACGACTGGGGCGAACCGGACGGCGGCGCGCCTCCGCCCGTGGATACCATCGTCCAGCGCGTGATAGCCGACGTTCAAACCAGCAAGGGAAACATCATCCTGATGCACGATGGCGGCGGCGACCGCAGCCACACCGTGGCGGCGCTTCCGCAAATTATTGACGGCTTGCGCGCGAAAGGCTATGAATTCGTTTCGGTGGCAACTCTTCTGGGCCAAACACGCGCGCAAGTGATGCCGCCGCTGACCCATGAGGAGTGGCTGCTCGCGCGCGCCGATGCATTTGCCTTTGAAGCCTTCCGCTGGTTCCGGTTCGGCATTGCGTTCATTTTCATGACCGGAATTTTGCTCGTCAGCGGTCGCGCACTCATCATCGGGCTATTGGCCCTGGCCGAAAAACTCAGGCCCAACCCGGCGGATCATCCCGAATACCAGCCGGAAGTCACCATTATGATTCCGGCGTATAACGAGGAATCGGTCATCGTCGATACGGTGCGCTCGGCGCTGATGTCCTCATATCCGAAACTTGAGATCCTGGTGATAGATGACGGTTCCACCGACCGCACCGCCGAGCTCGTCCGCTCCAATTTTGGCCGCGACCCGCGCGTGCGTTTGTTGCTGCAGCCCAATCGCGGCAAACCGGCTGCGCTCAATCATGCGCTGTCGGAAGCCGTAGGCGATATTGTTGTCTCCATCGATGCCGATACGATTGTGGATCCGGAAGCGGTCCCGCGGTTGGTGCGCCATTTCGCGGATCCAAAAGTCGGCGCGGTCGCCGGCAACGTCAAGGTGATGAACCGCAATAAGTGGCTTACGCGATGGCAGGCGCTCGAGTACATCACCAGCCAGAACCTGGAAAAGCGCGCATTCGATCTGCTGAATTGCATTCCGGTGGTACCCGGCGCGGCAGGAGCCTGGCGCACGGACTTGCTTCGCGCCAACGGCGGATTTTCGGGCGACACCGTGGCGGAAGATACCGACCTCACCCTGACCATTCGCCGCAACGGCTGGAAGATTTTGTACGACGAAGATGCCATCGGGCGCACGGAAGTCCCGGACACCGTGGAAGCTCTGATTCGCCAGCGATTCCGCTGGACCTTCGGTACTCTGCAAGCTGTATGGAAACATCGTGACGCTGTGGGCAAACCGCGCTACGGCACTCTGGGTTGGATTGCCATCCCCAATATTTTCCTGTTCCAAATTATTCTTCCGCTGGTTTCGCCCGTGATCGATCTCCTCTTTATTCTTTCGATCGCTCTCTGGGGCCTTGCGCAGCTTCGAATCGCCCGTTTGCCGCAGCTTTGGACGCTTCAGGATGTGGAGCGTTCGTTGGTTTTCTTTGCCATCTTCATGTTAATTGACCTCCTGACCTGCGTCGTCGCGTTTGCTCTGGAGAAAAACGAAGACTGGACTTTGCTCGCGCCGCTCATTCTCCAGCGCTTTTACTATCGCCAAATGATGTACGTCGTGCTCTTCCGCGCGTTGAAAGAAGCGGTCCAGGGACGCCCGGTCGGATGGCGCGGCGTCGAGCCTCAAATGCCGGCTCCGGTTGTGCAGTCCTAGCCAATTCCGTTTGGAATTGACAGTCTGTTAAAGCTGGGATTATAGTTTCCGGAGAACGATTGCAGCCCCTCGTGGTATGCCTTTTTGCGGAGGAGTATGAAGTGTAGTCGGGTACCTTTCGTGTATTTGTCTGTCCACGCTCGGGGGTACGGATTGAGCGCACCTTTTCCTTTTTTCGGTTACCGGCGGTTCTTGTGAGTCTACTCTTATGCGTATTCGGGAAACACGATTGCCATCCGAAACATACGGAATCATTGAGTGTTAAACATTCTTGCTGGCTCGAGTCGAAAGACAGAGTTCCAAAAAGAGGAGATGACGATGAAATTGGTCCATCCAGGTAGAAATATCGCCGGGAAGTGCATTGTATTTCTGATTTTACTCATGGTTCCTAGTTTTGCTTGGGGCCAGAAGAATAAGTCTTCAGGTGGAGGCGGTTCGCATGCCTCCGCCCCGGCAAAATCTTCATCCGGCGGCGGCTCGCACGCCAACACATCCGGCGGCTCGCACGCCAACACGTCTGGTGGCGGCAAGACAACCACGGCGGGCGGCTCTCACACCACCACGGCCGGGGGATCTCATACCACCACAGCGGGCGGCGCGAAGACGACCACGGCGGGTGGCGCTAAGACAACCACAGCGGGCGGCGCCAAGACGACTACGGCAGGTGGCGCTAAGACAACCACAGCCGGCGGCGCCAAGACAACCACAGCGGGCGGCGCCAAGACGACTACGGCAGGTGGTGCTAAGACAACCACAGCCGGCGGCGCGAAGACGACTACGGCAGGTGGTGCTAAGACAACCACAGCGGGCGGTGCCAAGGGCAGCACTGCGGGCGGCGCTAAGTCAGCCTCGGCCGGCGGCGCCAAAGGCGGAAAGACGGTTACAACCGCCCACGGAAATACAAGGTCAACCAACGGCGCTGGCAAAACAACCAGCGTTTCGACCAAGAGCGGAACGAAAGCGAACTTCGGTTCCAACGGCAAGGTCAGCTCGATTCACACCAAAAGCGGTACGACCATAAACCACGGTGCCCATGGCAGCCGAACTGTTTCGTCCAGGCGTGCAGACGGCAGCAGGGTGGTTAGTACGGGAAGGGGCCGAGGCTACACAGAACACAACTTCTCTCGCGGCGGCCGCCGATTTACGAGCCGCACCTATTACAGGGGCGGTCACGCTTATGCACGCGCTTACGGAAGAGGTTACTGGCATGGCGGCTACTACAACCACTACTACCCAGGCGCCTACTGGGGCGGTGGGTATTATGGATGGGCCTACGGTGGATGGGGTCCAGGAATCGGCTGGGGTTGGGGCTGGGGCGGAGCGCCCTGGTATGGATACTATGGATATTTTTTCAATCCGTACCCCGTCTATGCAGCTCCAGCGTTTTGGCTCACGGACTACCTGATATCGCAAAATCTTCAGGCCGCGTATGCAGCTCAGGCAGCAGCTAACGCCACTGTTGCTGCGAATGCAAGTGCCGGTGCCGATCCGGGAGGCGCTCCAGCAGATTCAGGCGGCGGAGCTCAGAGTGCGGTTGTTCTAACACCGGAAGTAAAGCAGGCGATCGCTGATGAGGTTAAAGCAGAGATCGCAGCTGAACGGGATGCCGCAGCGGCACAAGCCAGTGCTCCGGCAGCAGCAGCAGCGCCGGCAGCGGAGGTGGCAGACTCAGATACAGCTCCCCCGCCTGCGGAAACGGTGCCGGACGCGCTGAATCCCAATCTGCGTACTTTCATCGTTGCTGACACTCTCAACCCACAGTTGCCCGACGGCACCGAGTGCTCCTTGACTCAGGGCGACGTGCTCACCCGGATCGACGATACGGCGGACGCCAACCAGAACGTGAAGGTGCTCGTCAGCGGCAGCCAAAAGGGTGACTGCAGCTCGGGTTCGCAATTCGCGGTCTCAGTCAATGACCTGCAGGAAATGCATAATCATTTCCGCGAGCAGATCGACGACGGCCTCGGAGAGCTCGCCAAGAACCAGGGCAAGAATGGCATGCCTGCCGCTCCGGCTGGATCTGCTGTGTCGAAGCCGAATCCTGACGGTGTGGCAAAAGTCGATCCTAACGCCGCAGCCGATTTGGCAAAACAACAACAGGAAGCCGACGCGGCTGAAAAGGAAGTCCAGGTAGCCGCTAACGACGGGGTCAGTAATTAGCGTCACGTAGCCAATCACCGACCGGGAGAGTCAGCTGCACATTCGGCTGGCTTTCCCGGTTGAACTCTGCTGGACAAGTGGTGGTTAAGCTGAATTTGAAATCGCGCGCCAGTTGACATGATTGGTAGGCTTACCTATAGTACCGGCGTTGCTCCGAAATAATTTCTTCTCTAAGCGAGGAAAGCCTATGTTTTTGCGCCAAGCAATCATCAAATCAATCGTTGCCGCAGCCATACTGTTTTCGTTTCTGGGGACAACTCCTCGCTCCGCAGCCCAGGGACTTCAGCAAAAGTTGGAAGCAACCTACGCGCTCACAAAGCCGACTGACGACAAAACCGACATCGTCACCGCCGGCGCCGTTTTGATACTGCAAAAAGATAAAATAATCATGTACAGCACTGCCAACCAAGTGCTGCCCCAGAACACTTACAAGGCTGGAAAACTTTCCGAGGGCGCTTACGGCGTGCATGATAACGTGCAAAAATTTGGCAACTTCATCGGACACCCGCCGCCACAAGCTGCGCAAACGCAATCGCGGCAATTCGTCACCGGCGAAAAGTTCTGGGTCACCGGGATTGCTGCGCAGGGTGACGGCGTCGTTTTTACCCTGTTCAGCGATGCTATTCAGGACGTTCGATACCAGTGCACGCTCAAGTTTCCCTATACGAAAGGCACGACTCCCTCAACGGATGAAGTGTTAGCCACTGTTGCGGAAGTCTTCAAAGTTCAAGCAGACGATTCTGCCAAGTCCGACGACAA
>JBEKSN010000034.1:0-24238 GCA_049517055.1 Candidatus Acidiferrales bacterium | reverse complement strand
GGAAAGCGGCCGGTTTCATCGATTTCCTTTGCATGCGGTTTCACTTCCGCCTCGGCGAACTCCCTCACGCTGCGTTGCAGGAGCTGTTGTTCTTCTGTGAGGTCAAGATTCACGCCACTGCCTCCTGCAAAATTCAGAGACTTCCGGAATACAAATTCTAGGCTGCGTAGTGATAATAAGGAAGCTAAAATCCGACTCCGATGGGTCCTGCTAGCTTACAGCAGGATTGGCGGAGGGAGTTCCTGGCACGGCATTCGGCTCCGGGCGAGGTAGAAGACACACGCGGAAATCGCCAAAATCCTCATCGAGAATGTTCGAATAGATGACAAAGAGTCCAACGGCACCACCCAAGGCTGTGCTGACAAGGACTGCGACCAGGGATTGCAAGCCACGATTCCACCCAAACAGACCGACCAGTACCGCCCTTGGAATGGCGGTCACGAACGTGGCAATCAGCTCGTAGAGGAAGGAGCGCCAGCTGTAAGTCCACCAGACTCGAGCCGTCCGACGAAGCGTGGTTTCGAGAATCTCACTCCCCTCGCCGCCGCGGCGCGAGAGCAGGCCGATGCGAAAATGCCGGAAATTCTTGCGCAGAATGTAGTACATCGCGAAAAAGGCGACAGCGTAAGTAAGGATATACGGGTCGTACTTCAGGATCGGGCGAAGAAGGCTGCCCGGAACATTTGAACTTTCGTACAAGGCCTTCAGCCAAGAATTCACCGCAATCGTCAGTACCACAGAGATCACAGTAGTGGGCCAGAAGAAAGCCCACCAAATGCGTAAGCCATGCCCCAGATTCGGTTGAATGTAATCGGATAGCGAGGACGGGGCTGCGGATGCCGGGTGGGGAGCGTCGAAAATCGAGGGTGGACCGGGCATCGGAATTTCCGGGATTCTGCCCGACGGTGCCCGCGGAGTCAAGTAACATCATTTCAAATCTCGGCAGCGACTATGCGAGGGCTTTTCGGAGCTTTTCGTAGGTGGTGGCAAGATCTTCGGGTTCAACGCGAGTCTCGCCTACGACGGTCATGAAATTCGCGTCGCCGGCCCAGCGAGGCAGAACGTGGAGGTGCAAGTGCCCAGTGACGCCAGCACCCGCTGCGCGGCCGAGATTCATGCCGAGGTTGTAGCCCTGGGGATGGTAAATTTTCTCGAGGGCGGTGTGGACGCGTTGCGAAAGGCGCATCATTTCCGCAAGCGTTTCAGGTTCGGCCGCCGAAAGGTCGGCCACGTGAGCGTAAGGAACAACCATCACATGGCCGGTGGTGTATGGGTAACGATTGAGGATTATAAAATTCTTCACGCCGCGCAGAATAATTTGGGTCTTCGCGTCGTCATCAGCGGCGACGGCGGCGCAAAAAATACAGCCTTCGTCTTTCGACGCGTCGGCGATGTAACGATAACGCCACGGCGTCCACAGATAATCCATTCCGCTCAGCCCTGGGTGCCAGGTCCGGACGAGCCTGCGGGAGCGCCACCTGGACGCGGATGGTTAACGAAGTCCTTCAGCTCTTTGCTGGGTTTGAAGAACGGAATTTTCTTCGGGGGAACTTCCACTTTCGCACCGGTTTTCGGATTGCGCCCGGTGCGACCGCGGCGCTCGCGCGTGCGGAAACTGCCGAAACCACGAATCTCGATTTTATCGTCAGACTGGAGGGCGCCAATGATGCTCTCGAAAATGGTCTCGACGACCGATTCGGCCTCTTTGCGAGGCAGTTCTGTGATGCGGGTGACCTCTTCCACGAGGTCAGCCTTCGTCATCGTATGATCTTTTTTTACGTGCTCTCCCGCAGCCTCTGCCATCGAATGAGAGCCTCCTCTCACAACATGAATCCATTGTGCACTGTCTGCGGGCCGGGGCCACACCGCAGGCCTTTGCATATCATCAATCTACCGCTAGGTAAACGATTTTTACTGCAAGGGAAGGCTTTCCCGAACGGCCGCCCCGTGGCCCGGCCGGGAATCTGAAACTAAGACGACTGCCGCTTGGCCATGATGGCATCGCCAATCGTAGCGTTTGGCGACGACTTTGCTGGCTTCGCCGACCGGAACGTTTCAATCTCCTGCCGCTCGACTTGTTTCTGCGCCGCGCGATAGCTCAAGCTGATTTTATGCTGCTCGGGCTCAATCCGAAGAATCTTGAAATCGTGCTCGCTGCCTGCCACGAGCACGGAAGTGACTCGCGCGCCGCGCGCCGGTTTTTCCTTGTCGCGCTCGCCCTTCGATTTGCGTTCTTCGATCTCTGAAACATGGCAGAGCCCTTCGATTCCCTCGGCCAATTCCACAAACGCTCCGAAATCCGTCGTGCGCGTGACCTTTCCTTTCGTCACTTCACCGATCTTGTGTTCCGCGAACCAGTTCGCCCAGATATCTTTTACTTGCTTGATGCCGAGCGAAAGCCGGCGATTTTGCGAGTCTACCTTCAGAACCTTGGCCTCGATGGCATCGCCCTTCTTGAATTTTTCGCTGGGATGCTTGAGGCGTTCCGTCCAGCTAATATCGCTAATGTGTATCAAACCTTCCATGCCCTCTTCTATTTCGACAAAAGCGCCGAAATCGGCAAGATTTCGGACGCGGCCGTTGACGATTGTGCCTACCGGATATTTTTCCGCGGCGGCGTTCCACGGGTCAGGCATGGTCTGCTTCAAGCCAAGGGAGATGCGGCGCTGGTCAGTCTTCACTTCGAGAACGGTTACTTCCACATCGTCGCCGGCCTTCACCATCTTCGACGGGTGCTTGGTGCGCTTCGACCAGCTCATCTCGCTAACGTGTACCAGTCCTTCGACACCGGGTTCGATCTGCACGAACGCGCCATAATCGGTGACGCCGACGATTTTCCCTTGCACTCGCGTGCCCACGGCGAATCGTTCAGGGACCGTGGCCCACGGGTCGGGCAGCAATTGCTTGCGTCCCAGCGAGATGCGCTGTTTGTCTTTGTCAAACTTCAGAATTTGTACTTCGATTTCATCGCCAGGCTTGACGATGGAAGAAGGATGCGGCACGCGTCCCCAAACAAGATCGCTGACGTGGAGCAGCCCGTCCATCCCGCCGAGATCCACGAACACGCCGTAGTCAGTTACGTTTTTCACGCGGCCGGTGATGGTCGAACCTTCCGACAGCGAGGCCATCAACTCATCGCGCTTGGATTTCTGTTCTTCTTCAAGAATCGCGCGGCGGCTGACGACCACATTGCCGCGCTTGCGATTCAATTTCAGGACGCGGACGTCGATATCGCGATCCTTCCAGGTATCCAGATCGTGCACCGGGCGCAATTCGATTTGTGAAGCCGGTAAGAACGCGCGAACGCCGATATCAACTACCAGGCCGCCCTTAATGCGCTCGGTGACTTTGCCCGTAATCGTTGCATGCTCGCGGTAGGATTTCTCGGTGCGCTCCCAGACACGCCTTCGGTGCGCGCGCACGTGCGATAGCAACACGTAGCCGTTCTTCTGCTCGTGCAGTCTTTCGACTTCGATCGTTTGACCCTTGCCAAAATGGATTGGACTTCCTGAGTCAACGAATTCCTGTGCCGGTACCAAGCCCTCGAATTTTCCGCCCACGTCCACGATCACGCCTGCGTCTGTTACAGCTAGCACGCGACCATCGAAAATTTCACCTTCAGCGGCTACAGGCTCCGGAACTGCGAACTGATCGAGAAGCTGGTCCATCGTTTCGGAAGATTCAGCAGCTTCAGCGGCATCGGGGCCTTTCATCTCCGTACCCGTCACGCTTGGCTGCGCAATTTCAGCGATTGGCGCGGCTTCCGAGGAGACGTCGTTCTTCTCGGAAATTTCAGCGGTTGATGCGGAGACGGTCGCGGAAGGCGCTGCATCTTGCACGGCCGGAGCGGTAGCATCGGCCGAAGCTGTTTCTTCGACGGCAGCGCCGTCTTTTGCTGGCGAAACTGCGGAATTTTCCTGCGCGCGAGCTACACCAGTGGCAGCACCTGTGGAGGTTCCCGATGTGGTTAACGCGGACGGCTTGCGCGAATCGGCCTCCGCGGATGTTCCGTGGTTGGAATCCTCAGCCACGGGCTCGCCAGAAGCGGCTTCCGGGACGGAAGGTTGGAGATTGGGGTCGTGATCGGGTGACATGGAGAGCGGCCTCCGTGCGAATTCGTGCCCATCTGCCGAGAATGAAATCTCGGGTTACTCCACCCTACGGGGTCAGAGCAATGAAGGGGATTCAGCGCCCGCGCTCGACGCTTGTATCGTGAGAATGATACCCGCCCGGTTTGCGCGTTGTCAACCAAACGTGGCACGGAAGCTTCTTCGTTAGATTTGGTGCTCCGCAGAATAAACGCAGAAATAGCGGCTCAGGCGCCAGAACCGGTGGCTTTGCGAATCTCTTTCCTATAATCGGGAGCGGAGATTTTGACCGTGCGGCACATCTCGTAAAGGCGCGAGCGAATGCGCCTTCCCACCCGTTCGGTGAGAGTGTCCTCACCGGTCGCCCGCATCGGCTCGCCGGAAGGAAGCCTGCCGGATCGATATGAGTCAGGAAAAGCAGCATTGCCGCGCGGGCCAACCGCAGTGCTTCCAGATTCCGCATTTCGAGATTGAGCAGATTCTTCGTCCAAATAATTTGTGGTGAGCAGTGTGACCCGTTTTTCGTTGTAGCGCGTATTTAGAACGTGTCCGACTGTCTCGAGCGCCCAAGGAGATGGCTTGCTTGAGCCAACGTCATCCAGAATGAAAATCTCGGCTTTCAATACGGGTTCGAGCACGCCCATCTCCGTGGACTGGCTCTCCGCGTTGTAACTATCCTGAATTTCCTTAAGCAACTCCCGGTAGTCATAAAAAAGGCCACTGTAGCCGTGCAGGACAATCTCTTTTAAAGCCGAAACCGCCAAATGCGTCTTGCCCACGCCGCACGGCCCCATCAAGAGCAGGCCCGGTTCAGCTTGCTCGCGAATAGGTGTGAATTCCTTAGCGAACTTCTGCGCCATCAACTTTGCTTGTATCAAACTGCGATTGAAAACAGCAATCTGTTGAGGCGATACGTTCTCGATGTCGTTGTCTGTTTCGTAATTATCGAAGTCGCAGTGCCGATAACGCTCCGGAACGCGTGCCCGTGCCAGAGCGCGCTCCGTACGGTCACCCGCAGTGCAATCGCATGGGACGGCCCAAACCAGTTTCGGTTCGCCCTGTGCGGATGCGCCGGGCTTATCTGCGGAAAGCGGCCGTGCACCTTCCGTGGTCCGTTCAACGACTTTCCAGCCGCTACCCTGGCAATGCGGACAATCTGCTTGCGCCATAACGGAAGGATATGCGCCGCTTGGTTAGAGCGCAAGCGCACACCGTCTGTGCAAAGTGCGCGGTCCTGTGGAAACTTATGCCTTTCGAGGTCGCTTAGTAGTTTGAAGGGAAAGCGTAAACCCCGGCTTCGCACAAGAAGGAGAAGGCGACAAGTGGCCGAAGTCTTCAAAGGCGAATTGCCGAACTGAAGAAGCGGTTATTTTTCGACGCGAAGGACGGGGCGAGGAACAGCACGGACGATGGCATGGCGCGCCTTGGGATTATCGGCAGCCGTAAAGCTGCGCGCCATTTCGTTGCGCACAAATTTGATGAAGTCTTCCATCTGCGACTGCATGTCGGCCATTTTATCGCGCATATTCAGGATTATTTCGATACCCGCGAGATTAACTCCCAGTTCGCGAGTCAAGTTGAGTATCACCTCAAGCCGCTCGAGGTCGGAATCCGTGTACAGACGGGTGTTCCCCTGGGAGCGAGATGGCTTGAGCAAACCCACGCGTTCGTACAAACGCAAAGTCTGCGGGTGCAGCTTGTACAGATCGGCGACGGCGCTGATCATATAGCCCGCTTTGGCTTTCTTTTTTGGGCGGCTAACCATCATCGTCTCCTTGCATTCGCTATACTGCGGCGCGAGAAAAGATTTCGCGGCGCGGATCCTCGGGATCAATCTTGCTGAGTTCCTTCAGCAGATTGCGCACACGCTCGTCTTCAGGCTTGGGCACCACGACTTGCACCTCGACGATCTGGTCACCACGCTTCCCGGGATGCCGGGCAGATGGCGCACCCTTTTCGCGCAGCCGTAGTTTCTTTCCGCTGTTGGTTCCGGGCGGAATACGAACTTGGGCTCGCCCGTCAATTGTAGGGACTTCTACTTTGGCACCGAGTGAAGCCTCCGTAACGGTGATAGGGACCACGGTAAAGAGATCATCGCCGCGGCGATCAAAAAAGGGATGCGGCTCGACTTTCATTACGATGTAGAGATCGCCTGGCGGGCCGCCATGCAGTCCGACGTTGCCGCGGCCAGCGACGCGCACGCGTGAACCGGTCTGCGCACCCGGCGGTATGCGCACGTCAAGTGTCTCCATGCGCGCGACTCGCCCTTCGCCGCCGCAATTGCGGCACGCGGTGCGGAGTTTTCCAGTTCCGCCGCAGCGCGAACACGTTATTTGGAAACGCATCTTGCCGCTCACCTGTGTCACTTGGCCTGAGCCACCGCAAGATGGGCAAACTTTCTCATCTCCGGGAGCCGCGCCTGTGCCGTGACACGCGTTGCAAACATCCAGGCGCGTGAAACTAAGCTTCTTTACCGTTCCGCGCATGGCCTCGGCGAATGTAATGTCGATCTGATATTCGAGATCATCGCCCGGCTCGCGTTCCTGCGTTGCTTGCGCGGCGTTGGCCCCTCGGAAAAATTGGCTAAAAAGATCTCGAAAGCTGGCGCCGCCGCCCGCACCACCGGACCCTTGGCCTGTTCCGCCGCCAAAATCGAAACCGCCGAAATCAAAATGTATGTCCTCGGGTGAGCCGCCGCCGTAGCCCGGTCCGGGACCACCGCCTTGGCCCGGGACATTGAATCCGAATTGGTCATACGTCTGCCGCTTCTTGGTATCGGAAAGGGTGTCGTACGCTTCTTGAATCTGCTTGAATTTTTCTTCCGCGGATTTGTCACCCGGATTCAGGTCCGGATGATATTTGCGGGCGAGCTTGCGGTAGGCTGCGCGCAGCTCTTTCGCTGACGCTTTGCGCGGTACACCTAAGAGCTCGTAGTAATCCTGTTTAGTCGCTGTCGCCATGATGATTTTGTGAACAACTTCCGCATGCTATCCGGCCACCGCCAAAATACGAGCGGCTTTTACAAATTTATCCAGCGCCCATTCCATTCGGCGAGTTCCTGCGTTTCGCGCGCCGACTCTTCTTTCTTTTGCCGCTGCATTTCCGACGATCTCCCGGCCATGCTCGTTTCCTTGGCGTTGGCACGCTCGATCCAGCGGTCAATCCAGCCGACTTTCTGCTCGACGGTGTTCGGATCGGACTTGAAGCGGAGGAAGGTCCCCGAGATCTCGACCGAGCGTGGCGGAAATTCAGGCTGCACGTCCTGCTGTGCGTCGTAGAAAAGACGGCGCCAATCGGCAGTGGGCGATTCCGAGATGGAAACCTGCACCAGGAAGAAATTGTCGCGAATCTTCTGCACGGCCTGCGGCGGACTAGAACGCCGAATACCGATTGTCGTCAACGCGTCTCCTCAAGAAGTCCTAAAACACGCGCAGAGGCCGATCTGGGACCGGCCCCTGCGCGTTGTAGGTTGTTAATTCGGTTTCTTTGAATCATCCACGTCCACGAACTCGGCATCCACGACATCGCCTTGCCCTGAGGACGTCGACTTAGCCTCGCCTGAAGGCGCCCCTTGCGAGCCTGGAGCGCCGGCTGCACCTGCGCCGGCAGCATTTGCACTCTGCTGCGCTTTGTACATCGTTTCCGCGATGCGGTGGGAAGCCTTAGTCAGATTTTCCGCCGCAGCGTTCAACCGGTCCAAACCGCCTTCTGTCAAGGCGCGCCGCGCGTCTTCAATTGCTTCTTCGCCGGCTTTGACGTCTGCTTCAGCCAGCTTCTCGCGGTTCTCCTTGATGACCTTATCCGTTTGGTAGACCAAGCTGTCGAGCCGGTTGCGTGCTTCGACCTCCGAGAGACGTGACTTGTCTTCATCGGCGTGCGCATCCGCTTCTTTCTTCATGCGCTCGGCTTCTTCCTTGCTCAAGCCGCTCGAAGCTGTAATCGTGATCTTCTGTTCCTTGTTGGTGGCGTTGTCCTTCGCCGACACGTTCAAAATGCCGTTGGCGTCGATATCGAACGTGACATCGACTTGAGGCACTCCGCGCGGAGCCGGAGGAATTCCGATCAGATGGAATTTTCCCAGCGATCGGTTTCCGCTAGCCACGGGCCTTTCACCTTGCAGCACGTGAATCTCAACGGACGTCTGATTATCAGCGGCTGTTGAGAACGTTTCCGACTTGCGCGTTGGAATCGTCGTGTTACGCGGGATCAGCACGGTGGACACGCCGCCCAACGTCTCGACTCCCAATGAAAGAGGCGTTACGTCGAGCAACAGAATGTCCTTCACTTCGCCGCCTAGCACACCGCCTTGAACGGCAGCACCCACGGCGACTACCTCGTCAGGATTGACACCCTTGTGCGGCTCTTTGCCGTTGAATAGTCCCTTCACGATGTCAACCACACGTGGGATTCTTGTGGAACCGCCTACCAGAACCACTTCGTCGATTTTATCTGGAGTCAAACCCGCATCGCTCAGTGCCTGCTTCACAGGACCAACTGTGCGCTGGAGCAAGTCTTCCATCAGTTGCTCGAGCTTGGAGCGAGTGAGCTTCAACTGCAGGTGCTTTGGACCAGAGGCGTCCGCGGTGACGAAGGGAAGATTTATTTCCGTCTCCATCAACTGGGAAAGCTCGATCTTTGCTTTTTCCGCGGCTTCCTTCAGACGCTGGATGGCCATGCGGTCTTTGCTCAGATCGATTCCCTGTTCTTTTTTGAATTCCGCCACGATCCACTCGATGACGCGCTGGTCGATGTCATCACCGCCCAAGTGCGTGTCGCCATTGGTGGATTTGACTTCTACAACGCCTTCGCCCACTTCAAGGATGGAGATATCAAAAGTTCCGCCACCCAGGTCATAGACCGCAATCGTCTCGTCTTTTTTCTTGTCGAGACCGTAAGCGAGCGCCGCTGCGGTAGGTTCATTGATGATGCGCGGTACTTCAAGACCCGCAATCTCGCCGGCCTGCTTGGTGGCCTGGCGTTGGCTGTCGTTAAAATATGCGGGAACGGTGATCACCGCTTTGGTTACTTTCTCTCCAAGGAAATCTTCCGCCGCGGATTTTAGCTTTTGAAGAATCATGGCGGAGAGCTCTTGCGGGGTATAAGCCTTACCCGAAAGCTCAACGCGAACGTCGTCGTGCGGCCCCTTCACTACCTTGTAGGGCACGCGCTTGGCTTCTTCCTGTACCTCGTCGAAACGGCGTCCCACGAACCGCTTGATGGAGTAAACGGTGTTCTCCGGATTCGTGATTGATTGCCGTTTTGCCACTTGCCCAACCAGCCGCTCACCGCCCTTGGTGATTGCAACTACGGAGGGAGTCGTCCGCGCGCCTTCCTGGTTAGGAATCACGGTTGGTTCGCCACCCTGCATCACGGCCACGACCGAATTGGTCGTACCGAGATCAATGCCGATAATCTTGCTCATAGAATGCGCTCCTGTAAGGTCTAGCGGGATTCAGCCCGCGACCCGATGGTGAAACGAGGTAATAATACATGTTGAGCGTCTTATTGTCAAGTTATCTGTGTGTCTGTATTCCGCTGTATATAAAAGGGTTAAATTGAACAATTGCGCTGCTTGGCATCGGACACTCGTAGTATCTTCTCAAGGCCAGACGAGCCTAGATTGGCTTCCCTTTTGGCTTGCCGACCATGCCATAACTAGTGGCTAAGTGTAGTCGAAGCACATAGTAAGGACTGCTGCGCTGGGCCAAATCCGCGATACAATGTTTGCCGCTGGTACAAAATTCCGGGAGGTGGCTTTGAATCGTGGAAATTATCCTTCGTCCCGCTGGCGGATTTTGAGTCAAATTGTGGTGCTGACCGCAGTAGCTCTCACCGGAGCTCTAGGGACTCCTGCTCAAACCAAGCCGCGGGCACAATCCTCCTCTACGGCTAATTCCGATGAAATCGCAACGCCCGGGAAATCTATCGGAAACCGCGCCGCGCCGATTACGATGGAAGTATTTAGTGATTACCAATGCCCGTCGTGCGGGAATTTCTACGAGAGCACCCTAAAGTACATGATCACTGACTACGTCGCTGCTGGAAAAGTCTACTTCATTCACCGCGACTTTCCGCTGCCCATGCATCCCTACGCTCATCAGGCCGCGCGCTGGTCGAATGCGGCCGCAAAGATTGGAAAGTTCCAGGAGGTGGACGCGGCGCTTTTTGACAATCAGGCTGCCTGGTCGGCCGATGGAAATATTGAGAAGTTCGTGGCGGCTGCGCTGAAGCCAGCGGATTTCAAGCGAGTCCAAAAATTGATGGTTGGATGCGAGTCCAACTCGAGCGCAGCGGTAAAGCCCGCCTCGCTCTCCGGAAAGGGCCAAGCTGACCGCAGCTGCGCGCTCGACATTTATATAGAGCAAGACCAGGCACTCGCTAAGTTGCTTCCAGTGTCGCAGACGCCCACCTCGGTAATCACCTACAAGGGCCAGAGATATCCGGCCATGCCCGGTTTTGTAACTTGGCCGATCCTGAAATCATTCCTGGATTCGCTTCTCAGCCAGTAGCGGGTACGCAATCGATGACGAAAGAAGCGCGTGAAAATTCCCGGCGAATATTCCTCCTGGTAGGGCGGCTCGCCTTCGCCGCGACCTTTTTGTTTGCTGCGTACGCAAAGCTAAAACCGCAAGCTGCAATGCCGTGGTCGGTCGCATCCGTTAAGACTTCCCTTTCCATGTTCGCGATGCAGGTGGATTCTTACCAACTGCTTCCGCCACAAGCGGTAAGTGCGGCGGCTCACTGGTTGCCATTCATTGAACTGGCTTTGGGCTTATGGCTTCTAAGTGGACTGTGGCTGCGTTATTCATCGCTATTCACCACGTTACTTTTGGGAGGCTTCTTCGCCCTGATGGTGCGGACTTATGCGTCGGGGCTTGAGATCAACTGCGGCTGTTTTGGCCCGGGCGAGAAACTCGGAGTGAAATCATTGATACGCGACGGCTCGCTTTTGGGGTTTTCACTGGCCGTTACTGTTTGCGCCTTCTTGTCCAAGCGAAAGCACAGGGATGAAGTAATCTCCGCATCGGCGTCACCTGCCGTTTCCTCACCTCAGAGTGCGAATTAATTCGTGAGTCTTCCGATTACGATTTGTCTCGACGAGCTGAAACTGCCGTCCAGCCATTTTGAGTTTTTAATGCCGCTGGCATCTCATTGGTATTAGGAAATCCTTAGCCAGATACTTCGACGAAACATCCATTGAAAAGCAACTGATTAACGGCCGTCATATTCGAATATAATGAGCCTTCGGCACTCCTTAGCTGCACCACGAAACGCCCGCTCCTCAAAGGGATAGAAGCGCGACCATATATGACGAGCCGAACCACCCAAATTTCAATCCTAGTATTCACAGCGACGGCAATTGTCCTGTGCCCTGCGCTTAGCGCAGTATCCCGCAAGTCCGGTCAAACAGATCAAAGCACCGCGCAAAAAGCCCCGCCGTCACAAGGGCCGGTCATGGAGGCCGATCCTTCCGTCGCTTTAATGGAAAAAGGCTTCCAACGTCTTTACGAATTAAATTTCAATGGCGCGCGAGTGGAATTTTCGGCCTACCAGAAGAACCTGCCCGACGATCCGATGGGCAAAGCTGCGGAAGCGGCAAGTTACCTCTTCGAGCAGTTCAATGCCAAGGGAGTTTTGACCTCGGAGTTTTTCCTCAGCGATGCAAAGTTTCTCGGCGGAGTAGACGGAGACGCATCTCAGAATCAGAACCCGGCGTTCCTGGAAGCTAATAACAGAGCTCGAGAGCTCGCTAAACGGCGCCTGAAATCCAATCCCCACGACATTCACGGCCTGCTGGCTCTCACCATCGCGGACGGAATGGAATCTGATTACGATGCATTGATCATCAAGAAGCAGCTCGATGGCCTAAAGGTAATGAAGCAAGCGGAAGCCGAGGCAAATATTCTGCTGGCGATTGATCCGTCGCAGCAAGACGCGAATGTGGCCCTGGGTATGAGCAACTATGTCATCGGCTGCTTACCCGGGTTCAAACGCGCGCTGGTTTGGTTCGGCGGTATTCATGGCGACCGCGTGCGCGGAATGCAAGAGATGGCCTCCGCTGCCGAGCACGGACACTACCTGCAGCCATTCGCCAAAGTGATGCTGGCTCTAGCGTACGAACGCGAACACCAGATGGACCGCGCTCACGATCTTCTTTCTCAACTCGCCATTCAATTCCCAGCCAATCCCGTTTTTGCCCGCGAGCTGGCGCTCACCGTGAAGAAATAGCCTATCCGGCCTTTCGCTGGCTCTACCACTTCACGCGAACGCGATAGTCCAGCGTTGCAGTGCCGTTCTTTTCGACGGGGATCTCAAAGCTGATGGTCGTAGCATCCAGCTTCGTCCACTTGAGATTCGAATTCACCACCTCCCAATCTCCGCCAATCGGCTCGCGAGCCTCGACGGTTACGGGCACGTCCTTGTGATTGCGTAAGGTGATCTGATATTCCATTTCGTACAAATTGTTCGCCAGCTTCTTATAGTCAAGCTGCTTGCGCTCGCAAACTATGTCGAAGGCGTTGCCCACGTAGATCTTCAACGTTTCATCTTTGGGGGTGTGATCGATTTGGTCTTCGCCGACGAACTGAATTCCGCCTCTTGAATCCGCCTGATAAACACGCACCGTTCCGGCCGGCAGAGGCATGCCCAAGCCGCCTTTTTCTTCGTTCTTGAAACGGTAATACAGCTTTACCGGCTCAGGGGTTGGGCTCCCAATCCTTTCCTGGTTGCGGTAGTAATACGATTGCCCCTCAACCGCGAGAAATTTTTCTACCGGCACGTTCGTTCCGGAAAGAAGGCTGATTTGCTTGGACTCGTTATTCTGAATGGTGGTGCGCCGTCCCAGTGTATATAGATGATATTCAGACATGCCTTCTTGCTGGAATTGAGGCGGCGCCGCCATCGCGGTGCTCAGCTGGCTCGCGATTTCCGCTCTGACCTTAACAGCGGGCGGCACTTGGTGAACTTCTCCTGCCACGAGTTGAAGCTTGGCATTCACGAACGATGCGCCGCTGTTGTTCGTTAGCGTCACCCAACCATCGAGATCGCTGGTTTTTTCGTCGCGCGCTACTGTAAGCACGTAGTCTGCGTTCCAATTCATGTTGCTTGTGAGATAGGACGCCTCAACCTTTTGAGATCCGGGGCCGCCGTTATCAAGCGTCCATACCAGCGTCGGCCGGCTGTAAAGATTCCCGGGCAACTCGGAAAACCGGTACCAGCTCGTGGGCATCCCGGTGACGATTTCGTTTCCAATCTTCCAAACAGGTTCGTTGTTATTGTCGGCTAGCAGCACAGCTTTCGTCTCCACCCACTTGGTCGAGTTCGCCTCCTCCTCACCGCGCACGAGCGTAATCTCGCGGCCTACATACTTTTGCAGGAGTTTCTGCGCATCGAGAAGGTCATATTCGTAGTTTTGTTCGACTACATTCAGCTTTGCCGGATCGGTGAGCGAGCGGAAATGGACCGTAGCGGGCATGATCGAAGCCGCGACGTCCTCGAAACGCAGCGGGAAAGTGCCGGACGCAAGGTGTATTTGCCGGACGTCGCGGATCAACGCGATGTTCGAGTTGTACACCGTTACGTTGAGATCGACCTGGTCCTTTTGAGTGGTGGTTGAACTTTCGACCGGCGCCGCGCGCTCAGGCGCCGCAGGAGCATCGGCGCGTTCTTGAGGTGCGGCATGGATCCTCGTAAAACTTCCCGCCGAGAAAAACAAAAACAACGCTGCGAGAGCGCGTGCACTTGATACCTTGAAACCGCCCGTGGGCATGGCTATCTCCTGGGTGTGAAATCCGAGTACCTTCATCAATCATGGCGGCGCAAATGCACAGATCTGTGAACGCAAGAAACGCGTCCTGCCGCCGGCAACAGAGAGAGATGATACCCGAAAGCTGAATTGGCGCGCTTCGACAGCCATGGTATTGCTTCGTGACGCCACCAAGCAATCAAGTGCGCCGTTCTTCATTCAATGAACGCGCTCGGCACCATAACTTGCAGGCGAACCTGATAAGATTTGGTTGAATGTTTACCTGTCCGGAATGCGAACAAGCTATAAACCAGGCCAGCCCGGTCTGCCCCTATTGCGGTGCAGACGTGACCAACGCGCCTGACGGCAGCGAATTCGCCAATGTGGGGGTACAAAATAAAAAAATAACACCCGCCCGTGTAGTGGTTCTTCTAGGCGTATTTGTCGCGATCCTGGCGGCTACGGCGTGGTTTGCTGTGCCCTGGAGAATTTCAGGAACGCGGACCGAGGCGGAAGGACGCGCGCGTGAGGCGCTCGGAATTATTCAGCAGACGCTGGCCGGTTATCAGAGCAGCGAAGATGGTTTCCCATCGTCTCTGGAAGGTCTGGGAGATCGTGTGCGGTTCGAAGCAGAAAGAGCGCAAGCCGCGCATTACACGATCCAATACACGGCAGGCAAGCCCGACGCGAGTGGGCACTTGAAAAGTTACACCCTCACCGCGCGTGCAGGAAATTTCGGCTACATGAATTTTTACACCGATGAGAGCGGAGTGCTTCGAGGTACAAGCGAGAATCGCGCGGCGACCGTGCAGGATCCTCCGATCAGGCCGGAAGTATAGGTCCCTGATCTGCCCCGCGAGGTCGCAGCGTTGAAGTAGGATAGTAATGATGGAGAAATTTATCGCTAGATGCAGATTCTCGATTCTTCTTGCCGCCGTGCTGCTTGCAGCGCCTGCATTTGCCAGCAATTTGGCTGTGCGCTGTGATTCTCCGGAACTATGTCCGTGCTGGGATGTTGCAAATACTTCTGTTCCCTCGCAACAAAGCGGCATGGAGGGGATGGATCAAAACACCGGACAAATGACAATGTCCATGCCAAACATGAACATGGCGCCTCCTGCGAGCTTCATCGCGGAAATCCTTGCTCACTCGACCGCCGGAACCACCGCCGAGCCCAATTCGACTCCGCATGACATGCTCATGGCCCAGAAGGGAGCATGGACATTCATGTTTCATGGTGTGGGATTTCTTAATTCGCAGCAGCAAACCGGCCCGCGGGGCGCAGACAAAGTTTTCGGAACGAGTTGGTTTATGCCAATGGCTCATCGCGACCTGGGCAAAGGAACTCTTACCGTTCGCGGTATGTTTAGTTTGGATCCGGCGACGATCACTGGCCGGCAGTATCCGGAGCTTTTTCAGCTTGGAGAAACTGCTTTCGGGAAACCCATCGTGGACGGCCAGCATCCGCACAATTTCTTTATGGAGCTCGCGCTGCTCTATGACTGGAAGCTGGCTAAGGATACGCTGCTATCTTTTTACGCGGCGCCGGTTGGCGACCCGGCGATCGGCCCCGAAGCGTTTCCCCACCGCGTTTCTGCCAGCGAAGACACTTTGGCGCCCCTCGGTCATCACCTGCAGGATTCCACGCACATTGCTGACGATGTGGTGACATTAGGCCTGGCCTACAAAATCGCGCGCATCGAAGTTTCCGGATTTCACGGCCGGGAACCGAACGAGCATCGCTGGGAAATCCAGGCTGGCGCAATCGATTCCTGGTCTGCGCGATTCACGCTGAATCCAGCGAAGAACTGGAGTGGGCAGTTCTCCATCACTCATCTCACGAGTCCGGAACAATTGTTCCCGAATGAAAATACATTGCGCATGACCGCGTCAGCGACGTACAACAAACCGCTTCGAGACGGCGCATGGGGCAACTGGGCCACTACGCTCGTTTGGGGCCGCAACCGCACTTCACCGGACGCGGAAATCTTTAATAGCTATCTGGCGGAAAGCACGGCTCGATTTGCTAATCACAATTACGCTTGGACCAGGATTGAAAACGTGGACCGCACGAACGAATTGTTACTCGGGGAAAATCCCATTCCGCCCGGATTCCAGGAGCGTTTTCTGGCGCGGATACAAGCCTACACATTCGGCTACGATCACGAATGGAATTTTATTCGCCACGTCTCTACTGCCTTTGGCGGCCAGTACACTCTCTACACAGCGCCCGCGTCGCTTGATCCGATTTACGGCTCGCACCCGATGGGGGTCCTAACCTTCCTACGTTTTCGCGCGATACCTTCCCAGAAATAATTGTTTCAAGTCCGCCGCCCTTCCATAGCTGACCGTAGAAAAGCGATCCGGAGCGAGAGACCCGTAGAAATCTTGATGCTATACTTAACGCCGCAGGCCGTCTGCCGAATAACCACTCGAATCGCCACGGAGAGGTGCTGGAGTGGCCGAACAGGGCTGCCTGCTAAGCAGTTATCCTGGCAAAACCGGGATCGGGGGTTCGAATCCCCCCCTCTCCGCCATAAACCAATACACACCATTTCATTCGGGACTTACACTCCCCGTCGTGACCCTCAAATTTAGAAATGACGACAGCGTATGCGGGCGACGTTCCCGATCCGAAATCAGACGATTAATCTCGCGCGTGTGTCCGAAGAACTGATTTGTCAGGAGATTAGTTCGTTTCGGCCCATCCCAGTGCCATGGCGATCTCAACCGCCTTCACATTCTCAGCCGGTATGAAAATGTTGTTGGGACTCTTGGGCGCAAAGAATTTGCGATAACTCGAGGAAAGTCTGCTATCGCTCTTGGTTATCTCCACCTGAACGATCGGTCGAAACCGCGCGATCGTTTGCGCGCCGCCTTCGAGTATGGCGCCTTCGGCTCCTTCAGCGTCAATCTTCAAATAGTCCAGACGCTCGATATTCTCCCAGCGACACAGGTCGTCGAGCGATACGCACAAGACAGATACAGATTCCGCATTCCCGACTCTTAGGAGGCCGAACGAATTCGGTTTATCATTGTTCAGATAAAGTTGCGCCTGTTGAGTTTGCTGGCCAACACATAAATTTCGCACGCGCACGTTGCGGTATCCATTCGCGCGGACGTTTTCGAAGAGCCGGCTTGCGGTCTCAAGGAATGGCTCGACAGCGACCACCAGGCCCTCGTCTCCAACTTCCTTCGCGGCCTTAAGGCTATAGACACCGACGTTCGCGCCGACATCGACGAAGACGGAACCTGGCCGCAGGAAACGCTGCAAAGAAGAGAGCTCAGGCTCGATGGAGTCTCCGTAAAGGTAAACGCCGCGGCCGCCCCAACCCGCTCCGTTGTATCCCGCGACGATTGCTCCGTTTTCCAATCGCGTATGAACCAGCGCTGAGCGTGGCGTCAGGGCCAGACGCACTTTTTTTAGAAGTAGCTTATTATTCGAGAGAATCATAACGGCACTCCCTGCAAAACTCTGCAAACGTTCACGTCAAATGGCATTTTGGAAATGTACTCAGTCATCGCCTGCCCGTTGCTCACATGGTTCAAGCTCGACTATCGCGGCGTCCAAGCCACTGCCCGGGAGCGAGTGGGGCCGGGATACCGCCCCAAGTCTTCTTCGAGCGATCGCTCCATAGCCCATCGTACTCACGTTGCTCGGCCACAATTTATCCAACAGGGCAGCGAGTAATTGGACACAGGTGCAAGCAGGGACGACAAACCAGCTAGCTAAAGTTCGCGGAGTCAGCTTGCCGTGAGGATCGGAAGTGGCGCCAAGAGCAGTATATAAAAAACTTGAAAAGCGGTAGCCCATTTCCAGCCACGCGCCTCCTCGCGGGCGCAGCCGCAGAATCTCCCAGCCAGTTTCATCCAACAGATACTCAAGCCAATAGCAGGTGAACCGGCAGTAGTCGTAGGGCTTTTCATGAAGTTGCTCGCTTGTGGGGACAGTCAAGAGAAGCAGGGCATCTGGCTTGGCAACGCGCGCCATTTCCCGCAACCCTGTAGCTGGATCCGGAGTATGCTCCAAGACCTCCGTGCACAAAACGCTATCGAATGTACGATCCGGAAACGGAAGCGCCAGGGCGGAAGCAAATAGATCCGCGTGTTCCAGGCCATGCATGGTCGAAGGCATGTCACTTCCGAAATGCTGTTGAACATTGGGAAGTAAGCGTCCATAAGGCTTTTTTCCGCAGCCGACATCGAGTAGGCGGCCTTTCAGCCAAGGCCCTTCCGCACGCACAAAATTCGCGATTTCGCGACGGGAAATATGCCGCGGATGGAGATATGTATCGTCTAAAAGCTTCTTGATCGAGGTCCACATTGATTTCAAACGTGAATGAAGATTGGCCTTACCCTTCAGCCACCAAGCGTTGCGCTTCGCAGCGTGATCAAATTCCAAGGGAACGTCACTCGGGGGCCTCGACGACGCGGCCCAGTCTGACGGGAATCAGTTTCTTAAAATAATTTTCTATTTCGACCACGCCCATTGTTTTGGCGAGCAGAAAGATGAAGGGCAGCCCGATAGCCGTCACAATCACCAAGATTTTGAGGGAGCCGAGGGGGGTATGCCATGCGACGCGCATTTCAAGCCATGCCGTCAGGCGGGAGCAGAGCATCGCCACCAGGGCTGAAGCTAACGAAACCTTCGCTAAGCAAGTCAGAAATTCGCCGACTCTGCGGTTGCGCGTGCGACGAACGAGTAAGACGAAAAGAACTACGGCATAGAAGATGATGGCAAGTGAGCTCGCTGCCGCCAGCCCGAGGTAATCCCAGCGACGCCCGCAGTACCAATACAAGGGCAGCGTCAAGAATGTGAACACCGTGCCGACGACCGCGGGAGTCATTGTGTCATTCGTGGCATTGAATCCCCGTGAAACCAGGGTTTGCGCTCCCCGTGCGAATATCCCAACAGAGAAAATGGCAAGAGCTGACGCAGTGGCAAGAAAATCTGTCGCACGCAATCGCGTATGTGAAAAAACGAAATAGATTATCGGCTGCGTTAGAACGATCGTGAGCGCTGAGATCGGAACTAAGACGAGGACCAGCCCTTTCAATGTCGCATTTAGCGTGTGATTAAGCTCGTCGAATTTTCCTTCGGAGTGTAACTGCGCCAAGAACGGGAAGGACGCAATCCCCAAAGCATAGGCCATGGTAGACAAAGGCACGGCCATCAACGTTCGAGCATAAGTGAGCCATGTAATGGATGCCGGAGCAAGATATGAACCGAACCAACGAATCATCCAGTTGTCAGTGAAATCGATCGACAGCGCGAGCATGATGGGAATCGCCAGTTTGAGGAACATGAGGAAACCGGGATGGCGAAAATCCAGGTTGGGGGTAAATTTCGCACCCAAACGCCAGACCGCAACTAGCTGCAATACGAAAAATCCGAGGAAGGTGCCAAATAATAGTCCGACTGCAAAGCCAGTGATCCCAATTCGGGACGATAACAGCCACCCGCCCGAGATAATCCCGATGTTATAGACGACGGCGGCAAGAGCTGGTACGAGGAATCGTGCTTTGGCGTTTTGTACAGCGCCCATAACGCTGCCCAGATAGAGGAAGAGCTGGGCGGGCAACATCACGCGAGTGAGAAAGACGACTTCCGCCTTTTGCGCTAGATCGAAACCAGGCGCAATAAAACGGACCAACTGCGCAGTAAAGATTTCACCTATCCCTACCAGCACGATCAGAGCCAGGGTCATGAGGGTCATGACCGTGGAAAATACATGCCAGCCTTCGTCTTCTCGATTTTCAACCTGATACTTCGTAAATACAGGAATAAATATCAGCCCCAATGCACCACCCGCAACCAGATAGTTCAAGAAATCGGGCAGGGTGAACGCAGCATAGTAAGCGTCAGTGACTGCGCTGGAGCCGATTTGATGTGCGACTGTCCATTCGCGGACGAATCCCAACATCCTACTGGCCAGGATGGCACCCATTACAATTCCGGTTGATTGCAGAATGTGCCGGTTACGAGTCGAAGGAATCATTGAGTTTTACCAAACTTACCGGGAAAGCCTCGGCGCCAATACTGAACTGAAGCCTCCGAGACTGCCCGCGCTCACGAGAGACCTAAATGATTTACCGCTCGGTGAGCATTAATTCGAGCTTGGCGGAAACTTCTTCTTGTTTTTTTGTTGCGACGTACCAATCGATGGTCCGGTGCAGGCCGTCCATGAACATGACCTGAGGTTCCCAACCGATAAGTTCTTTCGCGAGTGAGTTATCCGCTACTCGATTCAAAGGTCCTGTGGGCATTTCCGGGTGCAGTTCGATTTGCGGTTTTCGTTTGAACGTGCGCAAGATTTCGTGAACGGCGTCAATCACTCGGATCCGCTCCATCGTGCCGAGATTCACTGCAGTCCCGTCATCAATCTTCTCCGCTGCCAGAATCGTCCCGCGCACGATGTCGTCAATGTAGGTCCAGTTGCGAATTTGTTCCCCTGTTCCCCAGACAACGAATGGATCCTGATTGATGAACGCCCGAGCGATCATGGCGATGACCGCGTGATTTTCGATTCCGCGGGGACCATAGACCGTGAAATAGCGGCAACATGCCGACTTCATTCCGTGATCTACGTAGTAGGCCCTCAGGGTCATCTCCGCCATCAATTTCGCCCAGCCGTAGAGATGGTCCGCATCATAAGGGGGGCCCACCATGTCTTCGGTGAGGTAAAGAATCTCGTTCGGATTGGTCTGGATATGATTCGGGTAAACGCAACCCGACGAGGCATACACTACCTTTTCGACTCCTGCTTCCAGGCACGCGCGGAAGACTAACCCATCGAGCATCAGGTTTACGGCGCAGGCGGCTTGGTGGAGATCCACATAGCCGCGCCCGCCGTGATCGGCCGCGAGATGGAATACGGTACTCATGTCAGCGACCGCTCGCGAGGCAACGCCGTGTTGTCTCAGGTCGCCCTCGATGAATTCAACTTTTCCGTTCCCGATCAGATCCCGGATGTTCTCAATTTTCCCGCTGCTTAGATCATCCACCACGCGAATCCTGGCTCCTTTCTCGGCAAGTGCATGCACCAAGCCGGAGCCTATGAAGGAAGCTCCACCTGTTACCAATACTTTGCGGTTTTTCCAATTCATCTCTATCCTCCTGGTTTTATTCGAACTTTCGGATATGGAACAACTCGAGAGAAACGGCCCACATAGAGCTTGGAATTGTTACGAGGTATCGCTTCCAGAGCCGGCGCGGTTCTGCAAGCAACCGGAATAACCACTCCAGCCCATTGTTCTGCATCCAGTGGGGTGCTCGCCGGAGCCTTCCGGAATTCATGTCAAAGGCGGCACCCACTCCCAACATGATGGCGACCTTCAACTTGTTCCGATGCTCGTAAATCCATCTCTCCTGTTTCGGAGTGCTCAAGCCGACCCACAGGACGTCCGGACGGGATTTCTCGACTAGAGAGGCTACTTCCTTTTCCTCTTCCGTCGTTAACGGACGAAAAGGCGGCGTGTAGGTGCCTGCGATGGTGATTTGAAAGCGCTCGCGCAGTTGCCGGGCCAAATCCTGGGCAACTTCCGGCGTGCCTCCATAAAAGAAATGGCGGTAACGCGGCCCCGTTTTTTTGCAGAATGCTTCCATCAATTCTGAGCCGGGCACTCGATGCCGCAGCGGGTGCCGGTGCCAACGCGCCAACCAGACGAGCGGCATTCCATCCGGAACCACCAGGTCGGCCTGATTGAGAATCTCCCGAAACCCCGGGTCCTGCTGAGCTTCAGCAATTCCGTGCATGCCGGTGACTGCCACATAGCTGAAGGTTTTGCTCGTTTCGATTAGCCGCTCCATTTTGGCGACTGCTTCGAACGTTTTCACGGCGTCGATTCGGACGCCCAAGACTCTAAAGCTCGGCGTGACCGTTTTCACCTTGGAGCCGACGATTTCAAGCATATGCACCTACCGTTTGTTCGTAGATTTCCATCATTTGCGAGTAGTTCACTTCCGCAGAGAATCTTCGTTCGTATTCGCGACGAGCTTTTCGTCCCATCGCGGCGAGTTCAAGGGAATGAGTTCGAGCCCAATCGACTTTCGCTGCCAGATCCTCAGCATCGCCCACATTGAAATGAAGCCCCGTGCGACCGTCGCTGACGTTTTCCTGCATGGCCCCAAGCCGCGAACAAACCACGGGAACGCCGCAGGCGAATGCCTCGGCGATATTCAACGAAAACGCTTCGTACCAGAGGCTCGGTACAATTAGAAACGCAGACTGCTTCATAGCCGCGCGAGTCTCGCCGGTCGTCAGACGTCCCCGAAATGTGACTCGCTGAAGATTTCTTCTTGCGGCTTCTGCTTCAAGATCGGCGCGCAGCGGCCCGTCACCGACAATTACGAGCGGGATCGGACTACGAAGACGGTCCCACGCTTCCAGAAGCGTCGAAACGCCTTTTTCCGGCGAAAGCCTGCCGGCAAAGAGCGCGTAGTTTCCGGGGATGTTTCTTTCACCCGGATCGGGATAAACAAAATTCGGCTTAACGTGGATTTTTTCTGCAGGTAGTCCGCGTTCAATGAACTTGTTCCGCGCGAACTGAGTGAGCGCGATGAAACCGCTCACTGAATCGTCCCAGGTCCCACGGGCGCGATGAACTTGGAGCATCAATGCAACGGCGGCGGTCGCAGCGCGCGATTCACGGTAACAGCCGTGGGTCACACTTCGCATCAATCCGTGCTTGGTGCACTCTTCACAAACATGGCCATCGCGAAAAAACGTGGCCGCAGGACACAGCAGCCGGTAGTTATGCAGAGTCTGCAAGACAGGAACTCCCTCTTGCTTGCACATCTCGAAGATCGAAGGAGAAATCATCATGAAAGTGTTGTGCGCATGGACCAGATCCGGTTTTTCCTCGCGAAGAATCTTCCGGATATCCTGCTTACTGTCATCGGCGGAGATGATTCTGCTCACGAGTCCGATCTGCCCGATCGCTGACAATTGCTCCAGCTCGTGGTTGCTTCGCAAATAGGTAACCACCTGATGTCCGTGGCGTTCAAGGAGTCGGAGTTCTTGATCAAAAACAACATCTTCTCCTCCTGCCTGCTGATAGATGTTGTGGACGAGAAGAATTTTCATTTTTTGAAAATCAAACGTCAGGCTGTTCGATGTGCTTCAGTACACCGGCACGCGCAGATGAAGTGGAGATTTGTTTCCGTTTCTTGGTTCGGCCGCTGGGGAGTTGGAGTCGACGAGAGCCTGCCACACGATTTTATCGAGTAGCAGGGCTTCCTCTCGGATTAACACCGGAATGCCCTGACGAATGGGAAAGAGCCCCCGGAAATCATGATTCAGGCTCAAATATCCCTTTTCTTCAATCTTAAGAAGACGTGAACCTGTGACGGGGCACCGCGTAATGGATTCCAGTGAGTTGACGCGATGCGCCGTCGGAGTTCGTCCCGGTTTTTCCGCAAGCACTACGAGGTTTCCGAAAATCGACGGCAACGCTTTCGCAGCAGAATAATACAGTTGTTTGAGCACTCGATGAGTTTCACCCATGGCGTCCTTCTTCCACTGCGACGGAGCACAGGTGTGCCGATCGATCGAAACCACGGATAGCCCCGCATCCCGGAATAGCCTGCGAAGTTGGGAGACGCCAAAGCTGCGTTCGATGGTCCCGAGAAAGCGGTCGCGTATCTCGGAAAGACGCCGATACGGATTGTAGGCGTAGGGCTCGTAGAGGAAGATCCGGCCGCCGGGAGCCAGCACACGCTCTACTTCGTGCAGAACCCGCATTGTGTCTTCCATGTGATGCAACGACTCATTGAAAATAACGAACTGCGCGGATTCGTCCCGCAGTGGAAGGTGATGAGCGTCGCAGGCTAGATAAGTCGGCGCCTTCCTTTTGAATTTCCTGCATCTTTCCTGCGAGAGCTGAAGCGCCACCTCGTTGATGTCGGTGCAAAGGATAGGATACCCGCGAGTTGTTAAGTATTCCGATTCGCCGCAGGTATTCGAGCCGATATCAACAATCAAGCCGCCCGGAGAATCCAACGCCCTTTCGACTTGGCGGACTTTTTCGGCATAGCCGGTGTCGATCTGAATCTTCTGGAGCACATCTGTCGAAAGATATCGCTCCCGCTGCTGCGATATGCTCTTACTTTGAAATTGGCGCTCTTCGGTTGCGGAAACTCGCGGGAGTAACGTCATAATATTCTCCTTGGTTCGCGATGCCGTCGTAATCGGCTTCCTTAACTTGGTCACGGTGTGAAGTTTGACAATGCGTTCCACGAATAGCTGGGAATCGGAATGCGCGTGCTAGGGGGCCGCACACAGAGTGGCAGGATCCACCCGCGGAGCGCCAAATGTGGATTTCGAATCTTGATGCGTGATCGATCGCCAGTTCGAGAAATCTCCGGCCCAGGAATGCCCATCCGTATCGAACTGAAAGGCGTTGG
>JBEKSN010000033.1:0-24442 GCA_049517055.1 Candidatus Acidiferrales bacterium | reverse complement strand
CGTGCATGGAGCCGAAGCCGTCGCGCTCGTGCGTCTCGATGGCGCGGTCGACTCGTCAATTCTAAAAACTATCCGCGCCATTCCTTCCATCACCGAAGCGCGCTTAATCCGTCTCCCCGAATTGCCAAAAGATCGCATGCGATCGCAGTCGAGCTGATAATACGCGTCAGATCAATTTAATAGCATTCAAGGAAATGCGGCAGGTTGCGGTAGAAGGTGATGCGGGATAAACTCTTTGGCAGTCGGTATTACTTTCGGGGCGTAGCGCAGCCTGGCTAGCGCGCCTGGTTCGGGACCAGGAGGTCGGTGGTTCAAATCCACTCGCCCCGACCACTTTTTCTTTTCGTAACGCAGGTCCTAGTTACCTAGACCTCCACACTCGCGTTATCTGTCCAGTTGAATGAACGCGTCACGGCCTTTTTCCACGACTGGTAAAGTTCTTTCCTGGTTGCTTCCGCCATTTGCGGCGCCCAGGTATGTCCAACATGCCAGTGCATGTGCAATTCCTCGAGATTTTTGAAAAAGCCAACCGCAAGGCCCGCAGCATAGCCGGCGCCTAACGCTGTGGTCTCGGTGATCGCGGGTCGAACCACAGATCGGTTGAGAATATCTGCCTGGAATTGCATCAACAAATCGTTTTCAGTCATGCCGCCATCCGCGCGAAGCACGTCGAGCTGGATTCCCGAATCCAGAGCCATGGCCTCCACGACTTCACGAGTTTGGAAAGCCGTTGCTTCGAGGACTGCGCGAGCCAAGTGTCCCTTGTTTGCGTAGCGGGTTAAGCCGGCAATCACGCCCCGGGCGCTTGTCTTCCAATAGGGTGCATACAAACCGGAGAAGGCTGGCACAAAGTAAACGCCACCGTTGTCCTTCACGGACCGTGCCAGTGTCTCCACGTCGGCGCTCTTCTCGATAAGGCCGAGGTTGTCGCGCAACCATTGCACTAAGGCGCCCGTGATGGCAATACTTCCCTCGAGCGCATACTGGGCAGCCTCGCTGCCGAGCTTGTAAGCAACTGTAGTCAGCAAGCCGCAGTTCGAATGCACCGGATGAGCGCCGGTGTTCATGAGGAGGAAGCAACCGGTGCCGTAGGTATTCTTGGCTTCGCCGGGCTGGAAGCAGGTCTGGCCGAAGAGCGCCGCTTGTTGGTCGCCGAGGATTCCCGCGATGGGAACATCCTTGATCGCTGGAAGTTGGGCGGACCCGTAAACCTCGCTGCTCGAGCGAATCTGCGGGAGCATGCACTTGGGAATTCCGTAGGCGGTCAGAATGTTCTCGTCCCACGCGAGTGTTTCGAGATTCAGCAATTGCGTCCGGCTTGCGTTTGTCACGTCGGTGATGTGGTTGCCGCCCTGAGTGCCTCCCGTCAGTTTCCAGACAAGGTATGTGTCCACATTTCCGAAGAGCACCTCGCCTGCTTCCGCCCGTTCGCGCACCCCGGTTATGTTGTTGAGAATCCAGCGTATTTTCAGGCCGCTGAAATAAGTGGCGAGCGGAAGTCCAGTATTCTTGCGGAAACGATCTTGGCCGCCGTTAGCTGAAAACTGGGCAACGTTGTCAGCAACGCGTGTGTCCTGCCACACCAAAGCATTGCAAACCGGCTTGCCCGTTGTGCGGCTCCAGACGATCGTCGTCTCCCGCTGATTCGCGATTCCAATAGCAGCCAGATCGTTTGGACGAAGCCCTTTCGGCTCCATTGCCGCAACGATTACATCTTGCGTCCTGCGCCAAATCTCTTCGGGATCGTGCTCGACCCATCCGGGCTTGGGATAAATCTGCGCGTGCTCGCTCTGCGCGGCAGAGACGATCCTTCCGTTTCTGTCGAGCACAATGAAGCGAGTGCTGGTGGTTCCCTGATCAATTGCCCCGACGTAGCCGGCCACAATTACATTCCTCGCGAGAGTCTGCAAGCCAACCCAGCCACTCCGGGATGGATCGCACAAATGTCGCAGATACTCAATGTTACTCGGGTTCTTCCAGCATGGATTCCGGCCGAACTACTACGACGATGCCGTTTTCTGTGACGGAGTAGCGGGCGCGGTCGGCTTCGAGGTCGTAGCCGATTACCGTACCTTCGGGAAGATTCACGTGCCGGTCGATGATGGCCCGGCGGATGCGGGAGTGGCGGCCAATAATCACGTGGTTGAAAATGATGGAGTCGTCGACCTCGCTGTAGCTATTCACGCGCACATCCAAGCCCAGTACGGATTTCTCTACGCGTCCGCCGGAAACGATGGAGCCGGCACCGACTATGGAATCGAGCGCGACGCCTTTGCGTTCGGGGTCGGCGAAAACAAATTTTGCGGGCGGATACTGTTGTTGCCAGGTATGGAGCGGCCAGGTCTTGTCATACAAGTTAAAAATGGGCGAGACGGAAACGAGGTCCATGTTGGCTTCGTGATAAGCCTCGACGGTTCCCACGTCGCGCCAATAGGACATGTCCTTTTTATTCTCGTCGAGAAAGTTATAAGCGAAGACGCGATATTTTTCGGTGATGCGCGGAATGATGTCTTTGCCGAAGTCGTGCGAGGAATTGGGATCTTCGGCGTCGGCGATCAGGATGGGCAAGAGAAGTTGCGTGTTGAAAAGATAGACGCCCATGGAGGCGTTCACTTTCCCAGGATGAATGCGAGATTCCTTGGGATGCTCGGGTTTTTCCTCGAAGCCGACGATGCGCCAATCGCTGTCCGTTTCCAGAACGCCGAAACGTTTGCTGGCCTCTTCACAGGTAACTTCCAGAGTGGCCACAGTGACGTCGGCGTGGGCTTGGACGTGCTGCTCTAGCATTTTCTGGTAATTCATTTTGTAGATGTGATCGCCGGAGAGAATAAAGACGTAGTTGGACTGCTCGCTGCCGATAGAATAAATGTTTTGGTACACCGCGTCGGCGGTGCCTTGATACCAATGTTGTGAGACGCGCATCTGCGGCGGAAGGACTTCGATGAAATCGCCAAGCCCCATCAAGACGGACCAGCCGCGACGGACGTGGCGATTGAGGCTGAGCGCTTTGTATTGAGTGAGAACGAAAACACGGCGCAAATCGCTGTTTAGGCAATTGGACAGCGTTACGTCAATGATGCGATACACGCCGCCGAAGGGGACCGCAGGCTTAGCGCGATCGCGGGTCAGAGGCCACAGGCGTTCGCCCTGGCCGCCTGCCAGGAGCACAGCGAGGGCGTTGCGCATCAGAGGGGCCATGGGATGCCTTCTCCAAGAACCTGCAGACCGGAGAAATGTATTCTAGCAGTACCAATGGAGGCAAGCACGTGCTTGGTTTTTTGAAGTTGCGTGCCAGCCGGGCTGGATGCAAGCCCCCGAAAAGCGCCGCAGAGGGTAACTGGAGAGGTATCTACATGGTGATTAAGACCCTTAAGCAATATATATCTTGACTTCGGTGGTAGCCTCCGTTAGAAGAACTTCACAATTGCCGGAAGCGGTCTGAACCGGTAAACTGATTAGATTCCATCAGACCAATTCTACAGACAACAGGGAATGGGGGTGAATACGCGTGGCAGAAGTCGTAATTCAAGAGGGAGAATCTTTGGAAAATGCTCTCCGGCGCTTCAAGAGGAAGGTGCAGTCGGAAGACATCATCAAAGAGATCAAGAAGCACAGCTACTACATGAAGCCCGGTGAAAAGCGTCGCGCAAAAGAAGCCCTCTCGCGTAAGCGTCTCCGAAAGAAGCAAAGGCGTGAACAGGATTAGGCCAGTTTATTGGGGTCCATCCCGGCAGTTTCGTGTCAGCCAGAAAGCGGAACTGCCTCGCTGCCTCTCCTTCCCAGCCCGGTTTCGGAGTGGCATATGGAATACAGCGATAAGGTCCTGAAGTGCGCGGATTGCTCGGCGGAGTTTATCTTCACGGCCGGCGAGCAGATGTTTTTTGCGGACAAGGGTTTCAAGAATGAACCCAAGCGATGCAAAGCGTGCAAAGGGAACCGCGGACAGAGCGCGGGTGCGGGCTCAGGCTCGGGAAATGCGCAGCGGGTCGAGACCAAAACTGTTTGCTCGCAATGCGGTAAAGAAACCACGGTTCCTTTCAAACCCACACAGGGACGGCCGGTGTTCTGCCGCGAATGCTTTCAGCAGCGGCGCAGTGCAGGCTCTCCCAGTGCGACAGTGTAGTTGAAGACGCGCCGGCAACAACCGCGTGTCAAAACTGCTCGGGTGAGCCACCGGTTTTGCAGAGCCTGGAAATAGCGGGCGCACCGGACTTTCACCTCACGAAGCGGCATTCGTATTGTTATGGCTTTTTGGTAGCGTCGCAGGGCGCGACCAGAAGGCCTTTTTTTTGCGCTGCGAACGGGCACGTAGGCTAGGCCGCTTTGGAGACCCGGGCCGGGGCAATTTCTCGAAGAGCGGTGACGAACATTTCCGTTTCCTGCTGCGTGCCGATGGTGATACGCAGGAAGTTGTTCATCGAAGGGAAACGGCGGCCAACGAGAATGTTGCGAGCGGCAAATTGGTCGATGATCGGCTGCACGTCGGTGTGCATGTCGATCATGACGAAATTAGTTTGGGAAGGGATGAAAGACCGGCCGTCCTTGGAAAGTTCGCTGCAAAGCCAGCTGCGTGTGCTGTTCATTTTATCGCGGCAGGACATGACATGCTCCGTATCCGCGAGACTCGCCAGACCTGCAGCAAGCACGGCAGCGTTTCCGTTATCCTGCAAGGCTTGCTCGCTGATCCGCGCAATCGTTTCCTTGGCTCCAACTGCGTAGCCCAGCCGCATACCGGCCATGCCGTAGATTTTTGAAAATGTGCGAGCAATAACCAGGTTGGGGTATTTCTGCGTCCATTCGGCGACGCTGCCGTAGCGCGGATCCTCAGCGAAATCGAAATAGGCTTCGTCAACAAGAATCAGAGTGGAAGAAGGGACAGCGGGGACGAAAGTCGCCAATTCTTCGCGCGTAACAATCGTGCCCGTAGGATTATTGGGGTTGCAAACATAGACGACGCCAGTCTTCGAAGTGCACGCAGCAGCCATTTTCGGAAGGTCGTGGCGGTGATCGGTGGTGAGAGGAATTTTCACGGGATCGGCGTGCGTGATGCGCGCGTAATCGAGGACGGCCTCGAAGGTAGGCTGGGCGGCGACAACATTTTTGCCAGGTCCGAGGAAAGCCATGTCGACACACCGCAAGATTTCGGTGGAGCCGCAACCCAAGGCGATATTTTCGCGAGACATGCCGTAATTCTTTGCGAGCGCATCTGTCAACTGGAGATAAGTGGTGTGAGGATAACGCGCGGCCACGGGCCCGCATGAATCGAGCGCTTGGAGAGCCTTAGGGGACGGGCCGTAAGGGTTCTCATTGAAGTTGAGGTGAATGGTTTTTTCAGAGGCCGGCAGGTCGCCCGTGTCATCCAATCTAAGGGGCAGACTGGGAGCGGCGAAAGCCAGGGCCAGCGAGCCTATGGTGCGGGAAAAGTCGCGCCGGGAAAAAAGTGAATTAGACATGTGTGCTCCTCAAAATCCGCCTGGATGATACGACGCGATAAGCAAACCGACAAGTGATTGCAGGGGGTCACGGCGACTGTCTCTCCCGATGGTGCGACACGGCGGCCCTTATCACGCCCTATCGTTTATCATTCTTATAAGGAGAATCTTGATGGATAAAGACCTACGCGAACAACTACGAAAAGTTTTGGGCTGGGGTGAAGCCCACGCTGATTGGAAATCATCAATCGATGGACTTTCAAAATCCAAGCGCGGTGTGAGGCCGCCTGGTGCACCTCATTCGGCATGGGAACTCCTGGAGCACATGCGAATCGGGCAGTGGGACATCCTTAATTTCTGTCTCGATCCGAAACATGTTTCGCCAAAATGGCCCGCGGGCTATTGGCCAAAGGCCCCGAATCCACCTAACGATGCCGCGTGGCAGCAGTCGGTGGAAGCGTTTCAAAAAGATAACGAGTCGATGGGAAAACTGGTGATGGATCCGAAACGCGATCTCTTCGCGCCGATAGTCCACGGGACCGGCCAGACGATTTTGCGCCAGGTTTTGCTGTTAGCCGATCATAACTCCTATCATCTGGGCCAATTTGTATTGCTACGCAAGCTTTTGGGAGACTGGCCGGACAAATAGCGATTGGCTCTCCAGTTCGGCTGCGCAGCCCTTATAATATAAGAACCAATTGCGAGGAGATTCATGAGCAGGCAACACGCTGTGGCGGAGTCCATAGCATCGAAAGAGAGCCAAGACCGGGTGTGGGATGCGTTTCGCCGGTGGGGTTACTTACAAGCGGACCTGGATCCACTAGGCGATCTGCAACCGGTAACCATGCCGGAGCTCGAAGTGACTGGGCCCGAAGCCGACGCGGCTCGGCGCTTCTACTGCAGAACAATCGGCGTGGAGTTCATGCACATCGCCGACCGCGAGCGGCGGGAATGGATTCAGCGGCGCATGGAGTCCGAAGCTCCGGAAGTCGATCGCGAACGAATTTTGGAATGGCTGGTGCGCGCCGAAATTTTCGAGCAGGTCCTGCAAACCCGCTATCTGGGAACGAAGCGTTATTCGTTGGAGGGTGAAGCGGCTTTGCTGCCATTGCTGGATGCAATCCTGAGCGCGGGAGCGGAACAAGGCCTGCAGCAAGCGATGTTGGCAATGAGCCACCGGGGCCGATTGAATGTCATGGTGCACATCGTGGGCCGCGGAGCTGCAGAGGTTTTTGCGCGATTCGAGGACGTGGACCCGCGCAGCGTGCTGGGCGGTGGAGACGTGAAGTATCACATGGGTGCGACGGGGGATTTTTCTGCCGCGGATGGGCGGACGGTCGGAATCCACCTTGTTTCCAACCCAAGCCATCTGGAAGCCGTCGATCCAGTCGCAATGGGACGCGCGCGCGCAAAACAAACCCGCGCGGGAGACTCCGGCCGAAAAGAAATCGTTCCAGTGTTGATGCACGGCGACGCTGCGTTTGCGGGACAGGGAATCACCGCCGAAACTTTGAATATGGCTGGAGTAGAGGGATTCACCGTCGGCGGCTCGGTGAATATTCTCGTGAATAATTTAATTGGTTTTACGACTGTTCCCCGCGATTTGCATTCTTCGCGATTTTCGTCGGATTTGGCGAAGCGCCTGCCGATCCCCATTTTTCACGTGAACGCCGAGGATCCCGAAGCAGTAGTACGCGTCGGGCGAATCGCGATGGAGTATCGCTACGCGTTTAACTCGCCGGTCGTAGTGGATTTGATCGGCTATCGCAGGCACGGCCATAGCGAAGTAGATGACCCCACCATCACGCAGCCGTCGCGCTACCGAAAAATTCTCGCTCATTCGCAACTCTGGCAGATTTACGCCAAGAAAATCGGGGTTGATCCCGAACCGATCGTAGCTCGCGTCAGGCAAGAACTGGACGCCGCGCAAAAGCACGCGCTGGAGCTGGAGAAAAATCCGCCGATGCGGAAGCTTCCTTCTTACTGGGACGCTTATCGTGGTGGACGGTATTCCGCGTCTCTGGAAGTCGATACGGGCGTGCCGGAAAGAGAACTGACGACAATTGGCGAATCTCTGGCAAGCTATCCGAAGGGTTTTCACATCCATCCGAAGGTGAAAAAGCTCCTGGAGCAAAGATTGGAGATGGCGCGTGGCAAACGGCCAATCGATTACGGCATGGCTGAAGCTCTCGCGTTTGGTTCGCTGGTGAATCAAGGAACGCCCGTGCGGCTGACCGGACAAGACACTCGGCGCGGGACTTTTAATCAGCGCCACGCCGCGTTGACCGATATCGAAACCGAAGAGGAATATGTCCCGCTCGAGCATGTGTCGCCAGGCCAAGCCTCGTTCGGGGCTTACAATTCGCCGCTTTCCGAGGCCTCCGTTCTGGGATTTGAATACGGCTTCAGCCGCGACTTCCCGGAAGCGCTCGTGCTGTGGGAAGCTCAGTTCGGTGATTTTGCCAACGGCGCGCAGATCATCATCGATCAGTTCGTGGCAGCGGGCGAAGACAAGTGGAATTTGCTCTCGGGAGTTGTGATGCTGCTGCCCCACGGTTACGAAGGGCAGGGGCCGGAGCATTCGAGTGCGCGTATCGAACGATTCTTGCAGTTGGCGGCCCGAGATAATATCCAAATTTGCCAGCCTTCCACCGCCGCGCAATATTTTCATTTATTGCGGCGGCAAGCGTTGCGAGCTTGGCGCAAACCGCTGGTAGTCTTCACCCCTAAGAGCATGCTGCGCAACCCGGTGGCGTGTTCGTCATTGGCTGACCTTGCGGCCTCTCGATTCCAACGTGTGATTCCGGACGCCGGCGACGGATCCGCTACACGCGTTCTGCTTTGTAGCGGCAAGATCAGGTACGAGCTGGCGGCTGAGCGAGAGAAACGCAAAGACACTTCGACGGCCATTGTCACTCTCGAACAGCTCTATCCATTTCCTGAGGCCGAGTTAGCTGCGGAAATGGATCGCCACGCGAACGCGCGCGAGTTTGTGTGGGTGCAGGAAGAGCCGGCCAACATGGGCGCGCTTGCGTTTTTGCTGCCGCGTCTCGAGCGTCTGGCGCGCGGACGAGCGGTGCTCTCCGTGAAACGCTCTGCAAGCGCCAGCCCGGCTACGGGCTCGCACAAGGCGCATGAGATGGAGCAGCACACTCTTATCTCGCTGGCGTTCGGCGCGCCTGCTGCCAAGTAATCTTCTGCAGTCTATTTCTTCGAGATGATAAAGCTCTGTGGAGCCGGCGTCCGGCGCAACTCGCTGGAAGAAAACCCTGCCGCGCGGAACATCCGATCGTATTCCGAGAATGGATAGGCGTCACCTGCTCGCGTGGAACCGAGCATGATCATGCTGAAGGCGGCTGGGACAGGGGGCGTGACGCGGTCTTCATTGGGAACGAATTCAACCGTGGCGACAACGCCATCAGGTTTGAGGGCGGAATGAATCTTGCGCAACAAGACCTCAATCGCTGTGGAATCGAAGTGGTGCAGGAACCCAGTTAACAAGACCAAATCGTAGTCCTTGCCGAATTCCACTTCGAAAGCACTCCCCGGCAAAGTGTGATAACGCGCGGCCACTCCTGCAGCTTGCGCATTCTCTTTTGCTACATCCAGGACGCGCGGCCAATCCACGGCGAAAATGTCCGCGTTAGGATTGTGCTTTGCAATCGTGATGCCATACATTCCGTGGCCTGCGGCGATGTCGAGCACTTTCCATTTCTTGCCGGCACTCGCGTTAACGGATTCCGCGAGCCCTTCTGCGGCGAGTGTCTGCAAAGGCGCCATGGAGCGGGCAAACTCCACCCATTTCGGACTGTCGGGGTCCGTAGTAGTGGCGTCGCCTTCGAGCGAGCCGCCCTTGCGGACGATGGCCGTCAAATCCTTGAATGCATCGGTCAGCTCCGGGAGAGTAAGAAACCCAACGGCTGAGCCGATATATGCGGGTGATTGCTTGTTAAGAAAAATTGCTGAATCGGGAGCGAGTTCATAGCGCTGCTCGTTCTTCGCCAGGAATCCGTTGACCACGAGGAAGTCGCACAGGATGCGAATTCCGCGCTCGGAGGCCTGACATTTTTTGGCGAGCGTTGCTGCGCTATTCGTTCCCTGGCCGATCGCGGTGAAAACGTCGAGTTCGATCGCGGTTTTCAGAGATGCAGTTTTCTGATAGGCGTTGAGCACCTCAAAGATGCGCTCCGGACCCGGACCCTGCGATGGACGATCTGTGGCGGAAGCCATGTGGGTTTCTCCTGGACTTAGAAGTTCTTACATTAGCGAGTAATTGAATTCTCGGCGAAGCACCAGTGAACGAACTCCGGCTTATAGCGGTTGACGACAGCAACCGGCACGTCAGCTTCTAGCAAGCGCTTGAACGTGAACTGAATTTCCCCTGAAGGCTGCACTGCCGCGAGCAAGAAGCCGTACACGTTTGTTTCCGCTGAGTGCGCGCCGGAGTGATCCTTCGGCAGGGCATAGCGAACCGCGCCCGCAGTGCCGACGATCCACCCCGGAAGCACACCGCCATTAGCGCGCCAGTAGTCCGTATTGAAAATTCCGTCCATAAAATAATGCGAGTGGCTTGCCAGCACGTAAACGCGCTTGTGAGCTTCGTTCTGCGCCTTGAGCAGATCGCTGTATACGCGGCGCCCGCTTTCGATTCCGGCCGCAGACTGATTCATGCTGTGATTTTCGGAAATGCTTTCAGGGAGGGCTTCGTGCATTCCGACGACGACGGTGCGGATCTGCGGATTCGATTCCGCGGCCCGCAATGTTTTCTCAAACCACTTCAACTGCGCGGCATCGAATTGATCGGGAGTGGAATTATCGAGGTTGATGAAGTCCACTCCGTCTTGTATCCAGTGGTAGTAGGTGGTCAGCTTGTGGGAGAAAGGATCGTCACGAAGACGCTGCTCGCGAATCTTGGGCGCATCCAGCCAATCGGCGAACTGAATGATGTATTGCTCGCGGGTCTTTGGAGAGAGCGTTTCATGGTTGCCGATGCCCAAAAAAACGGGAAACTCTCCGAACGCAGTGATTTGATTTCGAATGAAGTCGTCCCACGCGATTTCTTCATAATCGATGATATCGAGCGGCTTCGCAAGGTGCTCTGGCTGGTGTTGAATGTCCTCATCGAATTCGTAAATCGCGCGAAAATCGCCGAGGTGCCAATAGAAGCTCGCTCCCGATTGGTTTACGCTGGCGGCAATCCCAGGCATTACGACATCGCCACAATTGCGCGAATCGCCGGAAACGGCGAAGTACCATGCACCGCCACTCGATTGTTGCGGCGCAGATACGGATTCCTGCATGGCTGTCTGGGCCAGCGCCTCGGAAACCAGCGCGCACGTCAAAGTGAACCCAAGCAACGCGGCGCAAAAAATTCTTCGCCGATTCATCGAGCCTCCTGCCAGTTTCTGCCAGCCAAGCACAAAGAAATTAAGTCAAAGATAACGGGTGCCATTCTCTCGCTAGCGCGCACGGGAGGCAATCGTAGAAATACGGAATTCACTTGGAAGAATGCCGCGGTCTCGCTTACATTTCTTGCGACCGAAACGGCGGTACGCGCACTCGATATGGCGCAGAGGCAGCCGGCATGCAAATACAGTCCTTTGAACTCGAACGTTGGCAGTCCGTCTGGGAAAACAAAGTTGAATTAAATATTTCGGAGAGCGGAGTGCACCCGCTCACAACTTCCGAACTCGTGCCGGACGCTGCGACGATGCAGAAAATCCTCGATGTGCCGCAATACTATCCGCAGACGAATGGCAGCGAGGAATTGCGCTCGCGTATTGCCGAGTTGTATCCGGGAGCGACGGCCGAGAATGTGCTGGTGACCTGCGGCGGCTCCGAAGCCAATTTCATTTCCACCTGGTCGCTCATCGAGCCCGGAGACGAAATTGTTTTCATGACGCCGAATTACATGCAGGTTGCGGGGCTGGCGCGCTCATTTGGCGCGACAGTAAAGCCGCTTTGGTTACGCGAGGAACTTCAGTGGGGAATCAACATCGGCGAGTTGTCGCGGCTGATCGGGCCAAAGACAAAACTAGTAGCGATTTGCAATCCGAGCAACCCCACCGGCTCTGTTTTGCGAAAAAACGAGCGCGAGGCAATCGTGGCTGCCGCGGAGAAGGTGGGTGCCTGGGTTCTTGCCGACGAAGTTTATCGCGGAGCGGAATTTGATGGGGCAATGACTCCGAGCTTTTGGGGTGGATATGACCGCATCCTATGCACGGCAGGCCTTTCGAAGGCGTACAGTCTGCCTGGTTTGCGTACCGGATGGGTGGTCGGAACGCCCAAAATGGTAGCGAAGCTGTGGGGATATCATGATTACACGAGTATCGGCCCGAGCATGCTCACCGATCTTCTGGCGTGCGTTGCGCTGGAACCGAGGCGCCGCGCGTGGATTCTGAATCGAACGCGAGAAATCCTGCTACGCAACTATCCTGCTTTGCGCGCTTGGCTGGAGAGCCATGCAGATTCGTTCTCGCACGTCCCGCCCAAAGCAGGCGCAATTGCATGGGCCGGGCTGAGCGGCGGCCGGAACTCCGCTCAAATGGCGGAAGAGCTGCGAGAGAAGAAGGGCGTGCTTCTGGTGGCGGGCGAACAACTGGGAATGAAGTCTTTCGTCCGATTCGGCTTTGGCGGCGATCCTGGACATTTCCAGGAGGCGCTGGGACGCATCGACGAGTGGCTGCAGGAAAATCGTGTGCGTTCGCACACGCGGTAAGGCTCTAACCACAACTAACTAAAACTTTGCGGCTGGCTACCGAGCCGCGCAAGATTGCGGCTTCCGTTGACTTGCCGTCGCCAGCGGCCATAAGATTGCTCGCTGCTGTGTTGGTCCGGCATCGCCCTCCATGAAAGCGCCTATACCTGAAAACGAAGTGGCGCGACTCGAAGCCCTCCAGCAGTACGCCATTCTGGATACATTTCCCGAACAGGAATTCGACGATCTTTCCCGCCTTGCTGCGTTGATCTGCGGCACACCCATCGCGATGGTTAGCCTGGTGGATGCAAACCGGCAGTGGTTCAAAGCGAAAATTGGAATTGATGAGGCCGAAACGCCGCGCGACATTGCCTTCTGCGGCCACGCAATTATGCAACGGGATGTAATGGTAGTCCCGGACGCGCTGGAGGACGAACGTTTTCGAGGTAATCCTCTGGTCACCGACCGGCCCAAAGTGCGGTTTTATGCCGGCGCGCCTCTGATTACGCAGGAAGGCCATGCGCTGGGAACTCTTTGCGTGCTCGATCACGTTCCGCGGGATCTAACCCCGGACCAGAAACAAGCACTGAAAGCGCTGGGCCGCCTGGTAGTAGCGCAGATCGAGCTCCGCCGAAGCGTCTCCGACCAGGCGCAAGCGATTCGAGAGCGCCGCCGTGCAGAAGAGGAACTCGATCAGCTTTTTACGCTGTCGCTCGACATGCTTTGCATCGCAGGCTTTGACGGATATTTCAAACGACTCAATCCGGCATGGGAGGGCACTCTCGGCATTCCGAAAGAGGAGTTGCTATCGCTCCCGTACGTGGATTTCGTTCATCCGGACGATCGCGAAGCTACAATTAAGGAAGCGAGAAAAATGGATCAAGGTGAGCTGACGATTTCGTTCGAAAATCGTTATCTCTCCGCGGATGGAACCTACCGTTGGCTGCTGTGGAATGCGACTCCGAACAAGAGCCTGCGGCTGATTTTTGCGGTTGCGCGAGACATCACCCAGCGCAAACAGACCGAACGCCGTCTCGCTACCGGTTATGCCGTGACGAATCTCCTGGCCGAGGCTGAATCCCTTGAGACGGCGGGCCCGGGAATTCTGCAAGCGATTTGCGAAGGGCTGGGATGGGAATTGGGTGCGATTTGGGGCGTTGAGGATAGCGGGGAAGGTCTTCAATGTCTTACCGTCTGGCATTTGCCCCAGCTGCAATTTAGCGAGTTCGTCAGCGCTACGCGCCAAATCACGTTCAAGCAAGGCGTCGGTCTTCCCGGGCGGGTGTGGGCGTCGGGACAATCGGCATGGATCCCGGATGTACCGCACGACCCCAATTTTCCGCGAGCGCCTCTGGCGGAAGCCGCAGGATTGCACGCGGCATTCTGCTTTCCGATTCGGACGGGCGAGCGCGTGTTGGGCACCGTTGAATTTTTCAGCCGCGAAATCCGCAAATTGGAAGGTGAATTGGTAGAAATGTTCGATTCTATCGGTAGCCAGATCGGACAATTCATCGAACGGCGGCGCGCTGAGACGGATTTGAAATTGTATGCCGATTATCTGGAAGCCGCGAGACACGTGCAGGAAAAGGACGCGAAGCGGCTGGCCGCGTTGGTGAAGGAACTGGAAATCGCCAAGAAAAAAGCAGAAGAAGCCACCCGAGCCAAGAGCGAATTCCTTGCGAACATGAGCCACGAAATTCGCACGCCGATGAACGCCATCGTAGGCATGACGGAATTTGCCTTGGAAACCAAGTTGACCGCCGAGCAGCGCGAATATCTGACAACGGTAAAGACCTCAGCCGCGTCGCTTCTGGACTTAATCAACGACATCCTTGATTTTTCAAAGGTCGAGGCGCGAAAAGAAGAATTAGATCGCGTGGAATTCAAGTTGCGGGATACGGTTGCGGATACGATGAAGGTGTTGGCTGTCCGCGCGCAGGAAAAAGGTCTGGAATTAGCCTCACACTTTCCTCCCGACATTCCCGATGATCTCGTTGGCGATCCGAGCCGGCTCGGGCGGATCATCGTGAACCTAGTAGGCAACGCCATTAAGTTTACCGAGCGCGGCGAAGTGGTGTTACACGTCGGGTTGGAAAAGCGCGAAGGCGCTGAGGTGGTGTTGCATTTCTCCGTTACCGACACGGGCATCGGCATCCCGATTGATAAGCAAAAGAGAATCTTCGAAGCTTTCGCGCAAGCGGATACTTCCACCACCAGAAAGTACGGCGGCACGGGACTCGGCCTTGCGATATGCGCGCAACTCGCGGAACTAATGGGCGGGCGCGTATGGGTCGAAAGCCAGGTAGGATCCGGGAGCACGTTTCACTTTACGGCGCGGTTCGGATTACAGAATGCCTCGGAGGAGAAATCTCCGGAACCTGCCCCGGTAAAACTGCAGGATCTGCCCGTGCTGGTTGTTGATGACAACGCAACGAACCGCCGCATACTCGAAGAGATGATCAAGAATTGGCGGATGCGGCCCCTGGCGGCGGCAAACGGAGCAGCCGCTCTGAAGGCCATGAAGCGCGCCCGAACGGAAGGGAATCCGTTTCAAGTAGTTCTATTGGACGGGCACATGCCCAAAATGGACGGATTCGAAGTTGCCGCTCGCGTGAAAAAAGATCCGCACCTTCGTCACGCAACCGTGATCTTGCTCACATCCGCAGGGCGGCGTGAGGACGTGACCCGGGCTAAGACGCTGGGGGCCGCGGCGGCGCTTACGAAGCCGGTAAAACAATCCGAACTCTGGGATGCAATCGTAACTGCGCTGCACGTTCCGGGGCGCGCTAAGAAGCGACCCTCGATGACGCGTGAGCGGGCGCTTGGTGCGAAGCGTCGTCTACGGATTCTTGTGGCCGAAGATAATCCGGTAAATCAGCAACTCGCGCTGCACCTTCTTGAACGGCGCGGACATTTAGCGATCGTTGCGGAGAATGGCCGCGAGGCGCTCGCTGCAATCGAAAAAAACACATTTGATCTGGTCCTAATGGATGTGCAAATGCCGGAAATGGGAGGCTTGGAAGCCACGCGGGCAATTCGCGAAAAGGAGAAATCCACAGGCAAGCATCTGCCCATTGTTGCCATGACGGCGCACGCCATGCAGGGAGATCGCGAGCGCTGCCTGGAAGCCGGGATGGACGGATATTTGGCGAAGCCGTTGGATCCTAAAATATTTCTGCAGGTTGTGGAGGGCACGGCTCTGCCGGGGGGTACGAGCGAAACGGAGCCGAGCATCTTGAAGTCGGAACAAACCGTGGATAATTCCACGCTTTTGGCGCGATTCGGTGGTGACCGGAAATTGGTGTTCAAGCTGGTAAATGCTTTTCGCAAGGATTGTCCGCGCATGATCGCGACGATTGGAAGCGCCATCAGAGCGCGAGATGCCGTCGCTCTGGCGAATGCAGCTCACGCGCTAAAGGGCTCGGTCGGGAACTTCGGCGCGTCGGCAGCCTTCGAGACAGCTCGAGAGGTTGAAAAATTGGCTCGTGAGGGTAAACTCGACGGCGCGCGTGAGTTGAGCGGCACCCTGGAAGAGCGGATCACAGCTTTTCTTCTGGCGCTCCAGGCAATCGCGCAAAGAAACAAAAACACAAAGCGGAGAATCCGCTCGCGAAATTCCCGGCGGAGGAAAAAATGACACGCATCCTTGTCGCAGATGACGATCGTACAACGCGGTTATTGCTTTCCGAGACGCTTCGCGCTCAGAAATTCACGACCGTGAGTGTGGCGGACGGCGCGGCCGCGCTCAAGAAAATGAAGCAGGGCAAGTTCGATTTGGTGCTGCTGGACATATGGATGCCAAAGATGAACGGCCTAGAAGTTCTCAAGAATCTTCGCAGCCTAAAAGTGCGGCCGAAAGTGATCGTGATGACTTCCGATGACACGCCTGGGACGCTGCTGAGTGCGATTCGTGAGGAAGCCTACCAGTACGTTGCAAAGCCGATCGAACCGAGAGCGCTCGTTGCATTAGTGCGGGAAACACTCGCCAAGAAGACTGAGGCAGCTCCTATCGAAGTTGTTTCGGCAACTCCCACCTGGGTTGAGCTACTGGTTTCCTGCTCGCTCGCAGAGGCGGAACGAATCGAAGGCTTCATGGCGCATCTGAAAACGGGGCTGTCGGATGACGTACAAAGGGCCGTGGGGCAGGCATTTCATGAATTGCTCCTGAATGCCGTGGAATGGGGAGGCAAACTCGACGCCAGCCGGAAGGTTCGGATCTCCTATCTTCGAGCTAAACGCATGCTGATGTATCGCATCGCAGATCCTGGGACGGGCTTCAAGTTTTCGGAGCTTGAGCACGCCGCAATTTCGCACATGCCCGATAGTCCCACCGTGCACGATGACATTCGCCGTGAAAAGGGGCTGCGTCCGGGAGGTTTTGGTCTGTTAATGACTAAGGCTAGCGTGGATGAATTGCTTTACAATGAAGCGCAAAACGAAGTCGTCTTCGTGAAATATCTCGATGAATAGTGAGTTACGAAATTAGAACTCGGCATCGCTAGAGCTGATGCCGGCAATCCATGATTTTTCGCTAAATGCCCATGAGACTCCTGGTTGTTACAATTGCATTCATAATCTCCGGGGCGCTGTTGTTTTTTACTTTCACCCGACTCTCCACAGAAGCGATCGCGCCAAAGCGGCCGGAGGGCTGGAATGCAACCGCGATTCGGAGCAGCTTCGAAGGACTTCAGGTTAAAGAAGTCGACTCTACGCATGCCGCACTGATTTTCAAATACGATCTTGAGAACACAACGGATTCTGACTACCGTTTGGCCAACGGCCCGAAGGCGTTGATTATGGGGCGGCTCAAATCGAGCAGCACTTTGAAAGCTGAAGATTCGATGCAGATTGATAATTCGATTTTTCTCCCAGCTCGAAATCGGGCGCGCATCGCCCTGGAGATAAGCTATCCTTTTAACTGGCCGACACAGATGTTTCCCGGGCAGGTGGGGCCGCTGACGCAAGAAAAATTCAGGTCGTTCGTGACCGGGAAAGTGGCGGATTTGCAGGGATTCATCCTGTTCGATCAGGTTACGCATTATCAGATCGAACTTCCGGGCGGCTGGCAAGAGTTGCAACCAGCCACCGCTGCGGCCGGAACCGATTAATCCTCGTCGAGCAGCGCATCCCGGGATCGCATATAAGAAGGTATAATCACGGACGAAACGGCTTGCTGCGCAGCCCCCCTCGCAGCGAGGCGTGACAAATGCCAGAATTTCCCGAGCTGATGCAGAATCTCCCGGAACCTACGGACCGCCGCACTCATTCGCGCCATCGCATCAGGGCGCTCGCGTACGTTGAGTTGGGGGAAAACAACGGCGGCATTGTTCTGAATATCAGCGAAGGCGGATTTGGCGTCCGAGCCGCGGAGGCCATACAGGAGGATAGTCTCTCGCGGTTGCGCTTTCAGATGCAGTACGCCACCCAACCGTTGGAAATGAGCGGCAAGATCGCGTGGACGAGCGAATCGCGGAAAGAAGCGGGTGTGCGCTTCACAGACCTGCGCGATGAAGCGCTCTCGGAAATCAGGACATGGATTCTTCAGGAAGTATCGCCAGGGCGCTCCCCAAAGCAGGTCCCTGTTGCGCGCCGCTCCTTTGGAGCAACGGCTGAGAAAAATGAAACCATCTCCGATGAGTTCTCGAGGAGCGAGATTGTTGAGGCTGAGACGCAAGACGATGCCGATCATCAAGTGGCTGACCCTTCCATAATTCCAGATTCGAAAAGCAAGTTTTCAGGTCCAATGGTGTCGAAAGCGCCCGCCGAAGGGCAGGAGTACGGTGCAACGCTCTTCCCAAAGCCAGCCAGCACTGCGCCCAGCTCTCGATTGCCGGTCACCGCCTTGCCGGCTATTAAAAAACCGAGCTCTGTGCCCTCAGTCTCGAGAGCGCAAAACGCGCCGGAAAATTGGATGGATTTTCGAGTTCAGATGGGAAGAGGTTGGATGGTTGCAGCTCTGGTGACTTTTCTTGTGGCTATTTCGTTTTCCGCGGGAATGGCGGTAAGGAGAGGCGGTCTAGTCGGACTTGGACGCAACGCGGACACGCCCCCATCCACCGGTGCCCAAACTCAAAATTCAGTTCCCGCTGCCCCGGCCGCCCGCACGCCCTCGAAACCGCTGCAGATCGATATCGTCGATTCGAGCAATCAACGGTGGACGATTCCTGCAAACACGTCCGCTCCCCATTCAGGAGCAAACGGCGCGGGCATCGAGAGCGGCGGCAGTCCCCACGATTCTTCAGAGAATATTGCGACTCCTTCTTCCGGCGTTCGGCCGGCGCCGGAACATCAAGATGCAGGAGGCGCGCCTGCCGCCCCGAGCCAGAAGGGTGCGTCGCCGACTCTATTGAGTTTGCCGGAACACTCGGTGAGCGCTTCGGGCTCGGTGGCAATCAGTTCTCAGCGTTCGCTCGTGGTGCCTGCAGAATCTTCGGAAAGTACATCGCCACCCGGAAAAAATCTTCAGGTCGGACAGTTGGTGAATTTGGTTGACCCACTCTACCCACCCGAGGCCGAACAGAAGCACATTGAAGGAACCGTCAGGTTACACGCGACCATTGGCGTGGATGGGTCGATCAAGGATCTTCAGCCGCTGAGTGGCCCCGCATCGCTCCTGCCGGCAGCGCTCACCGCCGTGCGTGAGTGGCGCTACAACCCTACTTTGCTGAATGGGCAGCCTATTGAGACGCAGGAAGATATCAGTGTCGTTTTTCGGCTTCCGAATTAACTGGTCGAGAATCTTGAGGCCTATTTCCCCGATTAATTCGGAAACGATTTCAGTACACTTTGGCTTGCGCAGCGTTTCAAAACCGGCGAATATAAAATTGCGCGTTGTCCCGCGCGGTCGAAAGGCGATTTACAAGGTTGATTGACGTTTCGTGTCCCTCACGTATACGATGGCAGTTGTTCAAAAAGGAGGACAATCATGGCAAGAAACCAGCTTAAACGTGCAGCTAAGAAAATCGGCGAGGCAATGGGAAGAGCGGACCGCACAGCGCACAAGGTTGCGAAAGCGGGAATAGTAGCGCGCGAAGAATTGATAGAATTGTCAAAACAAGTGGAATCGCTCAAGCGGCGATTGCAGAAGACCACCAAGCGTTTGAAAAACGCTCTCACATAAATTTCCCGGCATTCGCGCGATTCGATTTTATTCATCGCTGAGGCTTGCGGACAATCTCCGCGCCTTTGAGTGAAAGCTCGGGTAAAATCGGTGTCACGCGTCCGTAGCTCAATTGGATAGAGCATCTGCCTTCGGAGCAGAGGGTTGGGGGTTCAAGTCCCTCCGGGCGCGCCATAGCTCACTGCATAGAGTTCGACCTCCTCCCGATTCATGAACATCGGCTTCGATCTGCGACCAATTTGGGGATCGAAATCAATTCCCCGCCGACATCGGCGATGAGTTGAAAAAGTGACTGAAGACTTCATACGTCTCGTCGCGTGACTATCCGACTAATTATGGACAGGCGGGCAGCAGAACGGAAATGTGACGTGTGTGTGCGAGCACAGACGCTTAAACCAACTCGCTGAAAATAAATAGTGGGCCCGCCAGGATTCGAACCTGGGACCGACGGATTATGAGTCCGCTGCTCTAACCAGCTGAGCTACAGGCCCGCCGAAAGTAACCGACTGATTTTATATGGGTTTGGCGAATTGTGTCGAGGATTAGGAACCGCCAACTAATAAATTCGTAGTGATCTCCCTGCAAACTCGACGTGAATTCCACTCCACTAACCGGCGTCTTGATCAGGAGTTGTCCAGCCGCACCCGAGATTGCAAATTCCGGTGATTTGCCCCCGAATGTGTGCAGAGGATTCTGCCGGCTCGGACGTGAAGATCCGACTTACGCAGTCTGTCCTTTACCCTTTCGCACAACCGCATACGATGCATCGACCACACCGTAACAGGATGCTAATCTTCAAGCTCCCCCTTCGGAGGCCAGTGTGTCCGCATCCTCGCCGTCGAACGACGGCAGTGCAGAAAACCGTCGCAGTACTCGAGTCATCCACGCCGTGCCGATCACGATCCGGGGGATCGACGCCCTCGGCCAGGCGTTCGATGAACACACCTCAACCGTGACGGTAAACTGCAATGGCTGCAAGTACGAGTCGAAGCACTACGTCCCAAAGGGTTCTAAGCTCACCATGGAGATCGGCGGCCGTGATCGCGGGTTGTCCCCGAGGAAATTCCCCGCTCGAGTCGTCTGGGTCCAGCGGCCGCGCACCTATCGCGAGATTTTCCACATCGCGTTGGAGTTCGAAGTTCCCGGAAATGTCTGGGGCATCAAATCCCCACCGCCAGATTGGTTCCCACATCCTGATGACGAGGAGTTGACCGTTCCAGTGTATGCGGAATCAGACGAGCCAGAACCTTTTGCCGTCCCGGTGTCGGCGCCTCTCGCACGAGAATCAGAGGCGGCAGGTCACATGCAAGCGGCTGCTCACGCCGTTTTAGCCGTCGCCACACCTGGAATGACCCCGGACTTTGCCGTACCTCAAGCCCATCTTGGTTCTCTGCAGAAGGATCGATCGGAGCTTGACGCCGAGCGGCAAATGTTGAGAGCGACCGTTGAAACAGCAATGACAGAAGACATGACGCTGTTGCGCCAGCGCCTTGAATCGCATCTTCAGGAGGCGGTGCAGGAGACCATCAAATCCTTGGCAGATCGTATCGCCGAGCACGTTCTGAAGGCCGTAGCAGAGCACGCAACCGAACGCACCGCCGCGGTTGTTGCTAAGGCCCGCGAGACACGCCAAGCAAATGCCGGGGAGTTGGATGCAAAGATTGGTTTGGCGGTGCGCGAAGCTGTGAGCGCTCCACAGAAAAGTTCGCGCAAATCGCCGCCCACCAAGCGCCCGCGTAAATCGCCCAAATAGGAAGACGGGTTGATTAGGTTTGGCGGCAACCAGAGTGCCCTACAGGAAACTATCTCAAAACGGACGGTTTCGATCTGATTACCAGGTATTCTTGTAGAGAGCTTCACTGTGCACGGAAGGACTTTTTAGGCGCTATATGCTACGTCGCGCAAATACCTTCATGAATGGGAGATTTTCATGCGAGAAATGAGAGCCAAGACGGTGCCCGCTGTCGGCGAGAGCAGTGCGGAGCGCCGGCGTTCACACCGCGTACAGATTACGATGCCAGTGTTGATCCGTGGAAAAAACGGAGAGGTGCCTTTCACCGAAGAAGCGCACACCGTGTCGGTGAACGCACACGGCTGCATGGCGCGACTTGCGGCAAAGCTCGTGCGAGGACAAGAGCTCGCAATCGTCAATCCTAAGACGGTAGAAGAACTGCCTTGCACGGTGACTTTTATTGGACAGAAAGATTCCGGCAAAACCGAGGTCGGCCTCGAATTTATCGAACCGTCGCCGCTCTTCTGGCGTATCACCTTTCCGTCTGACGATTGGGATCCGGCCGAGCGCAAACAACATACCACCCCCAGCACGCGTGCTTTGCCCAAGCGCTAACACGGTCCTCGCCCGTCGATTGCAGGCTACAAATCCGACTCAGACAGAGCCGTTCCGTATGTTGCTCCTGCGAGCGTCTAGTCGCGCTCACGAAGAACGCTCGACGGCGCGGAGATTTGCAAAGGCGACGGCCCTTTGTTCTGTCGCGTCATGTCCTCACAGCTAGCCGGTTGTCGGGGGTGCTTCGCTAAGAGACATAGTGTGCAGTTTTGGAGCATTAACCTCGCGGGTTCGTCGGTCAACACAGGAGCGGCGCGATATAAGTGCAGTTATAGGAATAAGATAGTGGGCCTCGCGAATTCATGGATTCCTGGCCTTGGCAGCGAACGTGCACCGTTTTGAGTTATGCCCACCGTTGTGAGTCGCCAGAAAAGCGCCGAAGACATTTTATTTGTTCGGCAGCACGCGGCATGAAACTACCCAAATCAATCCGCGTGGGAGAAACCTACTCGCTCCAAGCGGTCATGCGGCGCGTGGAGCGGCGACAATGGTGGCTTTCTTTTTCCGGCGTCATGGTGACACTCCTTCTGACCCTCGGAATCGTTTCCTTTTCATTGACTGTGTTTTTTCTTCAACGTGACTTCTGGGATGAACTCAACATTCATTTAGCGATGCGCGCCTTGGTGGGGATGGTGTTTCTCTTTGTTGTTTATGTCGTCTACCAGCAACTTCAAATTCACCGCTTTCGAATGCATCTTGTGGCGCAAGAGGAGTTGTTCAGCTTGATTGGAGAAAATGCCGCGGACATGATCGCGGTCGTGACCGCAAACGGAGAGCGCCTTTACAACAGTCCTTCTTATCAAAAAGTGCTGGGCTACACTCCTGAGGAACTGGAAAAAACTTCGGCTTATGAACAAATTCATCCTGACGACCAACCAGCGGTCAAGCTGGCGGCAGACGAAGCCAAAAAAACGGGAGTCGGACGCCGGGTTGAGTACCGCATTCGGCATAAGAATGGTGAATGGCGTGTACTGGAGTCCACTGCCAGCGCGGTGCGAAACGAAAACGGAGAGGTCGCAAAGCTCATCATCGTGAATCGCGATATCACGGAACGCAGGCACCTGGAACAACAACTGGTCTTGTCGCAGCGGCTGGAGGCGGTGGGGAAACTATCAGGCGGAATCGCTCACGATTTCAATAACATCCTTGGAGTGATTATCGGCTACAGCGAAGCGTTGCAAGAAAAGATGGCCGCGGACGATCCGATGAGAGAAGCCGTTGATGAAATCGAAAAAGCCGGCCAGCGAGCGGCCGCTCTTACCCAACAGCTTCTGGCTTTCAGCCGTAAACAGGTCCTGGAGCCGAAAATCCTGGACCTCAATTCGATTGTCACCGACGTTGAAAGGATGCTCCGCCGGCTGATCGGAGAGGACGTCAATTTGGAGATCATCCCCTCGCCGACGCTGGGCAGGGTGAAAGCCGACCGAGGGCAGATCGAGCAGGTCATTCTGAACCTGGCCGTGAATGCACGCGACGCCATGCCTCGCGGCGGGCAACTGAAAATTGAGACGATGAACGCCGACCTGGACGAAAACGACGCGCGCAGCAAAAGGTATATCGTGCCCGGGCATTATGCGATGTTGCAGGTAAGCGATACCGGCATGGGGATGAGCGCAGAAGTGCAATCTCATATATTCGAGCCTTTTTACACAACGAAGGAACAGGGCAAAGGAACCGGTCTCGGGCTGGCGACGGTGTACGGAGTCGTTAAGCAAAGCGGCGGGTATATCTGGGTCCAGAGCGAAATCGGGAAAGGCACTAGATTTCAAGTCTACCTTCCTCGTGCGGAGGGCGTCGCGATAGAGCCTGATAGGAAGCAGCCATCGCTTATCGCCCATGGGCTCGGAACGATACTGGTGGCCGAAGACGAGCCGTCCCTTCGTAAGTTGACGTGCAATACACTGAAAGAGGCCGGATACAAAGTTCTCGAAGCCGAGGACGCGTCCAAAGCGATTGAAATCGCCAAACACTCTGACAGCGACATCGACCTTCTTTTGACCGACGTGGTGATGCCGGGCTTGAGCGGCCGTGAACTTGCTGAAAACCTGTCTCTAAAGTGCCCTCGCATGAAAATTCTCTACATGTCCGGATATACCGACGGCGCGGTTGCAGCGCACGGAATATTGGAGTCCGGAATTGTGATCCTGCGAAAGCCTTTCTCGCGAGTGCAGTTGCAGCAGAGTGTTGCAGAGATGCTGGCGAAAAATCCGCGCCAAGGGAAAACGGAAGAAAATGCCGAATACGCTAAAAGCAGAGAATGACGTCAATATAGTTACGAAGCCCGGTACGGCGGTTCCGAAACTACTAATCATAGACGATGATGAATCCGTTCGAAAAGTGATGGGATTCCGGCTGAGAGACTCCTACAGCATCATCGACAGCGGCTCCCCTGAAGAAGCGTTGGCACTGGCGCTACAGTACAAGCCCGATGCTATCTTGCTCGACCTTATGATGCCAAAATATTCCGGCTTCGAAGTCTGCCAGACCCTTTCTTCCCTAAGTTTCACGTCGCACATCCCCATTCTGATCGTTTCCGGAGAATCCAGCGAGCGATACAAATCGCTGTGCGAGAGCATCGGAGCAAAGGGCTTTTTTCAAAAGCCCGTCAACATCGAGGCTCTGCAAAAAAAACTAGCTAGCCTGATTGTCCTCAGTCACGAAAAATCCCAGGCTAAACCCCGAGTCCGTTTGAGGGTGATGCTGAGACTTCGGGGGATCGACTCGACGGACACGGATTTTGAAATCGTCACGGCTACCGAGAACGTGAGCGCGAACGGCTTTCTATGTGGATGCTCGGCGCTTGTGGGGCTGAATTCCATTCTCGAGGTTTCTCTCGCCACGGACGG
>JBEKSN010000032.1:0-24509 GCA_049517055.1 Candidatus Acidiferrales bacterium | reverse complement strand
TCTACCCCAGTTACTTTTTCGAACCCATACTCTGCTGCAATGATACAGGGCCGTGCAAGGCCGCAACCTAGATCTGCGAAATGAAGCGACTTGGATAAATCCAATTCCCGAAGAAGCCGCCGAAATGCCCATCCGTTAACTGGCCCGTACGAAGTTGCGTTGCGCAACTTGGAAGGATCAAAACTTGTATCGGAAAGCTCGACATGTCCGCTAGTCCGAATTCCATACCTCCGGTCAAACAACCGCAAATAATGGTCGTCTACCATCGCCGCGCAAACCGATAGGGTTTTCATTAAGCCGAAAACCCGGAGAAGGCCGAAAAACCGCTTAATCATGGGAGGTAACATCGCCGAAGGGTCTCTATGACAGCGTCAAGTATATCGCTAATGACTCGATGTCCCTCGAGAATGCGGCTGATGTTGCTCAAGTCGTGACCTACACCTATGCCTTGGCACTCCATATCCAGCCGGATTCTTACCCATATTTTCGGAAAGCAACACTCCCGCCGTCACTAACTCCCGTCGCAACGATGCCGTGATACCCTTTGTCCCAGATGATAGCGGCAAATTTTTCAAAACGCGTGGATTTCCGCCACCGTACTCCGTCGTTTCGGCCAAGCCGAGCGCATCGTCTACCATGACATTGTATGCAAGGCATCTGAAACCAGTTGTTATTTCACTTGCTGCATTTCTGTTAATCATCCAGGTCGCCGTGGTCGCTTTCAATTTCAGGAGTGCGCTAAACGGACAGACGGATTTCCTGAATTCGTACTCAGCAGCGCAAGAGATCCGTGCAGGTGAAGGGCACCAGCTCTATACCAAGGACAATAAAACAGCTCTCACCGATGACCGGCTGAATTCTCCGGTCCCGACCGCCCCGTTCGACCGCCTTTCATACGAGACAATTCTCTACGTTCCATTCTCGTTTTTCAGGTATCAAAATGCATATTGGATCTTCATTGCGGTAAATCTGGCGCTGATTGCGTTGTGCATTCGAATGCTGCAACCGTACCTCCCGAGGCTCGCCCAGCTATGGTACTGGTTACCATCAGCTGTTTTCGTCTGCTTCCTTCCGGTAGGCCTGTCTCTCATCGCCGGGCACAATTCGATCCTGGTCTTAACTCTCGTGCTGGCATCCGCTGTTTCTTTTTATCAGGAGCATGAGTTCAAGGCGGGAATGCTTCTCGGCATGACTTTATTTCGCCCGGAATTTGCGATTCCCATCGCTCTCCTGTTTTTGTTTTGGCGACGTTGGCGTATCGTCACCGGATTTCTCGCTGCGTCTGCCGGTTGTTTGGCGATTTCCGCCGCGTTGACAGGTTTGGCAGGATTCGAATCGTATCTACGGAATACGTTTACGTGGACCACCCAATTGTCGCCGATCGCGCCCTCGCTGAACGGCACGGCCCATTCAGCCGTGATTCCAAATCTGTGGTGTTTAATGGTTGTACTGTGTCACCGGTTCCTGTCGCTGAACTTGCTGCACGCAGTTACCGCGGCCCTTGCCTTTGGCCTCTTCATTTGGGCCGCTACCAGGCCTCCGAATTTCGCGCTCGCGATTTTGATTGCGCTTTTGGTCAGTTATCATGGCTCGATCTGCGATATGGTTCTTTTGATTCTTCCCATTGCGATGGTGATGGATTCCCGGATCGGGGCTGTTTCAGGGAACCAAGTGTTCGCTAGAAATATAGTAGGAGTCCTCTTCATCGCGCCCACATTGTTTTTTCTTTTTGGCTGGAATTACTGCTTGCTGGCCCTGCTGATCTTGGCGCTTCTGATTCCTCTCAGGAGTACCAGTTCCGGGCCTGCCCCTCGCCCACTGCTGAACTCGTTTTGGTCGCGCCGCTCGTCCTAAGGCGCTCGCTTGCTTGGAATTGTCGCCGGCAATCACCCGGGTACAGACGCCCCGCAGCGGCAGGAAATTTCTTTCAGGTTTTATTTTGCAATCTACTGCGATGGGACAGTAACACTGACTTGGTTCGAAAAAATGCTTTCGATGTTTTCGGAATTAACGGAGGTTACTACGTAGAAGTACATTTGCCCGCTAGCAACGCTGCTGTCGGTATAACTGGCTTCCGAACTTGCCTCGGAATTCAGCTTCGCATAGGGACCACTTGGTTTCGAGCTTCGATAGACGAAATAACCCGCCACCCGGGACGTGCTTTGATCCCACTTCAGCCCAACCGACTGTGTCTGGTTCTTTTCTGCTCCGGTGCCGGAAAGTTGAATGACCAGCGGAGAACCTGCGGCGTTGCTCGAAATCGTCACTTTGCCCGGTAGACTTCCGGTAGTCTTTGGACCAAACTCCACCGTAAGGGTAGCGCTCTGATCGGGGGCTAGCACTAAATTGGATGTCACCCCGCTTACCGTGTAGTTGCTACCGGTGAGCGATACACTCGAAATGTCCGCCTTGGCATTTCCCGTGTTCTTCAATGTTACCTGCTGAGTAGGCGTGTCGCCGATTGTTACGCTGCCGAAGCTCAGACTCGTGGTGCTGGCGACCAGCTCAGCAGCGGAGGAAACTCCCGCTCCGTTTAGGCCCACTGTCAGTGGACTACCTGCCGTGCCGATGGAAATCACTCCAGTCTCGTTGCCTGCAGTCTTCGGGTTGAACTCAGCCGTGAAGTTCACGGATTCGTTCGGAGTAAGCGTCTGCGGGGTCGTTAGCCCGGAGATGCCAAACCCGGTACCAGTAGCGCTGACAGACTTGATCGCTACGCTCGCCGAAGTGCTGTTGGTTAAGCGGAGCGACTGGGTAACAGGGCTACCGACGTTTACATTGCCGAAGCTGACGACCGATGGAGCGACGCTCAGGGCCGTCGTCGATCCCGTCCCCTTCAGACTGCCCGCCAACTGAGGCCCTTCTGTACCGATTGCGACCGAAATGTTGCCGCTTTCCTGGCCTGCTGCAGTCGGCTTAAATACCACAGTAAGACTTACGCTTTGGCCGGAAGCCAATGTCTGAGGTGCTGAAAGCCCCGAGATGGTAAATCCTGGCCCGCTGGCCGAAACCGTTGACAGTGTAAATTTCCCCTGACCGCTGTTGGTTACAGTCAAGGTCTGATTGGCACTGGAACCGACCACCACAGATCCGAAATCGACGGGGTTAGGTGTTACTGCGAGCGCTATGCTCGGTATTAAGCTTGGCTTGCCTGTTAACCCCAAGCACCCGGACGTTACTACCGTTCCGAAAATCATCAGCAGGACAGCGAAGTTCCTGAGGGCAATCGTGGCGAGTTTTGCTGCGGGTCGAAAAATATCGCGCGCGTCCGCACGCTCCAGGATGGGATTATGTTTCATGTGCACACGCATTGTGCGACGAAGGACCGATGTGGAACTACTGGTCGTGGGTACACTGTCGGGACAGGTGTGCGAAGCTGTCCGCTGGGCCAGCCGTTATTCTGGCCTCAGCGGACTCTGGACATCGGTGACTCTTTGTTACGCAGTATCTAGCTTCTCGCGCCTTCCGATTTGCGAAGGCTACGGGATAATTGCTGCTGCTTGGTTCGAGAACACACTTTCCACGCTATCCGAATCCACTGCCGTGACCACATAGTAGTAAGTCTGGCCGGACTGCAGACCCGTATCAGTAAACTGGGTCAACGATACAGGTGATGTCGTTAGCTTTGACCCATACGGACCACCCGCGACCGTGCCGCGGTAAACATTGTAGCCAATCACTGTCGAAGTGCTGCCGGTCCATGTCAGTCCCACTGTGTGAGTACTCTGCTGCGCTCCGGTGCCGGACAAGGTCATCGCGGTCGGAGAATTCGTGGCGTTACTAATCAAGCTGACGTTCCCGCTTACAGCTCCCGCCGTTGCCGGTGCGAACTGAACTGTAACTGGAATGGACTGGCCTGCACTCAAAGTCTCGCCCGAACTGACGCCGCTTACCGTGAAACCTGCGCCTGAGATGTTAGCTGCAGAGATTGTAACGCTCGAATTTCCAGTGTTAGTTAAGGCCGCGCTCAAATCACTATTGCTCCCTACGTTTACGCTTCCGAAACTCAGGTTCGCCGTGCTGAATGCCAGCACATGCGTTCCCGCCGCACCGGTCCCGCTCAACGCGATCGTGAACGGCGAGTTAGGCGCATTGCTGGTAAGTGAAATTGAACCCGTCACGGCTCCTGCGGCAGTAGGCGTGAAAACCGCGTTAAACGTCTTATTCGAACCGGTCGGAATCGTAAGTGGTGTGCTAAGGCCCGTCATAGTGAAACCCGCGCCGCTCACGGTTGCTCCCGATATCACAAGGCTCGCCGTGCCATTGTTAATTAATTCGATTGTTTGCGAATTGCTGGTCCCCGTCGAAACGTTTCCAAAACCTGCCGTAGTCGGAACTGCACTGATTTGTGCTTGGCTTCCGCTACCGCTCAACGCGATCGTTAATGGAGAGTTAGGAGCATTGCTCCCGACCGAGATGCTGCCCGATGCGCTGCCGGCTGTTGTCGGCGCAAACTGCGCTGTAAAAGTTGTGCTTTGTCCTGCCGCGATCGTTGCACCAGAGGATAATCCATTCGCGCTAAAGCCAGTGCCCGTGGCGCTTGCCTGGGTGATCGATACGCTCTCGTTTCCGGAATTGGTTAGGGTAATTGTCGCGGACCCCGTGCTGCCCACCTGAACGCTGCCAAAATTGAAGCTGGCCGGAGAAATTGCCAACCCCGCTTGTCCGCCCGTCCCGACAAGTTCAACAGTTAATGGTGAATTTGAGGCATTGCTTGTCAGGGTGAAGCCGCCTGCAGCGGAGCCTGGCGAGAGCGGCGCAAACTGGATCTGGATAGTTTTGCTCTGACCCGGGGCGATCGTCGCTGAAGGAGTTCCGGCACCCGTCGTGAAACTCGTGCCTGTGACAGCCGTTTGATCGATGGTCACAGTGGAAGTTCCCGTATTTGTCACCGTCACGCTTTGTGTCGTACTCTTGCCCACTCCCACCGTTCCAAAGCTCACGGTTGTAAGGTTGGCCGAAAGCATGCCCGACCCCGGTGTTTTCGAGGTGGTTTTGGCGTTCGTGTAACCGGTGCAGCTGGAAAGTCCCAGGATTGCGATGATGACTGCCAGCACGATCATAAAAGAAAGCGGTCCGGCGGGACGGCTTGCTCTAGACCTCGCATCTAGCGTGCGCGAGTGAATTCGTTCTGGTTGGGTTGGTGTGTGTGGTTTCATGATGCATACAGTTTAGAAAGCATGTGCCATGCGGCTCTACTGGTCAGAGGAAGCAACAAAGAGCAGCAAGATTCGCCTGTTCACTTGGGCAAAACGGGACCTGACCTGCCCGAGGTACAGGTGCTCTTAAGCCTGTCCTGACAGCTAGTTAGCGGGGAGTCTTAGTGCGGCCGCTTGCTGCGTACCTATATGCCTGAGATAGACATCTCGGAGATTTCTGCGAAGGCTAGACGAAACCTGCACTCATGCTAGACTTTTGGACGAAACGAGGGTCTCCTTCATCAGGGCAATGCAGATTCAAACTATCGAGCCCAAAGCGTCCTCCCGCTCCTCTGGCTGGTCGAATCGCTTCCTGATCGCCGCAATTGCCGGAATTCTCTTTCTTACGCTGTTCCCCTTCCGGTTTGATTTTCAGACCAAACTTGCAGGCGATGCTTCGCCGTTTTTCTTGGGTCACGGCTCGAAAGTGACCGGATTCATGGATGCCTTTCTGAATGTTTTGCTCTTCGTTCCTTTCGGTTTTGGCCTGGCGGAGAAGTTACGCGAGCGAAAAATATCTCGTGCTGCATCTTTTCTAATGGTATTTGCCGCGGGTGCAATTCTTTCTTACGCGATCGAGATTACCCAGATTTATATCCCCATGCGCGATTCAGGATGGGAAGATGTATTCACTAATTCCACTGGTTCAATCCTCGGTTTTCTCCTCTACGAATCACTGGGCGCGCTGATAATCGATCTCCTTTCTCGGCTTGAGATAGCGCTCCGCTCTCGGCTAACGCTGAGACGCACCGCTGTCTTTCTTTTCATTTATTTCCTGTTTTGGTTTGTGACTTCCGCCATATTGCAGAAGCAGACGCGGCCGAGCAATTGGGAGCCGGCTGCTTTCCTCGTAGTGGGTAATGAGGCCACCGGGCAAAACCCATGGCAAGGCCGCGTTCAGAAATTGCAGATCGCAGATCAGGCTATCCCCGATGCTGTGGCGATTCATTTGACAGGCGGGGATGATTCCTTGGAAGCTCCGGTCGCTTGGCGCGCCGATTATGATTTCTCAAGCGCGACACCTTTTCAGGATTTGAAAGGATTTCTTCCCAGCCTTTCGTGGACGCCCGCGGCCCCTCTCGCGCCGCATCCGAATGGACTCGCCCTGGACGGCAAATCTTGGCTCACTACTCCCGCTGCTGTAGCAGATTTAGTTGATGATATCCGGAAGACAAATCGATTCTCCGTTCATGTTATCTGCGCCGCTGCACAGCCCCACTCTGGCAATGGACATATCGTTTCCATTTCGCGCTCGCCCTGGTTCGCGGATTTGACTCTCAGGCAGGAAGGATCCGACCTCGTTTTCTGGTTTCGAAGTCCTCTTTCCATTAGGCGAGCGATTCTCGCCTGGTACGTCCCGAACGTCTTCACTGACAGCCAACTGCGCGACATTCTCTATTCCTATAACGGTGCTGACCTTTCGCTTTATATTAATGGCAAGAAGAGCGAACGCCCCTATCGTCTAGGTCCCGGCACCGACCTGGCGCGCTTGCTAGAAAAGGTTCGTCCCGTGGAATTGGAAGGCTACTACGATATTTATTATGTTCTCGTCTTTTTCCCGGCTGGAATCATCCTCGGGCTCGCAGGGCGGCCTACAACGCGATCGAATCTGAGTGTCCTTGTGTCCTTTGCCTTGAATTTTCTTTTGCCGGTCATTCTGCTTGAGTTCATTCTCGTATGGGTCAGCGGCCGGCCTGTCTCGACTTGGAACTTGTTCCTTTCATTCTTGCTCTTGGTTGCTGGATTCTTGTGGATTCGCTCCGACTCGGCCCCATCAAATTAGAAGGCCAAGGTAACTCAGAGGAATCCGAGAGGGCATATCCCCGTGACTTTTCGTCACAGGGCTGTTTCACTGATAAAGCGGCATGCGGCAGGCGCCGCGCGTTTTGCGCCAGAGTTGGCAGGGGAATCCAAGCTAGGGAGATCCGAATCTTGCGAATTTCGGTGATTGGTTGTGGGTATGTTGGCTTGGTTACGGGAGCTTGCTTTGCGGAAATAGGGCACGATGTTACTTGCACTGATAATGATGAATCCAAGATCGTAACCCTCCGCGCGGGAAAGCTGCCCATTTACGAGCCGCATCTGGACGCTCTGGTAGCGAAAAACGTTCGAGAAGGCCGGCTCCACTTCATGAGTAATCCGGGTGAAGCCGTGCGTTCGAGCGAAGCCGTCTTCATCTGCGTGGGAACTCCGCCTCTGGAAAACGGCGATGCGGACCTGAGTGCGATTGACAATGTCGCGCGAATGATTGCCACCGAGGGTGGCAGCCCTAAATTGGTTGTGGAAAAGAGCACGGTGCCTGCACAAACAGGGCAGGAACTAAAGCGCGCTCTCGGCGTCTACAGCCGGAAATCAGGCGCCAATTTTACGGTCGCTTCGAATCCCGAATTCCTCCGCGAAGGCACCGCGGTCACCGATTTCCTTCACCCTGATCGAATCGTTATTGGTGTAGATGATGACACTGCCGCAAAAAAGCTTCGCGAAATCTACGCGCCGATTCTGGATAGGAAGTTTAAATGCCCCGCACATCAAGATAAATGCCCCGCTTCCGCCGCACCGGTTTTTGTCACCACTACTGTCAATAGCGCCGAGCTGATCAAACACGCCTCCAATTCTTTCCTCGCCGTGAAAATTTCCTTTGCCAATGCTCTTGCAGACATGTGCGATCAGCTGGGCGCGGACGTCCAGGAAGTCACTGCGGCAGTGGGAATGGATCCTCGAATCGGCCCTCAATTCTTGCAAGCCGGGCTTGGATTCGGCGGTTTCTGCTTGCCCAAAGACGTGCAGGCTTTCATTCGACTCGCCGAACGCGTCGGAATCGATTTCACTTTGCTAAAGGCAGCAGAACAAGTGAACCGTCAGCGCGTCGAGTTGCTTCTGGCCAAAGCCCGCAAGGCCCTGTGGGTCCTTAAGGGGAAAAAAATCGGGCTTCTCGGTTTGGCCTTCAAGCCAAATACGGATGACATTCGTTTTTCGCCTGCTATTGAGGCAGCCAAGCGGTTCATAGCCGAAGGCGCCACTTTGCATGCCTTCGATCCGCAAGCGATGGAGAAGACGGGCAAAGCACTCCCGCAGATATTGCTTGCGAAAAATCCCTACGAAGCGGTAAAGGACGCAGATGCCGCAATCGTTGCCACGGAATGGGATGAGTTTCGAAATCTCGACTGGAAGCGCGTTTACAACGAAATGGCGCGGCCCTTGGTCATCGACGCTCGAAACTTTCTGAATCCTGCTGAAATGAAGGCCCTGGGTTTTGAATACTATTCGTTCGGCCGCTGAGAATCGATAGAACCAGGAATTTCATTCCCACTCAACTCAGCGCATTACCAGAAACTCGACTAAGCCATCAGGACGTTGCCGGGAAAGCGAACGCTGTTGCCTTTGTTCGTCATCTGGATCGGTCTTTTGCCAGGAACTGACTCCAGTCGCAAGTTTCTTTGGTCCCCTGAAGTGTTCTCTACTGCCACAGCCTCTGCGTTGAGTGTGGCGGGACGCGCGAAACCCGCGGCCCTACGAGCCAATTCAGATCGTGTTTCCACTCCGAACTTACTCAGTAGAGTTGAAATGTGGAATTTCACCGTGCGAACCGTAATATTCAGTTTGCAAGCGATTTCCTTGTTCGCCCGGTTAGAAAGCACGGATTGAAGCACTTCCCTCTGGCGTGGGCTTAACGTTGCAGGACACGCAATCGATCGCCCCTCCTCCAAAAGTTCCTCCGCTCGGGACACAAGACGCCCCATCAAATCCCTCTCCGCCGGAACAAGTACTTGAAAATCATTCGGATTCTGGCCCCTGACTAGGCATTGCATCGCCAACAGCCCGGCCACTCGCTCCACGGTCGATTCCGAGTCCGCATTAGACTCCGTCCGGAACTGCGCCACTCCCGTCGTGGTTTCACAGAAAACAAAGACCTTAGCCTCATTGGAGATTTGTTTTTTTTCACGCTGTATCAACTTCGCAAATACGCGTACCTTTTTCACTAAAACCTTCCCGTCTGCTTGCCCAGGACTAATTGGCTAAGACTTGTTTGGATTTTTTTGCTATTGCCAATGCTTTACGGGACTTGCGGCGGCTCTCCTGGCAATCGCCCTGATTCAATCGCCCTGAGAACCGATCTACCAAAACTTGGATAAGAGCTACGGCATGGCAGGTGTTGTGCCATTCTCCGATTAAGTTAAATGACTCAAAATGAGACAGATATTCCGCTCCTACAATCTCTGGAGTATTCCGTCATAAGTAGAAACTTCTCTCATGCTGCAAATTGTTCCGTCACTCGATTTATCGCGCCTCCATATATCATAGAAAATGAAAGCTCCCTTGACTTACAGCCAGGCCCGGGCTCGCAGCAAGCACTAACTTCAGCGGGATTTTTGCGTTAAACTCCGGCGTCTATCCACCTAGGGCGAATTCAGGAGAGGAACTCAATCGTGCACAGATTTTTTAGGCTCATCTTGGTTTTTTCAGCCATAGCTCTTTTCCCGTTTGGCATCTTCGCTCAGATCCCTCCGCTGAAGCCGCCTCCTTTGCAAGTTCCCACCGGAACGGGCTCTTGTTCTGTTGCGAAGTCCTGCGGCGATTTGGCGCCTGCGATGATTCAGAGCGCGCTCGGCCCATCGCCCCTCGAAGAGAATTTGCGTTACCTCACTGATACGATCGGCGGGCGCGTCACTGGTTCCCCCGTAGCGGATCGCGCTGTTGGCTGGGCAGTCGAAGCCTTGCATCACGCCGGCGTTGACGAAGTGCACACCGAAAAATTCACGATTCCCGTTAGCTGGAGCGAAGGTAACTCCCACATAGAAATTTTGTCGCCCGAACCTTTCCCCGTTCGCATGGCTTCGATCGGATGGTCTCCTGCGACTCCGGCAGGCGGAATTACGGCGAATATTATCGACGTGGGCGCAGGGAATGACGATGGCTTCGCCAAGGCCGGTGCATCGGTGCGCGACGCTATTGTTTTGGTCCATGCGAACTTTCTGGTCACTTGGGACGACCTCGTCAACGAATACAACCTGGACAAGGAAATTATCGATCGTGCCACGAAGGCTGGCGCTGCCGCAATATTCTGGATGTCCACGCGCCCCAATCTCCTGCTCTATCGCCACACGAGCGCCGTCAACGGTGAGCTCGAACCGTTGCCCCAAGCTGTCTTAGCGCGCGAAGACGCTGAGCGCATAGCGAGATTTCTGGCTGCCGGACAGAAAGTGCAAGCGCATTTTGACATGCCCAATCACATCGGCGGCCCGGCGAATTCTGAAAACGTGGTTGCCGAAATTCGCGGCCGTGAAAAACCCGACGAATTCGTGTTGGTCGGCGCGCATCTGGATTCATGGGACTTGGGAACTGGCGCGCTCGACGACGGCTGCAACGTCGCGATGATTATCGACGCAGCGCGCATTATTCATGCCTCCGGTGCCATCCCGCGACGTTCGATCCGTTTCGTCTTTTTCACTGGAGAAGAGCAAGGAATGCTCGGTTCCGCAGCCTATGCGCACGCGCATCGCGCCGAACTCGATCGCATGATCGCTGCCGTCATTTTCGACTCCGGAGTTGGCCGCATTACTGGCTATTCCTTGGGTGGACGCAAAGATGTTGTCGCTGCCGTGCGTACAGCGTTGGAACCGCTGAAACCTCTCGGCCCCATGGATTTCACGCTCGACGCTGGCATGGACACCGACAACTTCGATTTTATTCTCGAAGGCGTGCCCACGCTGGAGGCCAATCAGGAACCGGCCAATTACATGCTGAACTACCATGCGGCATCCGATACCTTCGACAAAATTGACTTCAAAGGACTAAAACACAATGCCGCAATCGCCGCGGTGACAGCCTTTGCCCTCGCGGACGGCGAAGAGCGCATCGGCTCGCGCCAGTCGCGCGCTCAAATCGAAGAATTGCTGAAGCAGACCGGCCTCGGCAAGGAAATGAAAGGCGCCGGCTTCTGGCCGCTGTGGGAAAAAAGCGACCGCGGCCGCGAACCCTAGACTAGCGGCGCTTCACCGCGTTGCTCTAGAACTTTGCACCGGCTTGGTGCAAGCCGCGAGCTCGTGTGGATACACGACCGTGAGCTCTTTCGCTTCCGTGCCCGTTACTTTGAGGTTCCATTCCTGCGACTTGTCCAACGCCTTCGGGAGTTCAATCTCCATTCTCTGAAAGGAAAAAATCTGCTTGAACTGCAACATCAACACCTCGCCCTCAGGAGTGGCTTCGCCCGATCCGTTTGCAAGAGTCGGCGGCCCTCCGATTGCGTTTCTAGGGAGGTCCACGGCATAACCGCCCGTTGCATTGCTGAGATCCGGAAGACTCATGAGCCCCAGTCTTTCCTCACGCGTGGGACCAGCGCCGAAATCAACCGAGAGAGTGAACAACCGGATCACTTTGTTCAAGAGTTTTTCTCGCAACAAATTCTGGCCTAGTTTGCTCGCATTATCTTCGCCGTCTGTAATTGCGTATATCGCATCGCCCTGCTGAGTGGGATCAAATCCAGACGCCGCAATCACCAGAGCATCCCGAAGTGCCGTTCGGCGAGGCCCTTTTGGTAGAGTCCTGAGCCCTGACTCCAAGCTGGTGAGCTCATCTTGCAAAATGCCCCTATTGGAGGTCAGCGGTATGTTTTTTTCGACTTTCGAGGAAAAGACTACAAGTCCAGCGAGTGTCCCAGATGGCATCGCTGCGATGAGGTTGCGCGCGACCGTCAAATATAGCCGCCACGCGGTTGGTTCGCTGATCATGCTCCCGCTGCCGTCCAGGACAATAACGACCTGTCGCGGCGAATCATCCTGCGTGACAGAAAGAACCTTCACCGGTTGGTGGCGTATCGATCCTATGAAATTGTTCTCCGTAAGCCCCGTAACTATCTGGCCCTGGTCGTTCAGAACGTTCACCGGAACGTTTCGACGCAAACACGAGTCCGCTTGACCAAGAACCTGCCTCGCGCCAAGCAGCACAAAAACTAAGGCCACAACAATTCGCCTAGACCGCATCTTCCTGCTCATACGCCCTTCATACTAAATAGGCAACTACCAATGATGAGAATCAAAGCCGGCCTCTTTGTATGCACTGCCACGCTTCGGCCATCCCCATCCCTCGCGTATAATGGACTAACCAAAATGACTCCATCTGCGCGTACACTCGACGCCGGTCTTGCTCGGGCGATTGAACCTGAAGCGAAACCGCGCCGTATCCTAGCGATTGATTATGGCCGCAAGAGAATCGGTCTGGCACTTTCTGACGAACTCGGCCTCACCGCCCAGCCGCTCGCCACCTTCCTGCGCACCAACCGACGCAACGATTTGCGCCGTCTGCGCGAGATTTGCAGGAAGCATGCGGTTGCGCGTATCCTCGTGGGCCATCCTTTGCACATGACCGGCCAATCCAGCCCCATGGCAGAGGAGGCGGCGCTTTTCGCGGCTCGATTGCGGAAAGACCTCGGCATCGAAGTAGAACTCGTGGACGAGCGGCTAACCTCCTGGGAGGCAGCGCAGACCATGGCAGAAGTGAAGTCTTCCTCGCGACGAAAACGCGCTCCAATCGACGACGTGGCTGCCGCCGTTCTTTTGCGGGATTACCTCGAACATAAGAAACAACTCGAGCGGTCCTTGGTTCCCGCCGTTGAGAGGACCCAATCGTAATGCGCCGACTCGGTCTCATCGCGCTTCTCCTGATCGCTGCTTTGGGTGCCGCAGCTGGGTGGCTCGATTCCCAAATCAGCCGTCCTTATCGCGGCCATCGTCCTGAGAAAGTCTTTGTGGACGTTCCCCACGGTACCTCCCGCTTCGGAGTAGCCAGCATCCTCCGGCGAAATGATGTCATCCGTAGCCAGCTTGCCTTCGAAATCTTTAGCATGTGGCATTTTCGAAAGCCTCTTCAGGCCGGTGAATACTATTTCGATCGCCCTCTGGATTCGCGCGAAGTCTTTTGGCAAATTGCCGGAGGCCGCATCTTCGTTCGCACCGTAACGATCCCTGAAGGGTGGAACATGTATGAGATGGCGGCGGAACTCGACCGCCAGGGAGTCTGCACTCGGGATGGATTTCTGGAGGCGGCCAAGAATGCTTCTCTGATTTCGGACTTGGCGCCCAACGCTTCGAATCTCGAAGGATTTCTTTTTCCCTCCACCTATCAATTCACACGCCACACTACCTGCGAGCTGATTGTTAAGAGAATGGTCCAGAATTTTCGCGCCGAGCTGGAATCGCTCGACCCTTCAGGCGCCACGAGTTTTCCGCAAGGCTTAGCCCTCTATCAGGTCGTCACGCTCGCGTCTCTCGTCGAACGCGAAACTCCTAAGTCGGAAGAACGTCCCATGGTTGCCGGTGTGTTTTACAACCGCCTTCGCCGCGGCCAGCCGCTGCAATGCGATCCCACCGTGCAATACGCATTGGAACTCGAAGGACGTCACACCAAAAACGTGCGTCCCGCCGACTTGCATTTAGATTCTCCGTATAACACTTATGAGCATCCGGGCCTGCCGCCCGGACCCATTGCAAATCCCGGAGAAGCATCCTTGCGCGCTGCCATCGCGCCGGCGCAAACCGAGTACCTGTTTTTTGTCGCCAACGATCAGGGCGGGCATTTTTTTGCCAAAACTCTCGCCGAACACAATCGGAACGTAGCCCGTTACCGTCACCTGCTGGCAGGCGACAGCGTCACGACAGAACCGTCCAAGACAAAACGCCGAGGTCCCTCTTGACCGAAAGCAATCCCACCGCGAGTCATGAGGGCGGCTCTCCCACCAAGAAAGCGCTGATTCTGGAAGTCGCTCAGGGCTTGGCCAAGCCGCGTTACACGCCTGCCGAAATAGAACAGATCCGGCGTCAGCTCATCGTTCATCTCGGAGAAAAAGGGAAAACCTCAGCCGACTATATTGTCAGCGTACTCGAAGAAGCGGGAATGCGGGTCGTCTGGTCCACCCGCTCGGATACCGAAGGCCGCTACGAAGAAGAATTCAGCGATTTGCTCCACTTTTCCACTCTTGATGAAGCCGAAATGTGCCTGGTTCGCCTCGACGAATTGCTGCGGAAATTTCTCTTGGAGTCCGACTCGCATGCGGTGGAACGTGTCCGCGAAGTCGCCCGCCTTGGCCGCCGCCGCGCGGAAATGATCGCGCGCAACCACAAAGTGGATGCCCGCAAGCGCGCTGAAAAAGAGGAAATTGAGCATTGGTTCGGAATCTGGCTTGAAACCCCCGACGCATTCTTCGATTGGTTGGAAGTCCGCAAGCAAGCTCCCGACTACCAGAAGAGATTCCCGCATCCCTCTGGCGAGGACAACTAGGTGTACCTCCTGGATGTCGAGCCTCTCGATCTAGGTTCCGATGTTCGCGCCGTTGGACTGGAACTCACCGAGGCTGATGAGAATCGTGAGCCGGTCCGAGGCCCCGAAGCAGCGCGGGTCTGGAGCCGCGTCCTCCGCGCAACCGCGGCCGATGAAATCTGGGCCCTTGATTTTTTTAGCCATCTCGATCGCGTGCGTGAATATTGCAACCAGCATCAAGTCAAATATCGCGAAGCCGGCACTCGCTCCATCGTCATTCCCGCTCCCGACCTCCCGGCACTTGAATCTCTGCTCAACCGCTTTCAGAGCGAAACCTTCGGTGCCCGCGCAGGAGCATTGGTCGCGCAGGGCGATGCAGTGCTCGAAGGAGAGCTGGCGCGCCGTGGCGCGGACGCTTACCATGCCGCTTTCCAAAATTATTTTTTCTGCGCCGTCTGCGGGTTTGAGGATGCCTCGCTCGTTTTCCTCAGTCAAAAGCTGTGGGCTAGCGAAGTGATTCGTCGCGTCCGTCCCGCTCTCGAAGGCCAGGACGTCGAAATCCGCCTGCCCTCCTGAAGCGTCAAAGTGGTCACCTTTTGCTCACCGCCGCGATTCGGGCGCGTCTAACGTGCCAATCAGGGGTGGTAGTCACGGTGCGTTGCCCGTTTCAACAAATCTCTTGATAATGCACGTCGATATAAACTTTGACGGGAGGCATTCCCACATGAATCGAGCAACTCTGCGAGGATTTCTGTTCTGCCTGCTCATGGCAGCCGTGTCCGGCATCATGCCGGGTGTAAGCTCGGCTCAATCGTTCGTCCTCGATCTGCCTCTCGGCAGCCAACGCGCCGAAGTCTCACAGAGGATCGGAATCACCGACGTCACCATCGACTATCACCGGCCGCTCGTGAACGACCGCAAGATTTGGGGTGCCCTGGTTCCGTACGGCAAGGTATGGCGCGCCGGCGCGAATGAAAATACCACGATCACGTTCAGCGATCCGGTTCTGATTGAAGGCAAGCCCCTCGACAAGGGAACCTATGGGCTGCATATGATCCCGAACGCCGACGAATGGACGATTATCTTCTCGAAGAACTCCACGTCTTGGGGTTCTTTCACCTACGACCCGGCGGAAGATGCCCTCCGCGTCACCGTGAAACCGAAGCCGACGGATATGCACAACGCGCTCACCTACGACTTTGACCAACTGCAGCCTGATTCCGCGGTAGTCGAGCTGCAGTGGGAGAAAATCGCCGCCCCGTTCAAAGTCTCCGTGGACGTGCACGAGGTGGTTCAAGCCAGCCTCAAGAAACAACTTCGCAACCTCGCGCAGTACACCTGGATGAGTGGGGACGACGCGGCCAATTACCTCCTCACTGAAAAGATTGCATTGGACAATGCGTTGGCGTATGCAAACGCCTCTATCCAAAACGAAGACCGCTTCGAAAATGAGCTGACCAAGTCGAAGGTCCTCGCAGCGCTCAATCGCCAAGACGAAGCCGCCGCGGCGCAGAAGAAGGCGCTGGATCTCGCCAACCCGCTCCAGATCCATTTGTACGCTCGTCAGTTGCAGGCTGAGAAGCGCAGCGAAGAAGCATTCGCAATTTTCCGCGAAAACGCCCAAAAACATCCCGACCAGTGGTTCGTGCATTCTGGGCTGGCTCGGATGTATTGCGCACAGGGCAAGTTTGACGATGCGGTGAAGGAAATGAAGGTGGCCATGGCAGCAGCTCCCGACAATCAGAAGAGCTATCTGGATGGGTTGGTGAAACAACTGGAGGCGATGCAGGATATCAATAAATAGGCCGGGAACGCGCTCCAGCAATCGCCGGTAAACTAAGCTGCCGCGCCCCCAAAAAGATGTGGAAATCTGCATCTGGCCGGAAGGTCGGGTGTTCCTGCCCTGTACCCCTATAGGCCTTTCGTACCATTTCCCTAGACATCAGTCCTAGTACACTGTCTGTAGGATATTCCATGTCCAGTCTGCACCGTCAAGTAACCATATCCAACGAGCCCAGGGTACCGAACGCTCGCGCGTTCATTCGCAGCCTGAATATCCTGCTTAAATACGCTCGTCTCTATGGTTTAGACCATACTCGCTCGGCTGGGCAATTCGACTCCTGCTGGACCGAACTCCAGGACGCCGTGGAAGCGGCCGGGCAGGGCGGCCTCTTGTTGGGTGCTTCCGGATCTCAGCTCCTGCTCGATGGCGTGCCGTTAGAATCCACTCCCGCGGAAAGAAGTTTCGCAGACTTGCTCACCACTTCCGGAGTGGCCAGCATCGGCTTCACCTCCGGCGTTTCGCGCGATGACTTCGGTAACCTGGTGAAAGCCTTTATGGAAACTGGCCCTAAGGCCGCCCCTCTCTCCGAGCGCCTCGAGTTGTATTTCGGAAATAGAAAGATCTCGGGCATTCGCGTCAACGAAATTCGATTCGTGGCTGAGGACGCCGGTTTTTCCGAAGCCCGCGTGGCCGCCACTCTCACCGCAAAAACGCTCGGCGCTGATGCCGACATGATTCAGGACTGGTTTCGAAGTCCCGAGAAAATGATTCAGCTTATCGCCGCGGCGGAAGGCGCCCACAGCAGTTCTGCTAACCCGGGAGCCAGCGCAAGGAGTGGAACCGGAACAACGGCGGAACCGGCATCTGTCGGTGCGCCCGCTTCCAATGTGGCAGGCGGGGCCTTGATCGCCGAAGTCTCCGGAGCATTTTCCCGGCTGGAAGAGGGTGAGCTTCAAAGTTTGCTCAAGCTGCTTGTGCAATTTGGCGAAGCGCAGAATTCCAAAGGTCCTCAGCTCCAACAGAATTCCTGGCAACAGAAACTAGCCGGCCTGCCGCAGAACGCCCAACTGAATTTGCGGCAAGCTTTAGCGCAAGTCGCCGCGAAATCCCCTTCTGCCAAAGTGGACGAGGCTATGCTCCTGCGCCTGGCTGAAGATTTGGCCATTAAATTCGCTATGGACCGTTTTCAGCGCGGCGAAGTGCAGGTGAACGCCGTGCGTCAGATGCTCGACCGCATGAGCCAGGAACTTGGCACCCTGCGCAAGCTTCTGCGCTCGCGCGAAGACAAAATGGCCAGCGCCGGAATTGCCGTGGAATCTCACGCCGACGTTCTCGATCGCCAGTTCTGGGCTGCTGTCCCCGAATCCGGCAAAATGAGTGTTTTGATGTCCACCGAAGCTTGGTGCATCCCGCCTCGCAACGTTCATCAGTACGTCGAAGAACTTCTCGGACGCGGTGAAGCCGACGTGGCAGGAGGCATCCTCCTCAAATACGCCACCTGCGTCCGTCATAAGGACGCGGAAGCTCGCAAGAAGGCCGCTATTGGCCTCGGCCAGCTCGCCGACCTTTTCAGCAAGGCCGCCAGCCAGCGTTTGCAGGATGCCTTGGTCCAAATCGGCCAGCAGATGGCCGCGGAAAAAGATAATGAACTTCAAACACTTTTAAGTGCGGCGTTCGTGCGCCTCAGTCAGGAATCGGCCGCCCGCAGATACTATCGTGCCATGCAGCAATCGCTCGATTCTCTTGCCGATCTGGAAGAGTCGCGTCCCAGTTGGGTCCAAAGCTTGCGCCCGCGCGTCGGAATCGACAATCGTGTTCCGGAGTTCATAGAAGAAGCGCTGGCCGCCGAACAAATGCCCGAAGGCCTGGTCGGCGTCCTTATGCGCGTCCCGCAAGCTGCTTCCGAGCATCTGGCTGTCCGCTTGGCGCGCTCCGGTCGCCGCACGGAACGCGAAGGTATCGTAACCCTCGCGCGATCCGTGGGCTCGCCCTGCGTCAGGCATCTAAAAGAAATTCTCAAAAGTGAAGTGCCCGCCAAAGCTGCCACCGTAGTCGGCCTCTTGAGCCGTCTGGATCCCTTGGCTGTCGAGGATCTGCTGCCGGCCAGACTCCGCGATGGCGCACGCAGCTTCCACGATGCCGTCGTGCGCCAGCTCTCCATTGCAGGAGCGCCCGAGCGCGGTCGGCTGCTGACTGATTCACTCGAATTGTTTGACGCCATGATCATCCCTCTCGCGCTTGACGAAATCGGGATGTGCGCCGACACCGAAACGGCACCAAAACTTTTGCGCATAGCCGAAGGCGAAATTCTGCCCCCGGGTTCGGAATATTTGCGTGTCAAGGCTATTGAAGCGCTCGGCAGGATGCGCGCGCTCGTTGCCATTGGTCACTTGCGCCGGTATGTGGAATCGCGAAAAACTTTTGGCTGGGCCTATCCGGATGAAATTCGTATAGCGGCCGCTCAGGCTTTGGCCAAGCTCGACTCGGAATGGATAACCGCATTTCTGCCGCAATCCGGGCTGGATCCCAAAGTTATGCCCCTCGCGCCCCTCGATCCCATCCCGGAACGTGATTTCGTGCGCCACCGCCGCTATCGCCGTGTCCGGCTCTCGCGTGCGGTGCCGGCGGTCATCACCTCGGCGCGCGGAAAATTTACATCTTCGATTAGCGTGCTCAGTCTTGATGGCGGTCTGCTGAGCGGCGACATACAAATTCCGGTTGGAACCGAAGCCACCCTAAAAATTCCCGCCGGCCTTCGCTCCATCAGCATGCAGGCGGTCGTGCGCTTCGTTCGCTCGCAACAAGCTGGTTTCGAAATGATCGGCATCGGCCTGGAAGACCGCGCAAAGTTGCGCCGCCTCCTCGTTTCGCTCGGCAGCCCCGAAGCTGTTGGTCGTCCCACCCTGGTCGAGCGCGGCTGATTCAGATCTTTCCTGACGTCTCTTGCTCCCTAGATTCCTCGCAGTCCTCTTACCGGTCCATTAGTTGTACTCCAATAAAGATTGGAGTAACTTCTCGCATCCGCGCCTACAGTTCGTCAGGAGCGTAGCGCGGAAAACACATTTGAAGCTCCCCATGCGATTGCGTCTGAATCTTTATGCGCCGTTTCTGGGCGCCGGAATCCGCGTAAAGCGCCTCGCACCCGGCTGGAAAGAAGTTGACGTCGAGATGAAGCTTCGTTGGTGGAACGCGAATTACGTCGGCACCCACTACGGAGGCTCGCTCTACTCCATGACCGACCCGTTCTTTATGGTCATGCTCATCGAAAATTTGGGCCAGGATTACATAGTCTGGGACAAATCCGCGACCATCCGCTTTAAAAGGCCTGGACGCGGAACTGTTACCGCCAGTTTCCGCCTGTCCGACCAGCAAATCGACGAAATCAAGCAAGCTCTCAACGCCGAAAAAAAGATCGAGCGTGTCTTCACCGTTGAAGTCAAAGACGAATCCGGAACCGTCATCGCCGAAGTCGAAAAGCTGCTACACATCCGAAGAAAAGACCAACCGGCATCCCCAACCCTCCCGCCCCGCGCGGGCCCATCTAGTCTTTGATATGCAATCTTAGCGCCGCAATGCTCTATTTCCTCGTTCCCCAAACGGGTCTAGGCACGCCGTAGGGTTAAATGTCCACAGAGTGCGAATCCTTGAATTTCGCCGAACAGCATGCTAGCGTTTTCCGTGATTAAATTAGGACAATTTAGGGCTCGTCAAAGCGACTCGGCGAAGAACTCAGCACCTCCCCGAGAGGTGGGTTCAATCGCTGACAGCGTGGCCGACTCGACAGCCGGAGGACGTGCAACGCAAGAAAGGCTGCTCGCCCCCGATTTTGGTCCCCAGTTTTTCTCAAATTGCGCAAAATTAAATCGCCAAACTCAGGAAGTAGAACACCTCGTAACTTACAGAAAACAAAAGACGGCAAACCGACCAAATCGCCAAAAAATTCAGAAATGGACGTGCGCGTTTTCAGTGCCTTCCTGTGCACGTGTAGCCAAGAAGTCCGCCTCGGCGGTTTCGTTGACACCCCCGAAGGTGGCTGCTACATTGCCTCACCGACATTTGTGGGGGCGCACTAATCTGAGGGTTTCTGGCTTTGCTTGGATAATCGGGATGACGGCGGCGGCAGCTTTGGCCTGCGGTTGCGCCGTCAGCCATAAAACGGTCGTCAAACCGGGAAACGCGCCTGAAAAGCTTCTCACCGCGACCAAGGATGAACTCATCAGCCGCTACAATCAGCAAGCTCAATCTATCACCTCGCTGAACGCGACAGTCTCCATGAAACTCACTGCCGGCTCCGCGTACTCAGGCGTGATCGAGCAATATCACGAGATAAAAGGATTCATCCTGGCTGCTAAGCCCGCGGACATTTTCGTAATTGGCCAGGCTCCCGTCGTGAGCAAGGATATTTTTACTATGGTCAGCGATGGCGACACCTTTCATATCTTCATCCCGTCGAAGAATGAATTTATCGAAGGCCCGGACAACCTGGAGCGGCAAGCATCCAAGCCCATCGAAAATCTCCGTCCGCAACATCTGGTTGACGCTTTGCTCTGGGAGCCGTTTCCCGGCGGAGCTCCGGTCCTATACGAGGAAGCGAGCGAAGCTGCCAATCGCTACTATGTTCTGACCGCCATCCGTGAGGCGTCCGGTCAAAGCGCAACGAAGACAAGTGCGCCGGGTTCATCGAATTGGGAGATATCGCGTAAGATCTGGTTCGACCGCACCAACTTGCAGATAGCCAGAGTCGAGAATTTCGCTTCCGGTGGAAAAGTGGCCTCAGACATTCGCTATTCAAACTGGCTCGCAACTTCGGAGCCCTCAAACCCAGCGGGCGGAACGGCGACAACCGCGCTAGCGAGTAACGGGATGTATCCGCACGAGATTTCTATTAGCCGCCCCGGCGATGACTATCAACTCCAGCTCGAAATCAAAAAGCTCACTATCAACGAGCCCATCGCCGCCGATCGCTTCGTATTGAAGCAGCCGCCGGGAACTAAATTGGTCCATCCGGATGAAGGCGCCAAGGAGCCGCAAAAGCCGTGATCCGCTACATGATCCTCCAAAACGTGCTGCACCGGCCTCTTCGCACACTGATTACGGCCATCGCCGTTGCCGTCGAAGTCACCATGGTGATTATGGTCGTTGGCCTCACGAGCGGCTTGCTCTTGGAAAATGCCAAGCGTGTGGAAGGCGTTGGCGCCGATATCATGATCCAACCACCATCTGCTTCCGTCTTCTTGGCCTTCAGCGGCGCGCCGATGCCGATTGCCATCGGCGACAAACTGAAGGAACTCGATTATGTGCAAGCCGTAGCGCCCGTGCTCGTGCAGTTCAATTCGGTGAACGGCCTCGACGTGGTGTTCGGGATTGATCCCGCCAGTTTCACCGCCGTTTCAAACGGATTCGTATTCCACTCGGGTGGTGAGCTACAGAATCCAAATGATATCCTGGTCGATGATATCTACGCGAAAGCGAAGAAGGTCAAAACCGGCCAGACCATGCACATCCTGGACCATGATTTCCACGTGGCTGGCGTCGTGGAACACGGCAAAGGTGCTCGACTTTTTGTTTTTCTCTCAACGTTGCAGGAAATGGCCGGTGCGCACGACAAAGCTTCCATCTTCTATATCAAGAACGATCGCACCGACCATACCCCCGCCGTCATGGACGAGGTGCGCCAGCTCCTGCCGCGTTACGAAGTCCGGCCCCTCAAGGATTTTATTTCGCTGATGACTTCGTCGAATCTGCCGGGCTTGGGCGCCTTCATCAACGTCATGATCGGCATCGCCGTGGTCATCGGCTTTCTTGTGATTTTTCTTTCCATGTACACCACTGTCATCGAACGCACGCGCGAAATCGGCGTCTTGAAATCTCTCGGCGCTTCCAAAGGCTATATCGTTCGAATAATTCTCAGCGAAACTACCTTACTGTGCTTGGCCGGAGCTATTTGCGGAATTGGATTAAGTTTCCTGATGCGAACTGTTTTTATCCGCCTGTTTCCGGCGCTGAGCATATTGATTACCGTGAACTGGGTTTTGCGTGCCTCCGCAATAGCCATCATCGGCGGACTCTTGGGCGCCTCCTACCCTGCCTGGCTTGCCAGCCGCAAAGACCCGGTCGAAGCCCTCGCCTACGAATAAAATGCCCCTTTTAATGCCCTCCCAACCCACATACTCGCTAGGAAGAAATGGCCAACGCGACTAGAATATTTCCATCCTCGGAAGTGTTGACACTCGCACGGGAGCGGGCGTTGGAGCCGATACTTAAAACAGAAAATTTGTGGAAGGTGTATCGTTCCGGCAAGGTCGAGGTGCCGGCGCTCCGCGGCGTCAACATGGAGGTCTTTCCCGGAGAATTCGTCTCCATCATGGGCCCGTCCGGCTGCGGCAAATCCACCATGTTGCACGTGATTGGCGGCTTGGCTCAGGCTACTAGCGGCCGTGTCCTGCTGGACGGAAACGATCTCACCACCATGACCGACGCTGCCAGAACCCTCTTGCGGCGCCATAAGGTAGGATTCGTTTTTCAGAAGTTCAATTTGCTGCCTACGCTCGACGCTTACCACAATATCGCGCTCGCCCAGCACATTCACGGAAACGGCTTCGACCCGCACCGTTTTGAAGTGGTAGCCAAACTCCTCGGACTTAGCGAGCGGCTAACCCACAAGCCCTCGGAACTTTCAGGCGGCGAGCAGCAGCGCGTAGCTCTCGCTCGCGCGATTGTCAGTGAGCCGAAAATCGTTCTGGCCGACGAGCCCACAGGAAACCTCGACACGAAAAGTTCGGAAGCCGTCCTAAACTTGCTGCGCCAGCTAAACCAAGATCTCGGGCAGACGATTGTGATGATTACTCACAATCCGGATGCCGCTGCGTACGGACACCGCGTGCTTCATATGCGCGATGGCCAGGTTGTGAACGGCTCGGCAGTCCATTAACATGCGCAAAGTATGGCGAGGAATCGTTCGGACGATTTTTTGGTCCTTCGAACGCGGAAGCTGGCCCTACGATTTGATGGTCGTGGCCATCGTTTTGTTCGTGCTACTCACGCCGCGCAACCTGTTCCACGATCAGCCGCAAACAATCGCGCTGGCAAGCGCCGACGTTCAGCTTTTGTCCGAAGACGGCGAAAATCACACCCGCACGTACCGCCTGGACGCCAAAGTTCTACAGCCCGAAAAACGCGCCAAAGTACCCACCCCTGAACTCGAGCGCGAAACCCACGACATCCTCAGCCGTGCCGTGGAGGATTTGAAAGAGCGCACGTTCCAGGTTACGCGTATCGACCCTCTGCGCGCCCCGGACGGTTCCGTCGTCTATTACGATGTTACCGTGCACCTTCTGACGGAGAGATTCGCTTCTTCTCTGCCCTGATTCTCGCAACACGGAACCCGCCGACCGGCCAATGCATCTAATCCTCTGTGTTATCATGGCGCGCGTTTTAATCACGGTTTGGGGTCGAGTCTCGGGGGAAGGTCTTGATGGTTAATCGGGTCAAATGGCTGCTGTCAGTGTGCTTGGCTCTTTGCGCGATTTGTGTCGGCAGCTGGACCGCCGCGGCGCAGGGCCGAGGCCCGTGGACGCTGGAGTCGGTCCTGCGGCAACTCGATGTCCAGGCGAAGAACTTCCGCAGCCTCTCGGCGGATGTGGAACGCACCAAAGTAACCGTGGTCGTCAACGATCACTCCACCGAAAACGGTACCCTTCTCGTGCGCGGCGACAAGATGGTTCTGCAAATGAAGCCTCCCGATGCACGCACCGTCCTGCGCACCGGAGACAATCTTTTTGTCTATACGCCGGGGTTGAATCGCGTCGAGGAATACAATCTGGGCAAGAATCGCACAATGGTGGATGAATTCCTGCTGCTCGGTTTCGGAACGTCCGGGAAGGAACTTCAGAAAAGTTATCTCATCACGCTGTTGGGCGAACCCACGCTGGACGATAAGAAAACCGTTGAGCTGGAGTTAACTCCCAAATCCGCGGATGTGCGCAATCAGATTTCGAAGATTCAAATCTGGTTCGATGAATCTTCGTGGCTTCCCGTCCAGCAGCAATTCAATGAAACTGGTTCGGGCGATTACTTCACCATCCGCTACTCGAAGATCGTTCGCAACCCCGCAATCAGCGAGTCCGAGCTCAAGCCTCATTGGCCGAAGGGTACGGAAAAGGCCCGGCCGCAGGGCTAATTTTCGCAGAAAAAAGAAATCTCAACGCCCCTCAAGCCTTCGCAGTTCGCACTTTCTCCACGTTCCGGGCCGCCGATTCATGTTCGAGCAGCGCGCG
>JBEKSN010000031.1:0-24585 GCA_049517055.1 Candidatus Acidiferrales bacterium | reverse complement strand
TCGTTCCACCAATTCGCGACGCGATCGTTCTGCACGCTGTCGTAAACCTTGCCCAGATCCTCCAGGCGAACAGGCGAGCCGTTGCGGTAAGCCACGATCAACGGCCGATAAAGCGATGCATGAGTCAGCTGCCCGTTCGCCTGCAGCGTAAACGCCCGGTGCTCGCCGTATAACGTCCCGACCGGAAGATTCACATTGGCGTTCTGCACCGCCGTGTGCACGTCGTCTATCCCGATTTGCCGCGTGGCCAGAGCCTGCGGGTCCAGTTGTATGCGCACGGCATATTTCTGGGAACCGTACACCTGCACTTGGGCCACGCCCTTCACCATCGAGATCCGCTGGCCCATCAGCGTCTCGGCATACTGGTCCACGGTGTAAAGCGGCAGAGTCTTCGACCCCATGGCGAGATACAGGATGGGCTGGTCCGCGGGATTCACCTTCTGATACGTAGGCGGCGTCGGCATGCTCGGCGGAAGTTGGGACGAAGCGCGCGCGATGGCGGCTTGCACGTCTTGCGCCGCTCCGTCGATGTTTCGGCTCAAATCAAATTGCAGAGTAATACTGGTGGTGCCAAGCGAGCTCGATGACGTCATCGAATCGATGCCCGCAATCGTGGAGAATTGCTTTTCGAGGGGAGTTGCCACCGCCGAAGCCATCGTGTCCGGACTCGCGCCTGGCAAGCTCGCGCCAACCTGGATGGTCGGATAGTCCACATTCGGAAGTTCGCTTACCGCCAGCGCGCGGTAGCCCAGAATGCCGAACAGAAGAATCGCTACCATGACCAGGGTGGTCATGACCGGCCGTCGTATGAATGGCTCGGCAATATTCATTGCGGATTCCCTAGTTTCCCTGCGGCGCGGTTTTGATTTGCACTTTGATGCCGGGAATCAGACGAAGCTGGCCGTCCGTCACCACCGTCTCGCCCGGCTCGACCCCCTTCGCGATCACTGATTCCGCACCAAGCGTTCGCGCCACTTTCACCGGGCGCGACTCAGCTCTTTGATCCGAGTTGATTACGAACACAAAATCGCCGGCTTGCCCTGTCTGTACTGCCTGCGTCGGAACCACGGTTGCATTTTCGTCCTCGGACAGCCGCAGAGAAACGGTCGAGAATTGCCCGGGCCACAGGCGGTGGTCCGCGTTTGAAAAAGTACCTTTCAGCTTTATGGTGCCGGTGGTGTTGTCCACTGTGTTGTCAACGAAGCTGAGGTAGCCCGCTTCGGGCACCGTGTCACCGTAAGGCGTGGCTTCAATTTGCAGTCGGCCACCGGCCATGTATTTCTTAATCACCCCAAGATATTGTTCCGGAACGGAAAAATCTTCGTACAGCGGATCGATCTGGTTGATCACCACCAGCACTGGAACGTCGTTCTCTTTTACCAAGTTTCCCGGATACACCTGCAAAGCTCCCGTGCGCCCGTCCACCGGCGAATAGATCGCGCAATATTGGAGCTGAAGCTTCGCGGATTCAGCGGCGGCTTCGTCGGCGTGCACGGAGCCTTGTTGCGCCGCGGCGTTTGCCTGCATTTGGTCGTATTGCTCTTTGGGCGCGATGCCTTGGTCGTAGAGCTTCTTATAGCGCTCCGCCTGTACCACGGTGAGGTCAGCTTGGGCTTTGTCGCGATCGAGATTTGCTTGGGCTTGCGCCAGAGATGCCTGAAAAGGGCGGGCATCCAGCGTGAAAAGCAGGTCCCCTTTTTTAACAAAATCACCCTGCTTGAAGTGCACCTCTTTGAGCACGGCGTTCACTTGTCCCTTGATCGAGACCGTTGAGTACGCCTCCCCCGTGCTAATGGCGCTCAGTTCGATGGGAACAGTCTTCTTCACCGCCTTTGCCACACTCACTGGCACGGCGAGGTCGGGCGCGTTTGCCGCAGTCTTTGCACTGCAGGACACGCTCACAAGAGACGCGGCGAGCAGAAGGACGAGAGCGGTGGATGATTTCCTGTCTTTATTTGACGGTGATTTCTTCATGATTTCTTTAGCGAGCCGCTACCTCTCCTGCCACTCATATCGGCAATTCCGCGCACTCCCCCGGAATTTCAAGCATACATTTTTTAGGAGTTTTCAACTGTAGTATTTAGACGTTCCGGCCTGCGAAAAGCTTCAAGAAAAGCCAACGCGAGGATCTCAGCCCGCTGCAGCTTGATCCAAGAACCAAACCGGTTCTCTCGCGGGATGAATCCTCGCAGCGGGATACTGACTGGGTTTGGAGGCAGGCTCGTCGCGAATGGCTGACAATATGGCGCTTTTGCCTTCGCCCGCCACTAGAAAAAATGTGTTACGCCCTTGGTTCAGAACCACAGGCGTGAGAGTGATGCGCTGCGGAGGCGCCGCCGCAACGCGAACCGCGGCTACCCAACGCACCTTTTCTCCCAATGCAGGCGATCCCGGAAACAAGGAAGCGGTGTGCCCTTCATCGCCGATCCCCAGGAGCTGCACGTCGAACGCAGGCGGCTCGGATCCGAAGAATTTCAGGAGTTCGGTCTCATACGCGCGGGCACATTCCTCGGGAGAGGGTAGATTCGTCGGCATCGGATGCACATTTTCGGCCGGAATGGGGACTTGAGAGATCAGAGTCTCGCGGGCCATGTGGTAATTGCTTCGAGAGTCGTCCGCGGGAACGAATCGCTCGTCACCCCAGAATAAATGGACGCGATCCCATGGAGTCTTGTTCCGGTATTGTTCCGTCTGCGCCCAGAGCGAATACATTTTCCCGGGCGTATGTCCACCCGAGAGCGCGATCGCAAACCTGCCGCGTTTGCTTACCGCTTCTTGAATGATAGGGAATGTTTCTTCCAGCACAGCTCGGCTGAGAGAAACAAGGTCCGGGAGCACACGCGCATCGAGCTTCATGGAGTCTTCGTTTATTCCCGCTGCGCTTAGCTCGCGGTCTTCCTTACGGCGTGTCCGCCGAATTCATTCCGCATCATTGCCAGGAGTTTGTTGGCAAAAGGCTCGGGATCCTGCGAGCGAAAGCGGTTGTCCAGCGCCGACGAGATCGCCGGGAGGGCTACGCCGAGCTCCACTCCTTCGATGACTGTCCAACGGCCTTCCCCTGAATCGGTGACGTAAGCCTCGATACCTTGAAGCGTGGGATTCTTGCTCAAAGCATCGACGGTCAAATCGAGCAGCCAGGAACGGATCACGCTGCCGAATTGCCAAATCTGGCCGACTTGCAGCAGATCGAGGCCGAATTCTTTTTTGTGCCGAAGAAGATCCAACCCTTCGGCATACGCTTGCATGATTGCGTACTCGATTCCGTTGTGAACCATTTTCACGAAATGTCCGGAGCCGGTTGGTCCCACGCGCCCCCAGCCTTTGTCAGGTCCGGGCGCGAGCGTCTGAAAGATTGGAGAAATTCGCTTGATAAGGTCCGCGTCGCCGCCGACCATCATGCTGTAGCCTTCCGTGATACCCCAGACTCCTCCGCTCGTGCCGCAGTCCACAAAGTTAATCTTCTTGGGGGCCAGGGCAGTGCCCCGTCGAACCGTATCCTTATAGTAGGAATTTCCGCCGTCGATAATCGTGTCACCCGGGGCTAGATGAGCGGTGAGCTGTTCAATGGTTTGATCCACTGGCGCTCCGGAGGGAACCATCAGCCACACGATCCGAGGAGCCTTGAGCTGCGCGATCATCTTCTCCAGCGAGTCCGCGCCCACGGCGCCCTTGGCCGCGAGCCCCTTCACCACGGCCGGATCGCGGTCGAATCCCACAACGCGATGTCCACCCTTGATGAGCCGCTCCGTCATGAACCCGCCCATTTTCCCCAGACCGATCATTCCCAGTTCCATAAATTTTCCTCCTGATTATTTTCCATCAATCAAAATGTCAAAGTGCGCCAAGTCGGCTCGCAGTTGCGCCAGGTCCTTAAAGAGTATCGTCTGCATTCCAACTTCTCGCGCGCATTCCAGATTCAGCCCGCGGTCGTCGATCAGAATACACTCGGCGGGGCTTTGCTGAGTAATTTTCAAGGCGAGACCATAGATTCCAGGGTCGGGCTTCCGCACACCCAGGTAGCAAGAGCTGAAAAAAGCTTCAAAGTAATCTCGCAGCTTGAATTTCTCGATGCGATATTCGTTGATTTCGCGTGATTCGTTGTTCAGCGACGCCACCAGGAAGCGCCTCATGCGAGCGATCTTTCCCAGAAATGCGAGCGGCTCCGGATATGCCTGCGATTGCTCGAACATGAAGGCCTTGAAATCCGCGGGAGTGAAGGCGTGCTCACGATAAAAAACCGTGCGATGCAGATATTGATCCAAAGTCGCGCGGCCGGTTTCAAAAGCGTCGAGCATCAGCTCATGGCGATCCTCGAAATCCGCCCAGTCAAGATGGAACTTTTCGACAGCCGCTCGGCGCGAGTGGCGATCCCAGCCGTTCGTCAGGATCACACCACCGTTGTCCCAGAACAAAGCTTTGATTGCTGGCACAGGATCCTCAGTTTATTTTCCGAGGCCCCTGTTGGGTCTTCGGAAAGGGCTCTATTATCACCGTTCAGGCATCACCGCTAAAGCAAAATCCTGGGCTCAGGCGTCGACCGGCCCACACCCTTGCCGTATGATTAACCGATGATCTATGCGTACGCATAAAAAGCATAAGAAACAGCCAATTTTCACCATCGGCCATTCGACGCGCCCTCTCAGCGAGCTGGTCCAATTGCTGCGAGCGCATGGGGTTCGCCGCGTAATCGACATCCGCGCCATACCTCGTTCGCGCCACAACCCTCAATACAACCGCGAAACTCTGGGGCCGGCGTTGCGATCCCACGGAATCGGGTACGTACACCTTAAGGCGCTTGGTGGACTACGCCGCACGAAACCCGATTCCAAAAATGTGGGCTGGCACAACGCAAGTTTTCGCGGCTTCGCGGATTACATGCAGACGGCCGAATTCGAAGTTGCGCTTGCGCGTGCGATTAAGCTTTCCAAAGTTAAGCCCAGCGTCCTGATGTGCGCTGAAGCGGTGCCCTGGCGCTGTCACCGATCGCTTGTGGCAGACGCACTCGCGGCGCGGAAATTCTCCGTGGAACACATCATGAGCGCGGCGCGTGCAAACCAGCATAAGATGACTTCGTTTGCGCGAGTGCGCGGCAAGAAAGTTACGTATCCCTCGGACAAGCCCGCCCGGCGTAGGCGAACGGCCTCGAAATCCAAACGGCGATCAAAATCACCAACAAAGCAATGAGGGTACTCTTGGTTTTTCGGAGTTACCTGCCCGGTATCGTTTACAACTGCGGAAAATCGCGTCCTTCGCCGGAAGCAAGCGTGAAAAAAGGGTTCAGAGGTTTGCGCGCATCGAGCGCCCGCCGCAATTCGTTCACGGGCTCGTCTTCTCCGTCGTCGGCCAAGCGAAATGTTCCAAAGTGGATTCCAATGCTCGTGGCCGCCCCAAGCTCTGCGTGGGCACGGACTGCGTCAGCGGGCGAAACGTGGACTGGCCCCATAAACCACTGTGGAATGTATGCGCCGATGGGAAGAAACGCCAGACGAATCTCCGGGAAGCGGCGCTTAATCTCCTGGAAGTGCGAACCGTATCCACTGTCCCCTGCGAAATAAACGGCGCCGGAAGGACTTTGGATCACGTAGCCGCACCAAAGGGTTTTGTTCCGATCGCGCAGACTGCGTCCCGAGAAATGCCTGGCAGGCACCGCAGTAATTTTCACGTTGTTGCCCATATCGGCTGTTTGCCACCAATCGAGTTCGCTGATTTGTCCGGGCGAGGTGATCCGCTTTCGCGCGAATCGAGCGCGTACGCCGAGTGGCACTACAAACTTCGGGTGCCACCGCGACGCGATTCTTTTCACCGTAGGAATGTCCAGATGATCGTAGTGATCGTGACTCTGTAAGACAATATCGATGGAAGGTAGGTCTTCAAATCGAATGCCCGGCGCGCGGTGCCTGCGAGGACCGATCCATGAAAAGGGGCTGGCCCGCATCGACCATATCGGATCAGTGAGAATATTCATTCCGTCCATTTGAATCAGGACGGTGGAGTGACCCACAAACGTTGCTCTGATTTTTCCGCCGATAACTCGTCCCGGCGGCGGCGCTCCGGGCGGCTCTTCTATCCATTTGCGCCACGGTCCCGGCTTGCGATTCGCCAGCCACCGGAGGACGCTGCCGCTGCCGCGCAATCCGCTTCCTGAATTAAAAAAGTGCTGCCCGTCAAAGTGGTCCGTAGCGGGCCCTCGATAAAAGTTCATCTAGATTGAGACCCGCCTATTTTTCCGCCGCATTCGCTTTCGGTTTCTCAGCCGTCACAGCGCGCCGAGGGGTAGCAGGAGACCAAGCATGCACGGAATTTTCGCCCATGACCCTATTTTGTATGGCAGGTCCAAAAAATGTGTAAGGGTGAAACAGTTCGATTGCGCTTGCATCGTCCAGACGCTTTCTAAGCTCCGCCGGGATCGTGAATTCAATCGCACTGAGGTTATCCTGGAGTTGCGGTACATTCGAAGCGCCGATGATGGTCGAAGTAATTCCGGGCTGCGTCGAAACCCAATTCAACGCTACCTGCACCGGTTTATTATCGAGCTGTTTCGCGACATCGAGAAGAGCATCCAGCACTCCCCAGTTGTGCGCTGTGAATCTATCAAAGAGCTGAGCGAATTTGGCCTGGTCAAGCCGTCCGTCGCCCTTTCCGGTGTTCCCTTCCCGCTTGTATTTCCCACTCAAGAAACCGCCTGCCAACGGACTCCAGGGACAAATCCCAATCCCCAGTTCCTGCGCGACCGGAACGTGTTCGCGTTCGATATTGCGCTCGACAAGTGAATACTCCAATTGAAGCGCGATCAGACCCTCCTTGCCTTCCTTTTCCGCCAGCGTTTGCGCGCGCGCCACATACCATGCCGGGACATCCGAGAATCCGAAGTGGCGGATTTTTCCCGTACGCACAAGATCGTTCAACGTGGAGAGAACTTCTTCCACCGGTGTGACCATGTCCCACACATGCATCCAGTACAAATCAATGTAGTCCGTCTTCAGGCGGCGAAGAGATCCCTCCAAAGCACGATATATATTCTTGCGGCCGTTTCCCCCCGCATTTGGATTGCTGGGGTCGCCGTTAAAAGTAAACTTTGTGGCCAGCACCACGCGCTCGCGCAAACCGCGTTCCGCAATAAATTGGCCCACTAGCTCTTCGCTCTTCCCCATCGTGTAGCCATCTGCTGTATCGACGAAATTCCCGCCCTGTTCGATGTAGCGGTCGAATACCTGGTGCGCCACCGCCGGTTCGCTTCCCCACCCCCACTCGGTGCCGAATGTCATCGTTCCCAGCGCCAGCGGACTTACGCGAAGTCCGGAGCGTCCCAGCGTCACATACTGTTTCAAGCTCATCGTCGAGCCTCCATGTCCATCTTGGATGCAAAAGCAGGAAGGATTGATTCGCATTCCTTTGGCAAAGACAGCTCTATAGAATCCTCCGGGAATGCATCTTTTGCATTTTCTACTTAGCGAGAAACGCTAAGTATGCTTCCATAGAGCGCGAGTAAAGGGGCCCATTTGATGGAGAGCGTCGCGACCGAGACAGTTTCGCTGAAAGTGGACGACGGAACAGAGATGAATGCATACGTGGCGCGTCCATCGGGCGACGGCAAGTATCCCGGTGTCCTGGTTTTCCAGGAAGCTTTCGGTGTGAACGCGCATATTCGAGACGTCACCGAACGCCTCGCCCGCGAAGGCTATGTGTCGATCGCTCCTGAACTCTACCATCGTACCGCCCCGGGCTTTGAAGGCAAATACGACGACTTCCCGTCCGTGGTTCCGCATATGAAGGCCATGACCGAGAAAGGCACACTCGAAGATATTCGCGCAGCCTACGCCTGGCTAACACGCAGTTCGCGCGTCATGCCTCACAAAATCGCCGGCATCGGTTTCTGCATGGGCGGACGGGCTTCTTTTCTGGCCGCCACGAGTCTTCCCCTGCAAGCGTCAATTTCATTTTACGGCGGCAATATCGCGCCGGCGCTGCTTCCGCGGGTTGCTGACCTGCATGCGCCCATCCTGTTTTTCTGGGGCGGTCTCGACAAACACATCGGCCCGGACCAGACCCGCGCTATCGTGGACGAATGCAAACGCCTGGGCAAAACCTACGTGAATGTCGAGTTCTCGAACGCCGATCACGGGTTTTTCTGCGATGTTCGGCCCAGCTACCATCCGGCCGCGGCATCCCTCGCTTGGAACCTTACCAAGACTTATCTTCTGCTCCACCTCGTCCAAATTGACGAGCGCTCGCGCTTGATCTAATGTCGCAACTCTCTGCGGTTCCCCGGCCACGTTGTGCTAGCATCTCTGATTCAAAGTTCATCGCTTCTGCAGTGCGCTGACTGGGAATTCACTACGTTTCGAGGTGAGATGAGCGCAGCGAGAGATCGCCTGAAAGTGTTGGTTGCCGATGACTCAGCCGTTTATCGCAAGCTGGTGGAGCAAGCTTTTTGCGAAGCCGACTTCACCATCTTATTTGCGCGAAGCGGCCGCGAAGCCATCGAGCTCTTCACCGAGCACACCCCCGCCATCGTAATCACGGATTGGGTGATGCCGGACATCAGCGGCATTGAGCTGTGCCGTCGAATCCGCGCAGGATCTCCAATTTCCTATACTTACATCATCATACTAACCAGCGTCTCCGACAAAGAAAACGTCGTAAAAGGCCTCGCTGCCGGCGCAGACGATTACCTCACCAAACCATTCCATCCCAAAGAATTGCTGGCGCGCGCCGAAGTTGGCCGCAGAATTGTGGAATTGCATCGGCAAGTGGAGGCAAAAAACCGTTTGCTCGAGGAGCTGGCGCTAACAGATTCCCTAACCGGCCTTCCCAACCGCCGCGCCATTGACGAATGGGCCGCCCGGCAGCTTAGCGGCGCGGCCCGCCACGGCTTTCCTTTTTGGGTCGTGATGGTTGACCTGGATAATTTCAAGAGCGTGAACGATTCGAGCGGGCACGACGCCGGCGATAAAGTTCTCAAGAAATTTGCCGAGATTCTGAAAACGAATTCGCGGCGTTCTAATATCTGCGGGCGGATTGGAGGCGAAGAATTTCTTTTCGTTCTCACTCACGCGGACAAAGAAAATGTGGAGTTCGTGGCCGAGCGCATTCGCAAAGAGTTCGAAGCTCAGGAATTCTCGTTTGGCGGACGCGTGATCAAAATCACCGCAAGTTTCGGCATCTCAGGTTTTCAAGGGAAAAAACCTCCGGAGTTCCGTCAACTCCTGAACCAGGCGGACGCCGCGCTCTACACCGCAAAACACCGCGGACGCAACCGCATCGAGTTCGCCCCCTCTGAATAGCCGGCAGTTGGAAGCGCAAGCCACCGAGTTAAGCAAGCGTGGTTGCCGCGAAACGCAGAGCATCGCAGATTCCAAAAATTAAAATATTTGGCGGATGAGCCTGTAAGCCGGATTCTGTCCGCCACGGTTCTGTAATCCCGACTTGCATCAGGATCTGTCAGATACGCAGCGCGATGATCATTCCTCTAGGTCCCGGATCGCTCCGGGACTCAAGCAGCCTACCCGAGGGTCGCAGCAGTTCACTCCTTCGAGTGAATTTGCATACGGGCTGGGCCAGCCCTCCCCTCCTATTTGGCCTTGCTCCACGCGGGGTTTTCCGTGCCCCGGATGTTGCCACCCGGGCGGTGGGCTCTTACCCCACCTTTTCACCCTTGCCAAATGCGCCGACCGATAGTGGCGAGCCCTAGGTTTTGCCTCGGGCCTGCCGCCGAAGTTCAAGCGTCACCGGCGGTTTATTTTCTGTGGCACTTTCCGTAGCCGCCCCTCAGACCTGCTTTCGCAAACCTGAAATGCAGCCCCCTGGCGTTACCAGGCGCGTTGCCCTTCACCCTGAGGAACTGCCAGTGGCAGTTTCGAAGGGTTGGGGAGTCCGGACTTTCCTCCCGCCCGTCCCGCTTGCGCGAAACGGGCCGGCGATCACCCGGCTCACCCGCCACAGAAATTATACGCTGTCACGCTGAGGGCAACAATGGAGAGGTTTATGCCGATGATTATTGCGACGAAATCCCTCGCTCACAGTACGAACGAGGTCGGTCTCTTATTTCGCTGAAACCAGCTTTTCAAATTGCGTTTCATCCACGACCGGCACGCCCAGAGACTTCGCTTTCTCCAGTTTCGATCCGGCGTCACTGCCGACGACGACGAAGCTCGTTTTCTTGCTAACGGACCCACCCGCTTTTCCGCCGTGCGCGGCGACCAGCGCCTCCGCTTCCTCTCTCGTGCGGTTCGCCAGCGTCCCGGTAAATACAAACGTTTTGCCTGCAAATTTCGCGCTGATCGGCGCCGCGCGCTCTTCCTTCATATTTACCCCGGCAGCCCGCAAGTGCTCGATGAGTTTCCGATTAGCCGATTCCGAGAAAAATTCTCGCACGCCTTCCGCGACTTTCGGCCCCACCTCGCCCACTTCCATCAATTGCTCCGCCGAAGCTGCCGCCAGTTTATCCATGGAACCAAAGTGCTCCGCCAGCAATTGCGCGGTGCGCTCCCCGACGAAGGGCATCCCAATCGCATAAATCAACCTTGCCAAGCTGTTTTTCTTGCTTGCCGCGATCTCGTCGATCAAATTCTGCGCGGACTTCTCAGCCATGCGGTCCAAATTCGCCAGACGCTCCAGGTTCAGCTTGTAAAGATCCGCAAAGTCCTTCACCACATTTTTTTCGAGCAGTTGATCGACGATCTTTTCTCCCAGTCCGTCGATATTCATGGCATGCCGCCCCGCAAAATGCAGGAACGATTCCCTTCTGCGCACCGGACAAGAAACATTCACGCAACGATATGCAATCTCGCCTTCCACGTGATGCACATGCATCCCGCATACTGGGCATTTGTCCGGCATCTTGAACGGCTTCTCTTCAGATCCGTGCTTCACCACTTTCAGCACGTGCGGGATCACCTCACCGGCCCGCTCCACCAGCACGGTATCTCCGGCATGAATACCCAGCCGCTCGACTTCGTCCATGTTGTGCAAGGTGGACTTCACCACCGTCACCCCACCGATCTGCACTGGCTCAAAAACTGCAAAAGGGGTCAGCACCCCGGTCCTTCCCACGCTAACGAGAATTTCCCTGACCAGCGTTGTTTCCTGATGCGCGGGATATTTATAAGCGATTGCCCAGCGCGGAGCCTTGGAGGTGAAGCCCACTTCATTTTGCAACGCAATCTCGTTCACCTTGACCACAATCCCATCGATCTCGAACGGAAGCTTTTCGCGTTTCAACTCCCACTTATGAATGTATTTCTCGACTGCCTCTATGGACTCGCATAGTTCCCAATCCTCGCTGACTTTGAAGCGCAGATCGGAGAGCGTCTCCAGATTCTCCGAGTGCCGCTTCTTGGGCGCGCGCCCGTCCACCAGCAAGTAGTAAGCGAAAAAGTCCAGGTGTCGCGAAGCGGTGATACTGGGATCCAGCACGCGCACTGCCCCTGCTGCGGCGTTGCGAGCATTCGCATATCGCTTGCCGCCAATCGCGTCTTGCTGTTCGTTGAGTCTCTCAAAGGATTTGCGCGTCATGATGCCCTCGCCGCGCACTTCCAAATTGCCTGTCAGGCCGGCCTTCTTCAGCCGTCCAGCGTCCAAATTCAGCGGAATTGAGCGAATCGTCTTCACGTTAGGTGTCACGTCTTCGCCAGTCCTGCCGTCGCCGCGCGTAACGCCTCTCACCAGCAATCCGTTTTCGTACAACAACGACATGCTTAGCCCGTCAAACTTATGTTCGGTCGTGTATTCGATTTTTTCGCGGCCGGTAGCCTGCCGCACTCGCCGGTCGAAGTTGGCCAATTCTTCGAATGAGAAAGCGTTATCCAAACTCACCATCGGCGTTCTATGAACAACGGTCTGAAAACCCTCGCGCGGCGCGCCGCCGATTCTTTGCGTAGGCGAGTCCGCCGTGACCAGCTTGGGGTTTTCGGCCTCCAGCTTTTTAAGTTGATTCATCAACCGGTCGTAGGCGGCATCCGAAATTTCCGGGTCGTCCGCCACATGATAGAGATATTCGTGGTGGCGAAGTTTTTCGCGAAGACGCTCGACCTCTTTTGTGATCTCACGACTCTTGGACATAGAAACCCCGGACGGATGCAATCAGCTGAAACCGCTAATTATTATACAATGCACGCTTGCCTCGCAGGCAGCGACGAACTCTATGGCCCACGGCATCACCGACGCGCTTTTGATCTACAACCCCACCAGCGGGCGCCGCCGTCGTCGCCGGTTTGTTGAAATTGAACAGAGCGTCCGCGTTCTGAAAGAAGCCGGAATTGAGACCGAATTGGCGCCCACTACCGGGCCGGGGCACGCCAAAGAAATCGCGCGGCTCGCCGTGGAGCAGCATCGAGGAATGCTCATCGCCTGCGGCGGTGACGGCACCATCAATGAGATCATCAACGGACTGGCGGGAAGCCAGGTCCCCTTGGCCTTGCTTCCGGCCGGGACCGCGAATATCCTCGCGAAAGAGCTCGGAATTCCCTGGGACATTCCACACGCGGCTCGTCTGATTGCAGATGGTCTGGTGCGGCGCATCGCTGTCGGACTGGCGATACCCGGCAACGGAAATCATTCTGCTAACGTTCCCCAAGAAGGCCGGTATTTTCTCTCCGTGGGAGGCGCGGGACCCGACGGCGCTATCGTCAACGGCGTTGACGAAGGACTGAAGAAACGTGCGGGCGTTGCAGCCTACTGGGTCGAGGGGTTTCGCCAACTCGTGAGTTACGGTTTTCCTGAAATGAACATTCATTGCGATGGGCAAACGCGGCGCGCCTCCATCATCGTCGTCGGCAGAACGGTGAATTACGGCGGCCCCTTCAAGATCACTACCGGTGCAAGCTTGTTCGAAGATTCTTTTGAGATGGTCACGAATTCCACTTGCAGTCGGTTGCGTTATCTCGCTTGCCTCCCGGCCCTCTGGCTCGGCAAACTCCGCACCATGCGCGGGATCGATTCGTGGAAGGCTAAGGAACTTACCTGCGAGCCGGTCGGAACGGGCGCGGTTTACGCGCAAGTGGATGGCGAACCGATTGGCCGCTTGCCTTTCATTTTTCGCATTGTGCCCGATGCGTTGTCCATTGTCACTCCAGCGGCGCTGCGAGCATAGTCGCCTCGAAAGGAACTGATCCTGGATCCCGTCAGCCATAGCCTGGCGTCGCTCACCCTGGCGCGTGCCGGACAAAAACACTTGCCGCGATACGGCACGGTTATGCTTGTGATTTCCGGCGTTGCGGCCGATCTCGACTATGCAAGCTACTTTGGCGGCCCAAGCGTATTTCTGCGGTTTCACCAAACGCTGCTGCATTCTGTTCTTGGCTCCGCGACGATCGCATGTGTGGTCGCGGCGGCATTCTTCATCGTGGACAAAATCCGTAACTGGAAATTACGCACGCGAAATCCAAACCCTCCGCGGCCTGGCCTTACATTCGGCCTCGCGTTAATCGTCTGTGCCATCGGTGCGTCAGGCCACATATTGTTGGACCTGGTAAGTGGGATCGGCGTCCAACTTTTCTCGCCATTTCGCGCCGGGTGGCAAGGCTGGAATCTGCTGACCAATCTTGATCCGTGGGTTTTAGCTTTATTTGCAGCCGCTCTCCTGTTGCCGCAATTGTTCCGCTTAGTCAGCGAGGAAATTGGTGACCGAAAAAAAATTCCTCGCGGGCGCCGCGCGGCGTTCACCGCGCTGGCGATTCTTGTTTTTTACGTCGGTGCCCGGGCCAACTTGCATAGCAAAGCGATCAGCTTGCTCGATTCCCGCGAATACCATGGCATTCCGCCGGTTTCGGCCGGCGCGTTTCCTCTCGCGTCCGCTCCTTTCAGTTGGCGGGGCGTGGTGTCCACGGACACCACCGTTGACGAGCTGCAAATTCTGCTGCTCCCAGGCTCGGAATTCGATCCCGATCGCAGTCTTACGCAATATAAACCCGAGCCTTCCGCCGTGCTCGATGCCGGCCAGCGCACCCAGGCCGCCAAAACATTTCTTGCATACGCGCGTATCCCTTTCGCCAGCGTTGAACGCCTCGAAGACGGTTATCGGTTTGAATTGCGCGACTTGCGGTTTCCGCGCAGCGACTCGAGCCCGGAAAACATCATCGTGCGCGTGGATTTCAACGGCAGTCTTCAGATTCGGCTTGCAGAATTGCGTTACGCCTCGTCCATCGCTCCCTGATTTTCATCTCTGGAATCCACAAGCGCAGGACAAGTTCTACTTTCTTGAAGCCGAATCGCGGAATGTTAGATGAGTTGCAATGTACAGAACTACGAGGACTCCAACCACGGAAATCGCAAACGACCGGCTGTGCGCGATTAAGAAATCCAGCGCTGCATCCCCATACACCACAGCGAGAATCCCTTCCGCGCCGTAACGCAAGCCCCTTCCAAGCAAAACTGCCGTCACAAAAGTCCGCAGCGGCACTTGAAAAACTCCCTCCGCCAGAACGAATGCCTTGAATGGCAGCGGCGGCGGAAGAATGGAAGGAATGAAAATACTCAAAAATCCATTCTGCTCCACCCAGTTTCTAATCTTTTCCGCTTTTCCGCCCGCATGGCGATGGAAAAATGCTTCCCCGCCCTTTTTCGCCAGCAAATACAGCCAGATGCACCCGGCAATCGAACCGATAGCGGCCATCCCCGCGTAGTACGGCATCCGCTTCGGATTCACGAACGAAAGCTGGATCACCAGCGCGTCCGTCACAAACGGAAACGAAAGCACGGATGAGTCCAGAAACGCGACGAGAAACAATCCCCCGCCCCCCATCGTCGCAACAAGTTTTTGCAGCCAAAGCGGCAGCTTGTGCGGATGCATCCTTCTCTAATTCCCCCGGCAAATCGCAAGATTGTAGCAGAGTTCTCCTCGGCTGCTCGCGCCCCGCTCCGAATCGAAAATTGCTGATTGATGGCAGGTCGGATAGAATTCCTTGCTTGAGTGCTCCTCATCCTTCCATGACACTTCTGAAAGATCTGAATGAACGCCAGCGCGAAGCTGTGCTCGCCACCGAAGGCCCGCTTCTCGTCCTTGCGGGCGCGGGCACCGGCAAAACGCGCGTCATCACCTATCGCGTAGCGCATCTGCTCGAAAAAGGCGTTCCTGGTAATTCGATTCTCGCGGTCACTTTCACCAACAAAGCCGCGGACGTAATGAAACAGCGCATTACCGATCTGCTGCGCTCCAGCGGGCGCGATGCTTCGGATGTTTGGGTCTCCACATTTCATTCTTTCTGCGCGCGCCTCTTGCGCCGCGAAGCGAAGAATCTCGGCCTTCCCCGCGACTTTGCAATTTACGATGACGACAACCAGAAAACCGCAATCAAGCGCGCCATCGAGCAGCTGGATTTCTCGACCGAGGATTATCCCCCCAGGAGCGTCCGCGCCCAGATCAGTCACGCCAAAAATAACGGCATCACTCCGGACATCATGGAAGCGGAGGCTCAACAAGCGCGCGATAAAGATCGCGAAGACGTCGCCACAATTTTCCGTATGTATGACGCCATGCTGCGGAAAGCAAATGCTCTTGATTTCGATGACCTCCTTTTGCGCGCAGGCGAACTCCTGCGCGAGCACCCCAAAGTGCGCGAAGCCTGGAACTCGCGGTTTCAATATTTAATGGTTGACGAGTTTCAGGACACCAATCGCGCGCAAGAAGAAATCGTCCGCCTCCTCGCCGGATCTCGAAAGAACATTTGTGTCGTCGGCGACGAGGATCAGTCCATCTACGGCTGGCGCGGCGCGCGCGCGGGAAACCTCAAACGCTTCACCGAGGATTTTCCCGACGCCAAAATCATCCGCCTCGAGGAAAATTACCGCTCCACGCAAACAATTTTGGACGCGGCCGCCGCAGTCGTTAAAAACAATACCGACCGCCTGGGGAAGACTCTTCAGGCCACTTTAGGCGCCGGAGCCAAATTACGTTTTTTCGAGGCCCCCGACGCTCCCGCCGAAGCGGAATTCATATGCGGCGAGATTGCCACGCTCGTGCGCAACGATCGTGACGCCCGCGTCTCGGTTCTCTATCGCACCGGCGCGCAGTCGCGTTCCTTCGAGGAAGTTCTGCGCCGGCTCGGAATCCGTTATCGTGTCGTGGGCGGCTTCAGCTTTTACGAGCGCGCCGAAGTCCGCAATGCTCTGGCTTACGTTCGTTTGCTCTTTCATCCCGAAGACGACGTTGCGCTTCTCCGCGTGCTGAACGTTCCCCCACGCGGCATCGGCGCCGTCACAATCTCCATGCTGGAAGCTCGCGCAAAAGAAACCAACCAATCCCTGTGGGGCGTAATCCGCTCAGGCGAATTTCTTACCGGTAAAAAATTCAGCGGCGCGTTGAACTACTTCCGCCAGCTTATGGAAGACTTGCAATCCGAATGCGCGGAAATGGCGCCCGCGCGGCTCATCGAGCGTGTGCTCGAACAAACGGGTTATCTCGATTGGGTCGAACAGCAGGACAACCTGGAACATTCTTCCCGCGCGGAAAACTTACGCGAGCTTGCCAACGCAATGGCCGAAGCCACCGCGCAGGGGCAGACGCTCGAAGACGTCCTCGATCGCGCTGCACTCATAGCCGACTCCGATGAGTATGATGAAACGATTCCCGTTTCACTCATGACTCTTCATAGCGCGAAAGGGCTCGAATTCGATTGTGTTTTTCTTGCCGGCCTCGAAGAAGGCGTGCTGCCCCACGGCCGTTCGCTCTCGAAGCCTGCGGATATTGAAGAGGAGCGCCGCCTTTTTTACGTGGGAATGACGCGGGCAAAGCAGTCTCTGTTTTTCTCACGCGCGATCTACCGCCGTAGTTACGGTGAAGACCGTTTGCGAGCTTCGCTTCCTTCTCGCTTCCTGGCCGAAATTCCCGGTGACCTTATCGAGTCGGCATCCGGCTCACTCTCGGACCCGGGCGAGACGCGCCGTTACGAGCCTGACCCGGATTACGCCGAGAATCACGCTTATCGCCCGCAACGCCGTCGCGCTCCCTACGGCTCAACATCAAAGCCCCCGCGCGGCGCGAAAGATCCCCTCATCGGCACGCGCGTCCGCCATTCCAAATACGGGATAGGAACGATCATTGAGGTAGAGGGGGAAGGCGAAGACCGCAAGTTAACGGTAAGCTTCCAGGATTATGGCGCGAAGAAACTGGTCGAGCGGTACGCGAACCTCCAACTAGCCTAGACCACGAACGAATTGCAGCCAGGATGGTTGCGCGAAAGCGCGGCACAGGGTACAGTTTTCGCCTGCAACGGGAAGGTGGCGATTGGGCGCACAGCTTTTCCGCAAGAAAGACATTGACCAGCTCATCACCGATTCGCAGGACCCCGAAAAACGGTTAAAGAAATCCCTAGGCTGGCTGAGCCTTACTTCGCTCGGCATCGGCGCCGTAATCGGCTCGGGAATTTTTACCGTGGTTGGAACGGCCATCGCGGGCCAAAAGCTTCAGTTCAAATCGATTCTGAACGCGCCGCTTCTCGAATACCTGATTTATCATTCCGCTTCCTTTGGCAGGCCTGGCGCGGGCCCTGCGATTGCCCTCTCATTCGTTCTCGTGGCGGTGGTTTGCGGTTTCGCCGCGCTGTGTTATGCCGAACTTGCGGCCATGATACCGATCGCCGGCAGCGCCTACACTTATACCTACGCGACCATGGGCGAGCTGGTCGCCTGGATCATCGGCTGGGATTTGATTCTCGAATACGCCGTCTCGAACATGGCCGTCAGCGTCGGGTTCTCCGCGCACGTCGTCGACTTGCTGGATTGGTTTGGCATCCGCCCGCCCATTCGCTGGATTGTTCCGGCCTATCTTCCGAGCGGCTTGACCGACTTGCAGGGAAACACCATCTACGGGCCCGGATGGCATTTCGGCTTCAACTTTCCTGCTTTGATTATCGTCATGTTACTTACGGTTATTCTGGTGCGCGGAATTCGCGAATCCGCCGAAGCCAACAACGTGATGGTTTTGCTCAAAATCATTGCCATCCTGATTTTTGTCGGTTTCGGATTGCACTTCATCCATCCGAGCAACTGGCATCCTTTCGCTCCTAACGGATGGCCGGGAATTTTGACCGGCGGCTCGATCGTGTTTTTCACCTACATCGGGTTCGATTCGGTCTCCACCGCGGCGGAGGAATGCAAGAATCCGCAGAAAGACCTGCCCATTGGGATCATCGCCACATTAGTGATTTGTACCGTGCTTTATATCGCCGTCGTTGTTGTCTTGACCGGCCTGGTTCCTTGGCAGACGCTTATGGATGACGCAGCCCCCGTGGTCAATACCATGAAGCGACTCCACTTTGGTAATGTCGAGGTGATTGTCCTGCTTGGCGCTTTGCTCGGCATGATCTCCTCGCTTCTCGTTTTCCAGCTAGGCCAAGCTCGTGTATGGTTTGCGATGTCGCGCGATGGATTGTTGCCCGGCGTTTTTAGCCACGTGCACAAGACGTTCCGCACTCCGGATTTTTCCACTTGGGTCGCGGGATTCCTCGTTGGTATTCCCGCGGGATTGCTGGACATTGGCACATTGGCGGACCTTTCCAATATCGGCACCCTTTTTGCATTCGCGCTCGTGGCCGGAGGCGTTTTGATTCTCCGTTACACTCAGCCCGACCGCCCGCGTGCCTTTCGCGCGCCCGGCGGCCCGATTGCGCCTGTCATGACCATTCTCACCTGCTTGCTGTTAATGGCCGGACTTCCAATCACCAATTGGATCCGGTTTGTGGTTTGGCTGATCATTGGATTGGTTTTCTACTATTTCTATGGCCACAAACACAGCCAGCTTTCGAACGCGGGATTGCGCGCCGCTGAGGAGAAGAAGAAATAATGCGTAGCCGGCTTCTTTCCGGGGCGGCGCTTTTTCTGGCGGTTTTGCTTCTCACCCTGCCGTCTTCCTATAGCTGGGGAGAGAATGCCGACCGTCTCGTCGCGAATAAAGCCATGGATACTCTCCCCGAAGAGATGCAGCCATTCTTTCAGGCCAACCGCCAGTTTATAGTTCAGCACGTCTCCGATCCCCAGGAATCCGTCCCGAAAAGTCTGAATCCATTTGAACATCCGCGCCCGGCGGATTTCATTGCGCTCGATCACTACGGCCCTTTTCCTTTTTCTGCTCTTCCGCGTGAGTACAACCACGCGATTGTGAAATTCTATCGCCGCACTCTCGACGAATATGGCGTGCTGCCCTGGCAAGTGGGTCTCTATAGCAAGCGCTTAACGGACGCTTTCCATGATCGCAACTGGAATGAAGCGAAGCTCTCCGCGGCGCTATTGGCCCATTACGTCACCGCGGCACACGATCCCTTTAAGACCACAGTAAACTTTGATGGCAAGCTCACGGGACAGGCGGGCGTGAACGATCGCTTTGGAGCGGGGCTGGTGGACCGCTATCAGCTTTTTTTCTTTCTGAAGCCGAGCGAAGCTGTCTTCATCCACGATCCCACCGATCGCGCATTTGAGATTTGCTTGACCGCGCATTCCTTGCTGGAAAGCGTTCTTCTCGCGGACCGTCGTGCGCACACCGGCCTTGCCGGCTATACCGACGAATATTACGACCGCTTCTATGCGCAGGCCGGCACCCTGCTAGCCAGCCAGCTTTCAGATGCCGCCACCGATGTGGGATCTTATTGGATGACCGCGTGGATCAACGCAGGCCGCCCGCAACTTCCGTCTCAATAAACCATCATGGCGACGCAAGCAACCCGGCCTCCCACACCAATAGACAACCTCCCAAAGGCTGAACTCCATTTGCATCTCGAAGGAGCGATTCTTCCGCACACCGCCGTGGAATTAGCTGCACGGCACGGCGTTTCTCTCACGCCGGAGGATGTCGCCGCTCGCTACGCTTACTCCGACTTCCGCGGCTTTCTCGAAACTTTCAAGTGGGTCACTTCTTTTCTACGGGGTCCTGAAGACTACGCTCTGATTACGCGGAATCTCGCGGAAGAACTTGTGAAGCAGAACGTCGTGTATGCCGAGATCACTGTTTCGGCGGGCGTGATGCTCCGCCGTACGCAAAATGTGGAAGCCAACTTCCAGGCTATTCGCGAGGTTGCGCAAAGCGTTCCTTTCAGCCGCCTACGGACTGCATGGATTTTTGATGCCACGCGCCAATTCGGGCACGACCAGGCTATGGAAGTGGCGCGCGTGGCGGCCAAGCTCCAGTCATCCGGCGTGGTTGCCCTTGGTATGGGCGGCGACGAGCTCGCCTTCCCCACTGTGAACTTTCGTCCCGCGTTTGATTATGCGCGCCAGATGGGATTGCATACGGTATGTCACGCAGGAGAAATAGGCGGTCCGGAGTCTGTCCGCGAAGCCATCGAACTGTTGGGAGCAGAGCGCATCGGGCACGGCATTGCCGTGATGCGCGACGAAGCGCTGGCTAATTCGCTGTCCACGCGGCGCGTCGTTCTCGAAAATTGTCTTACCAGCAACTTGTGTACCGGCGCCTTGGCCAAGCAAACTGGAAATCCAGCTGCAACGCTAAAAGACCATCCGCTTCCCTATTTTCTCAAACTCGGAGTGCCGGTCACACTCTCTACCGACGATCCCGGACTGTTTCGCACGGACCTGCTGACCGAGTACGCACACGCGGCTGCGCTGGGGCTCTCCAAGGAGCAGCTTGTCCAATTAGCCGAACAGAGTTTTCTTGCGGCCTTTGTGTCCCCTGAAGATAAGCGCCAGATGCTCGTCGATTTTCGTGCCGCGGTCAAATCCGCCGGACTGGTATAATCGCCAAGATGAAAGCACACGTTTGGGTCATGCTGAAATCCACCGTCCTCGATCCCCAGGGACAAACAATTCAGCGCGCGCTGGGCTCGCTCGGTTACGCGAAAGTTCAGGACGTTCGCCAGGGAAAATTCTTTGTGCTCGCGCTCGACGGAATGACTCGCGACGAAGCCAAGACCCAAGTGGAGCGTATCGCCAAGGACGTCCTCACCAACCCCATCATTGAAGAATTCCGCTTCGAAATTATCGAGTGAATAGCAGTCCCCGTGGCGTTTTTTATACAAGAGTCGCCGGCGCCGGTTGCCCCATCTAAAGATGTGCTACCCTAAATGAATCACGACTGGCCGCGCTTTTGAAGCCAGGCAATTTCCCAGGAGCTATTCACCGTGTGCGGTATTGTCGGTTATATCGGGCCTAAACGCGTCGTGCCCCTGATACTCGACGGCCTGAAACGCCTCGAATATCGTGGATACGATTCGGCCGGCATCGCCGTGGTCGGAGAAAACGGGCATCTGAACATTCGCCGCGCTCCCGGCAAATTGCGAAACCTGGAAGAGTCCATCCGCATTACTCCGCTGGATGGCGTTTACGGCATTGGACATACACGCTGGGCCACACATGGCCGCCCCACCGAAGAGAATGCGCACCCGCATCGCGATTGCTCCGGCAAAATCGTCGTGGTCCATAACGGCATCATCGAAAATTATGTTGAGTTAAAACACCAGCTCATCGCAGAAGGCCACAAATTTCTCACCGAGACGGACACTGAAATCATCGCTCACCTGATCGAAAAGTATTCCAAAGACTCTTCGCTAGAAGAAGCTGTTTTGAAAACCGTGAAAGTAATGAGCGGCGCGTACGCGCTCGTGGCCTTGTCCACGCGCGATCCGCTCAAGATCGTGGCGGCGCGTCTAGGCCCGCCGATCGTGGTAGGACTGGGCGAGAACGAATTTTTCGTGGCCAGCGATATTCCCGCGATTCTGCAGCACACTCGAAACGTTTTCTTCCTCGGTGATGGCGAAGTAGCGGTGCTCACGCCACAAGGCGTTCGCCTCATGGATTTCGAAAGCCACACAATCAGCCGTCCGGTCCAGCACGTCACCTGGGACCCCATCATGGCCGAAAAGGGTGGTTTCAAACATTTCATGCAGAAGGAAATATTCGAGCAGCCGCGCGCGGTGCGCGATACCCTGCTCGGACGCATTTCGCAGGAAACCGGAAAAGTCTTCCTCGATCAAATGGATATCACCGAAGAGCAATTTCAGAATTTCGAGGAAGTGAAGATCATTGCCTGCGGGACCAGCTGGCATGCCGCGCTCGCGGGTAAATTCATGATCGAGCGGCTGGCGCAGTTGCCCGCCGAAGTGGATTACGGAAGCGAATTTCGTTATCGCGACCCCATCATCGGAAAGAAAAGCCTGGCGATCGCCATCAGCCAATCGGGAGAAACGGCGGACACGCTGGCAGCGGAACGCGAAGCGCGCCAGAAAGGCGCGAAAATTCTCGCCATATGCAACGTCGTCGGTTCGATGCTCACTCGCGAGGCCAACGGAACGATTTACACCCACGCGGGCCCCGAAATCGGAGTCGCATCCACCAAGGCATTCACCGGCCAGCTCACGGCTTTGATGCTGACGGCTCTGTATCTCGCGCAAGTGCGCGGAAAACTAATGCCCGCCGCAGCCAAAAGCTTGATGCAGGACCTCACCCGCATACCCCACAAGATCGAAACGATCTTGCAACGCGATTCAGCACTGGAAGAACTCGCCCGCTCATTTTTCCGGCATACCGATTTCCTGTATCTGGGCCGCGGGATCCATTATCCCATCGCGCTTGAAGGCGCGCTGAAGCTGAAGGAAATTTCCTACATCCACGCGGAGGGTTACCCTGCCGGGGAAATGAAGCACGGACCCAATGCGCTCATCGACGAGAATCTGCCGGTCGTAATTATTGCCACCCGCGATGAATCCGATCCCGCTTCGATGACCCGGTATGAAAAGACTATCTCGAACTTACAGGAAGTGAAAGCGCGCGACGGCATCGTGATCGCAGTAGTCACCGAAGGAGATCACATCGCTCGCGATATCGCCGACCATGTGATCGAAGTCCCCGCCGCGCCGGAGCTTCTCTCGCCAATCCTCGAAATCGTCCCTCTGCAACTCCTCGCTTATCACATCGCCGTGCGCCGGGGATGTGATGTCGATCAACCCCGCAACCTGGCCAAATCCGTCACCGTTGAATAAAGTACTCAACCGCTTCCTAATTTCATTAAGATAGTGCTCATGTCATCCCGACGAATGGCGAATGAACTCGCCTGCTTGCTGGCCCTGCTTTTGGCGGCGAGCTCCTTCCTGACTCCGGCGGCGGCTCAATCGCCCGCGAAAGCCGGTGCGGCCCATCTGGATTCTGTCGAAGTTTCCGGTTCGAAGAGGTTTAGCTCGGGTGCGATCGCTGCGGCAATCGGCCTGCGCGTGGGCAACATCATTACTCGCGAGGATATGCAGGCCGCCGCGGACAAACTGGCTGAGCTCGGTCTTTTCTCCAACGTGCAATTTCATTTCACGACAGTCGAATCGGGCGTCAGGGTCACTTATGAGGTCGCCGATGCCCCCGCGGTTCCCGTTTCATTCGACAACTTTCCCTGGTTCACCGACGCCGAACTAACCGCCGCCATGAAGCGTACCGTCCTTCTCTTCGATGGCAGCGCGCCCCAGAGTGGAAGTGTTCTTGATGCAATGTCCGGGACGCTTGAAAAGCTCGTTCAGGCTCACGGCGTGCTTGCGACCGTATCGCACACGCTCGTCAATTTTCCGTTAGGTGGCCAGCGCATGCAATTCCGTGTGGTGGGCGCTGATATCACAGTCAAGAGCGTCGAATTTTCCGACGACCTTGCCACGAACGATCGCGCCATCCAACAGAGCGTAAGCCAGCTAATCGGCACGGCATATTCGCGAAGCGCCATCGAGCTTTTCGAGTTCGAGCAAGTGCGTCCGGTATATTTGACGCACGCATTTTTGCGCGTGCAGTTTGATCCGCCGTCTGCGCGAGTTAGCGACCCCGCCCAACCTGGGTCAACCGCGGTTATCGTCGTCGTGCCGATCGTTCCCGGCCCGGCATACAAGTGGGGCGGCGTCCTGTGGAGTGGAAACTCCGTGTTGCCCACGAACGAGTTAAATGCGGCGGCCGATTTGAAGTTGGGAGACCCAGCCGACGGAAACAAGATCGCCGCGCTGTGGGAACGAATTCAGTCTCTTTATGGCGAGCGCGGCTACCTGGATGCGAAGCTGGATGCCAAGCCGCAACTCTACGAGCAAGACGCCCGCGTAATCTATACCGTAACCATCACCGAAGGCCTTCAATATCGCATGGGGAGTTTGGTGCTCAGCGGACTCTCGATCGATGGCGAAAAACGCATTCGCGCGGCCTGGGGTATTCCAGCCGACGCAATCTTTAACGAGAAACTCTACGAGGATTTTCTCGATGCTGGCGTCCAGCGCGCCTTCGCTGGAACTCCCGTCCATTACGATAAGGTCGGCCGTTTTCTTCAGGAAAATCCGGGCACCGGACGAGTGGATGTGTTGCTGGATTTCCAATAGATAAAACTAAGTTATACTCGAATTAGTATGCGCATCGAGCCGCTTCCACGCGCTTCAACAGCAATGCAATCGGTGGAGTTGGATCCAGCCGCCGCCACTCAAAAGCAGCAACGGCTTTTCGATTCGATGCGCTCGCTCGATTCCCTGCTGGTTGCTCTCTCCGGCGGGGCCGATTCCGCTTACCTTGCTTGGGCCGCGCACACCGTTCTCGGCGCGCGCGCTCTCGCCGTGACTGCTCTTTCCGCGAGTTTTTCGCGCCATGACCGCGAGCAGGCCGATGTTTTCGTGCGTGCCAGCGTAATCCGCCATG
>JBEKSN010000030.1:0-24782 GCA_049517055.1 Candidatus Acidiferrales bacterium | reverse complement strand
CAACATTTCCTTTGGCAGCGTCCGGCGGCGACAGGCGAGAAGAGTTGGATGGGAGTCGTGCCGGCTTCGGAGTGCGAAGTTTTAACCGACAAGCCCGGGCTCGCATGGCAGTGCGGCGTGGTGTTCGTGATTAGCGCTCTCTTGTTCTTTGTCTTTCGCACGCGACCGCGCAAGCTCGGCGTGAACGGTCATGGAACTGGCGTAGCTATCTCGAATTGGAAATATGCAAGCGTCGCGGCACTCGTGCTGATCTGCGCAGCGGCATTTGTGATGTTCGTGATTCATCCCTTCGGATTTGAAGAGGCGATTGGAGGGTTTTACATTCTTTTGCCTGGAGCGTTTGTTTACGCGGTCAATGCGACCGACTTGGACAAAATCACGCCCGCTTTACTACGCGACGTTCTGAGAACTTTCGTCATCTTTGGCTTTAGCTCGCTCTGGTATTTTGCGGTATGCGACGGTGCGATTGTGGTTTACCGTCTACTGGTGTCACGTTTCAAGAATCCGCGTGACCCAAGGTCCTAATGGGTCGGATTACCGGAAACGGACCTGCTACTCCGCATCCCGCTGGCTTGAGCGCAGGCTCGGCGGCATGTTAACCTGCCATAGCCTCGAAAGCTCGAGTGGCGGAACTGGCAGACGCGCCGGACTCAAAATCCGGTGGCCGCAAGGCCGTGTGGGTTCGATTCCCTCCTCGAGCACCATCCTTCGATATCCGCGGCGAATTGCGGCAGCCATTCGCTACCCTCACGCGACCGTAGCTCTTTCTGCCACATCGCGAGTTCCAGGCAAGGTTTACTCCGGCGATACCCGCGCTGCGGTTTTTCCCATCTCTGCCCGAATTTAGACAATAGTAAGCAGGCTCGAACTGAGTGGGCGTACGCGAATGGGGGCGCACTCCAATGGCACAGCCGGAACATAGGCGAAGCGAACGTGTTTTAGCGGACCTTGCTGTGGAGATCCGCGGGGAATCTGAGGATCACAGGCCGTTTCAAGAAGAGACTTTTACCGTGACAGTGAGCGCCCATGGGGCGCTCGTGATGTTGGGAACAAAAGTTGCCATAGGCCAGAAAGTGACGCTATTGAATCCCAAAACTTGGGACGAGCGAGAAGGCAGAGTTTCCTTCATGGGGCGCGAACACGCCGGACTGGCACAAGTAGCCATCGAGTTCTTGAAACCAGCGCCGGAATTTTGGCCCATCAGTTCCCCACCGTCTGGATGGAAAATTTCCTAGCAACAAACAGTTTTTCGATTCGAGATTTTGGCGCGGCAGCGGTCAGTTTTGCCCGCGTATTATGCGAATTGCCTCGGGCAGCGCCGAAGCGCCCCCGTTAGACGTGGATTCGACCTCGGAGTTTTGTCCGTCCTTCGATTCGGTGCCGCCTTCTCCCGGAGCGAGAAACAAATTGGATTCCACACCATGTTGCTTGGTATAGAGATCGTAGTAGCGGCCACCGTTGGCGTAGAGCGACGCGTGCGTGCCGCGCTCGACGATTCGCCCCGCCTCCAGCACCAGGATTTGATCGCTGCGTCGCACGGTGGATAGCCGATGCGCGATAACGAAAGTAGTACGGCCACGCATCAAGTAGCGCAGCCCTTCCTGAATGAAGGCCTCGGACTCGGAATCCAGGCTGGAGGTGGCCTCGTCCAGAATCAGAATGCGCGGATCGGCCAATATTGCGCGAGCAATTGAAACGCGCTGCCGCTGGCCTCCCGAAAGTTTCACTCCGCGCTCGCCTACAATCGTGTCGTACTTTTTCTCAAACGCCTCGGCAAACTCATCCACGCGTGCAATGTGGCAGGCGGCGAGAATCTCCTCTTCGCTGGAATCGGGGCGCGAGAAAGCGACGTTTTCGCGAATCGTCCCGTCGAATAAGAATGTTTCCTGCAACACTACTCCCAATTGCGAGCGGTAGGAATCAAGACGCACGAGCGAGAGATCATGTCCATCGACGAGTATGCGGCCGCTGGTAGGCACGTAGAACGCAGCGATCAGCCCGATAACCGTGGATTTACCCGCTCCGGACGGCCCCACCAGTGCCGTCACAGTTCCCGGTTCTGATTCAAAGCTGACATCGTGCAGCACAGGTTTTCCAGTATCGTACGAAAAACCGACACTCTCGAATGTCACCTGCCCGGTAATGCGGCCCAGCCGCTCCGTGCGATTCGGACTTTCATCCTCGAGATTTTCGTTCAGAACTTCCCGCGTGCGTTCGAGGCCGGCTAGTGCCTCTGTGATCTGCGGGCCGATTCCCACGATTTGAAACACCGGAGCAACGAGCAAACCGAGGAAAATTGTGTATTCGAGAAAAACGCCGAGCGTCATGGTGCCGGCCAGAATATGCCGCGCTCCGAGGAACATAATCGCCGCGCTGACGATACCCATCAGGCTGGTGGCGGAAAGGCTCATCAACGACGTCGCAGTGAGAGTCTTCAAAACGTTATCGAGCAGCCTTTGAACTCCGCCCGCGAAGACTTTTTCCTCGCGCGCTTCCGCGTGATAACCCTTCACCACTCGGACGCCGCCTAGAGATTCCGTGAGCCTGCCGGTAACTTCGGCGTTGATTTTTGGTCTCGCGCGAAAGATAGGGCGGATCGTCTTGAACGCGCGGTTCAATCCCAAAGCAAAAACCAAGAGAACGGCAAACGCTACGGCGGTCATGCTAGGGCTGATCCGCAGAAGGACGACCATGGCAAAAACCGCAGTCAAAATTCCTCCGGCAAACTCAATGAGCCCGGTGCCAATGAGGTTGCGCACGCCTTCGACGTCGCTCATGATGCGCGAGACCAGCACGCCGGTTTTGTTTGCGTCGTAGAACGACACGGGCAAGCGCCCCACATGCGCCTGAACCTTGACGCGAAGTTCCGTAATCATCCGCTGCGAGGATTTCGAAAGGAGCTGCGTCAGCGCATACGATGTGAGGCCTTGAACGATTGTCGCTGCGACTACGGCAATCACGATCGGCAATAAGAGGTTTATTTGTTTTTTGGTAATGACGTCGTCCACCAGGTATTTTGTGGAAGCAGGAAGGATCAACCCGGACGAGCGGTTGATAATCATCAATACGAAGCCCAGCGCGAGAATTGTCCGCCTTGGTTTTAGGAGCGCCAGGACGTCGGGCAGGAGTTTCCAGTCGAACTTCGGCTTCGCGGATTTGCCGGCTGCGCCAGGCTTATTTTCAGAGGCCATAGAATTTGGAAATTGCTGAACTAGTCGTTAGATGCTGAGCCTCACTGGAAGACTCTACCTTGCTCAGCCGCCCGGTCAATAGAACACCGTAAACTTCCGAGACCCCGGCAAAAGCCGCGCGTTGTCCGCATCATTTGGTAGTGATAGACTTTTCGGATGCCAACCAAAAAGAAGGCCCGCAAGAAGACGACTTCCAAGAAAAGGACGCCGAAAAAGGTCCTAAAGAAAAAGCCCAAGGCCAAAAAACCGGCTCGGAAAAAACAATTTATCCGGGCGGAAAGCTCTGTGCGCCGCAATGCTCCCGAACCTGCCGGCCGCACCAGCGAAGTGAATTCCGGCATGTACCGCCAAGGCCGCCGCGGCCTGGGGCCCAATGCCGGCGGACAATCCGGTGATATTCAAGGTTTGCCAAGGAAAGAAGACGTGGATTCGGAGAGCGTGGAAGAATTGGCGGAAGAGGGACAAGCCTTTGAGGCTGAAGTCGTGAGCGGAGTCGAGAATGCTCCGGACGCCGATCAAGGCGAAGTCAGGACCCACGAAGTTCCGGAAGACGACGTTCCGGGCGAATACCTGGACAAGCGCGAGAACGACTGAACCTTCTTCACGGCCCGTCGGAGTCTGGAATTTCCACCCGAAAATAGTGGCGGAGACTGCGGCTTAATTTGCCGCAGCCCCTGCCGAGACAGCGTTGCTTTCGAATTCCTCTTTCGATGAAGCCTGCTTGCCGCGTTCGATCTCGATGCGGCCCTTGAAAAAGGCGCCGTCCTCGATGCTGATGCGGGCGGTAATCACGTCGCCGGTCACTGAGCCATCTTTCTTGATCTCCACGCGGTCGCTGGCGCGGAGGTTGCCGTGGACCTTGCCATACACCACCACTTCGCGCGCGATCACTTCCGAATTCAAATGCCCGGTGCGTCCCACGGTAAGGCGCTGGCCCTGAAGTGCAATAGGACCCTCTACCTTTCCGTCAACCTGCAAATCTTCTTCGCCCGAGATCTTGCCCTTGACCTCGATGCTTTCGCCGAGGCAGGCCACATTGCGCGCGGTCGGCGCGCTCTGCCGGGCAGGATAATTAGTGCCCGGAGATGCGGCTTGCGATGCCGGAGATAATGGCGTTGAAGGCGCCGGAGAGTACCCTGGAGCTTCGGGTTGGGGCTGCTTTGTCCACATGATTTCGATCCTCCTTCGATTTCGTTGCGACGCGGAATTCGGTCCCGGAGGACCAATGTAGATACACTGTAGGCGCGTGCTGCAAATCAAGGCAACGTCGAAAAGGTTCAGGCTTGCTTACTCCGGAAACTGACCTTCCGTACAGGTCGGAGAACGCGGGTGCCTCGTCGGCTTTGGAAGTTTGCCGGACTAGGAAGAAAAACTGGCGAGCGCGGTGCGCTCATCGGGGAAGTCCGCGAATATACGGTGCAGATTGGTCAAGCGCAATACTTCCGACGCGCGCGGGTTCAGATCCACAGCTCGCAGTTCGGCTCCATTTCTCCTCGCGGTGTAAAGACTGCGCACGAGCTGCCCTATTCCCGAGCTGTCCAGGTAGGACACGTCACGAAAGTTCAGCAATACCTTGGTGCGCCCTTCCCGGAAAATATCGACTAACAGTTCATGAACGGCTTCGCCTTCCACATTGGTAAAGCTTCCGCGCACATCGACAACTGTGACGTCTCCCAACTGCCGCGTGTTCGCGCTGAAATTCAAACAGGCCTCCCTAGGCTAGGAGAATATATTTTACCGTATGGTGGTCAGGAATATGAAACACGATATGAATGCGCACAAGAGGTATATCGGCCAAAACGAAAAACCTGTGAACGGGGCCCGGGTGCAGCTACGCGGAAAGTTCCGCCAACCAGGAGTCCAGTATCTTCAAGTGCTCGGCTGGCACGTCCACAAAAGCGACTCCCATTCCCATTCCGGGTTGAACGTATACGATTTTACCGGAAGTTTCGAAAACGCCTTGATCGCGGGAAATGTGTACTTCCAGTTTAGTGCCTTCCGGTAGGTTGATAAGGGTGTCTACGTAACAACCTTTGCGGCTGAGTTCGGAAATGCGCCCGGCGATCTTCGTGTCGGTCTCGGGTTCTCGAAGGACCGCGGTGGCAATGAGCGTAAAACGTGGAACTTCACGCTTATTGGTGTACTGTCCGCCTCCACCGGCAGGATTAGATGGGGTGCCCGAAAAAAAGCCCATGAGATACTCTCCCGTTGTGTTTCAGATTGGCACATTCGCGAACCCGCAGCCATCATTGCGATGGCATGTGACGCGTAAAATATACCTGAGCGCTTTGCACAACTAGATATGTCGCATTCGGCGCCGCGACTGGATTTTGCTCGGCATTGGAAGCAGGATATCGTGATCTGGTGAATTCCCGAGACAACGATCGGGGCTTCCAAGATTATTAAATAAGTTGATTCACCGGGCAGATAGCTTTAGTCTCATTATCTTAGCTCTAAATACCTAGGCGAATTCCCTATCACTAAAATTGGAAAAAGTCATGAGGGCACTCGTGCAACCGGGGGACCATCTCAGGGAGCTCCGAAACCGGCTCGGCGTTACTACACGGGAGGTGGAGGAGCTTAGCCGCAAGATTGCCGAAGACCGGGGCAACGACGAGTTTTCCATCTCAAACGCGTGGCTCACCCAGCTCGAAAATAAGAATTCCGTTCCCAGTATCTACAAGCTGTTTAGTTTAAGCGTGATCTATCGCGCTAAATTCGTTGATTTGCTCAGCATATTTGGTGTGGAGCTCGAAGATAGCGTGCGGTATCACTCCAGTTTGCCGCTACACAACACCCATCTGGCTTCCATCGAAGTGGCGGATCGCGATAGGACGATTCGATTTCCGGTGCGCTTTGACCGCGGGTTCCACGTGGAGACAACCAGCTTGATTTCACGGATGGTGGAAGTATGGGGGGAAGTCCCGATTGCGCTGATTCAAAAGCTGGACGTGCGCAACTGCCAGTACGGATTCATCGGTATGGATGATCGCACGATGAATCCACTGCTGCGCCCCGGCTCGTTCGTGCAAATCGATAGCCATAGGAAGCGCGTAGCGGCTGCGGGATGGCGTACGGAGCTGGACCGGCCGATCTACTTCGTAGAGCTGCGGGAAGGCTATGCGTGCTCCTGGTGCGAAATTCGGGGATCGAATCTAACACTGATTCCGCATCCGCTTTCGGGTTGCCCAACCAGGCAATTTGCGCATCCCGGAGAAGCGGAAATTATTGGACAGGTGACAGCTGTGGCGATGCGCCTAATCTCTGCGGGGAACGGCCATCCTGATGTGCCTCCCAAATTGCCAGCGCGACCCTGACGTTCGCGCACAGAAACTCCGCGGCGAGGGGATCGGTCGCCGCCGGCACGGCCACACGGTAAGGCTGAAGACTCTTCCACGCCGCGATGAAATCGCACACCGCAGCCTGTGTGGATTTGATGTAGCAATCCAGCTGGCGGACCAAATCCTCGACGGAAGAATCCAAAACCTGGCGGTACGATTCGCGGTGACAATGCGCTAGCGCCTCGCAGGCCACCTCATCTGAAAAGCGCGATGCCAGTCCATCGTGATAATACAGGCCGGTATTATAGTCGCGCGTGGATCCCAGGTAGATCATGCGTTCCAGGGGCACAGGCATATGCGAAAGCGTCCGGCGCCGGAGGTCATCGGCCGCCAATTCAACATCTGTTCGGTTGATCGGAAGACTCATAAGTAATCACTTCACCTAGGCGCGATGACGCGCCGGATCGTTTTCAGCGGGATCGATTCCCTTCACGTTGAGGAACGCGAGAGAATTCTCCGAGATCAAACACACTCTGCCGGCCGCAGCAGCCGCAGTTCGCACCATTCCGGGAGCGGCGTAGGGTCCTCGCAGATACAGCGCGATCTGAAGCAGGCGGCAGGCCGTCAGAAGCCGGGCGAAATTCAGAGCCAGGCGGCTTTCCGTGGAAAAGCTCAGCTGTGCATGCAGTCGCGCGTGCCCTCTATGAAAACGCACCAAGTCCAGTACCGCGCTGCGCACTCGGCGCACCCAGGCCAAGGCGATGTTCTTCCGATCCTTAAGGAACAGAGATTGAACGTCCGGAGGCGCCGCCGAAAGCACGTATTCCAGATCCTCTCTGTCGAAAATTCTCTGTACCAGGTCGTTCGGCAATAAGCCAAACTGCAACGAATCCAAGGTCTGCCTCGCTTCGCGGAGCTGTTGCGCGCTGCCTTCTGCCGATGGCTTCACGCGCCGGGCAAAGAAATAAAGCGATACGGCCAGAGCCAAGCCGACGACTAGCGAGATGATGAGCTGAATCATGGGTGTGAGGTCCTGTCCAAATGCTCCTGTATCGAACCCAGCCCCTGCCGTGTCCGCCCGGCCAGCCCTTGATAGTCAGCGTCTGGCGGTGGCGCAGGAACAACTGGAACCGGCGCGTAAGACCACAGCGCCACGGCCCAGATCGACAGAGCCGTAAAGTAAGAGATAGGTTGGGCGATTTGCCAGACGGGTGTAAACCGGGAGCCCAGGAATAACCTGAGAGTCAGCGCAACTATGCTGGTGCCGACATACACTCCGAACCCGAGAATCATTCCCTTCAAGTTCCTGCCTATTTCGATGCGGTAATATCCCGTCAGAAAAACAATGGTCAGCAGTGCCAGAGCCTGAGCCAATCGCAAATCCCTTTCCAGATCAGCGGGATTCGCAGCCGGCTTCCAGTGTGGCAATAAAAAAGCATGTATGGCAAACACCACAAACATGGCTCCAAAGACCGTGATCGCAGTCCAACGCGAAAAACGCTCGAGACTCGTGTGCTGGGCGAATACGTGCCTGGATATTTCGATTATCACTCCGCAGCCCAGGACCATCGTGACGAAGCCCAATGGCCAGTAAAGGCTGTTATATAACGGCCGTGACGCGGCATAAAGAAAGGCCGACGCGCCTAGCACAGAAGCAACATAGGTATAGAATAGCGAATACTTACCGAACGATTTGCACTGAATTGCCCGCACTAGAATTACGAACTCAATGAAAATACCGGCCAGCCATACGATTTGTGACGAGATGGTCATCCGGCTGCGTTTAATGCTAACACAAATAGCCGGGAGGAGAAGCCGGAAATTCTCCTCCCGCTAAGTGAGGCTTTAGGAAACCTCAAACCCCCACGGTGGGGGCTCCACCGGCGGTTGTGTCCCATCGATATCCCAACCCGATCTTGTTACGCCTGAAGCCTGCGACACGGGAACGGCCACCAACGCAATTGCGACGAGAAACAGCCAAGCGATCTTTTTTTTCATGAAATTCTCCTCGAGACGATTGGTCTTGGTTTCTGGACCTCGGCCACAGTAGTCGGGGAGATTCCGGTTCAGCGCGCGGGCGTGAATTTGCTCAGGATACGAAGCAGGGAGGATTTACAACCATGCGGTGAGGCGGCTGATCAAAACGCTGCCGCGGATGAAATCGTTCTTCGACACAACGGCATCTTCCTGCGAGCGGACAGCTGGGAATTATTCGTGGGCCCACAGAATTCTGTAAATCAACGGTTACTTACATGGAAACGCGGCGGAACATACGCATAGAATTCCCCTTCGGAAGTCTGCTATTAGTTTAATCAGGCGATTACTTTTCTAAATTAGATGACGAACACAAATGAGATCGCGCTAGACCCGGCTCTGACCGGCTCCGAATTGCCGCCCGAGCACATCCGCAAGAACTTGACGCACCTGGAACGCCGCGAACGCTGGCTCTGGTCCACTACCGTTGCGGTGATATTGCTACTGACGCTCGGCGTCGCGTCGTTCGCCTTTCCCGCTCTGCTCAGTCGCGAGCAAAGCACATACTCGTTCTATCTGAACCAGTCCGTGCGCGCGCTCGTCGGCCTGGTCCTGCTTTTCAGCGTGTATCTTATTTACCAGCGAATTTAATTTCCAAGCTGCGCAACGAACTCACCGGCCAAATGAATTCGCTCGCTAAAGTAGAAAGTCTGGCGTCCGAGGTGTACAAGCTCGCCGCCCTCGATCAATTGACCGGACTCTATAATCGCCGCTCAGGGGAACAGCGCCTGGCCCAGGAAATCAGCCGCGCACAGCGGCACGGACGTCCACTTACCATCCTGCTAATGGATATCGACGGTCTGAAACTGATGAATGACACTCACGGTCACGCGGCCGGCGACACCGCGCTGAAAGGCTTTGCGGATCGCTTGCAGCGCGCCATACGGGGTTCGGATCTGGCCGTCCGCCTGGGCGGCGATGAATTTATGGCCCTGCTTCCGGAATGCCGAGCCGAAGAAGTGCGCCACGTGCTCGCGCGCATCGAAGGTTTCGAGTTCGATTGCAACGACCAGAAAATACGCCTCCACTTTTCGCGCGGCTGGACGGACTACAGAGCAGGCGAATCGTCTCAAGAATTGCTGCTCCGCGCCGATAAGGAACTTTATGCCGACAAGCGCGCAGGCAAAAAGGGGAACCGTGAAGTCCCACGGCCCGCGGTCCCTGAATCGGTCGTATAACCCTGGCTGTAAACCAAAAACGAGAAAATGGCCGGGTGCGTATATCTGTCGGTCTGAACCTCCGGTTGAACTCGTGCAGATCGTTTTGTTTGGCACACGTGGAATGTTCCTGACAGGAACACCAGCTCTAAAAAGCTCTTGCGCCGCCATGGGGTGACTCGTAAGATACGCCCCAGTTATAGGAAGGTAACCATGCCAAAAGAAAAACCAAAAGTGAACATCGGTGAAGTAATTCGGTCTTATCGCAGCGACCGGGGCCTATCGCAAGGTGATATCGAGCGCCGCACAGGACTGCTCCGCTGCTATCTCTCGCGTGTGGAGAATGGACACACCGTTCCCTCGCTCGAAACGCTGGCAAAAATAGCGGAAGCGATGGAAATTTCCTTGGCCGATTTTTTCCCCGGCAGCGATACGCCACAGGACCGTGAGACCCGAAAAATGCTGGGAGAGCTATCGGAAGAGGAGATCCGTTTCCTGGCGGATATCAAGAAATATTCCACCACTCTTTCTGAAGACGACAAGAAGCTTGTCTTAGCCATGATCCGCAAGATGGCCACGATTATTCCTCCGGTCCGCAGCACAAAGTCTAATGGAGCTGTTGCCCGCCGCCCGGAGTACTAGCCCGCGAGTTGCCAGACCTCGGTGCCGCACCATCCCAGGCCGACTCGCGGCCCACTGTGTTCGCCAAAGATTTAAGGACAGCACAGGAGAGCACCTCCGCTACCCAACTACCCTCCGCTCCGCTACAATAGAGATGCGATGACGCAGAAACGCCACAAGACCGTCGGTGTCAAAGTCGGCAAAATCCAGGTGGGCGGAGGTGCGCCGGTAGTCGTGCAATCCATGACGAACACGGACACCGTTGACATCGCTTCCACCACCCAGCAGTGCTTCGAGCTGGCGCAGGCTGGCTCCGAGCTGGTTCGCATCACCGTCAATATCCCGGAAGCCGCTGCAGCAGTCCCGGAAATCAAGAAGCGCTTGCTAGACGCCGGCTGCGACGTTCCCTTGATTGGTGATTTTCACTACAACGGCCACGTCCTCTTGAAGAAATATCCCGATTGCGCCTCCGCGCTCGATAAATACCGCATCAATCCAGGCAACGTCGGCCATGGCCAACGTCGCGACGAGCAATTCTCGACGATCTGTAGCGTAGCGCGCGAACACAACAAACCCGTGCGCATCGGCGTGAATGGCGGCTCGCTGAATCAGGAACTCGTCATGCGCAAGATGCAGGAGAACACCGATCGCGACCTCGGCAAATCTTCCGAAGAAATAATCAACGAGTGCATGGTCCTTTCCGCTCTCCAATCCACGGAGCTAGCTCTCGAATGCGGCTTGCGCAAGGACCAAATTATTATTTCCTGTAAAGTTTCCCGTCCGCACGACTTGGTTGAAATTTATCGCGACCTCGCGCAGAAAACCGATCAGCCTCTGCATCTCGGCCTCACGGAAGCAGGCATGGGCGCAAAAGGCCTGGTTTGGTCCGCGGCTTCCATGGGAATTCTGCTCGGTGAAGGAATTGGCGATACCGTCCGCATCTCGCTGACGCCCCGCCCAGGCGGCGATCGCCGCGAGGAAGTGTATGCCGCATGCGAACTTTTGCAATCACTCGGACTGCGAACCTTCGCGCCCAGCGTCACCGCCTGCCCCGGCTGTGGCCGCACCACAAGCACGACGTTCCAGGAACTAGCGGAAAGTATTCAGGGATACATTCGCGACAAAATGCCGGAGTGGAAACGCCATTACGAAGGTGTGGAAGAATTGAAGCTGGCAATTATGGGCTGCATCGTGAACGGCCCCGGCGAATCGAAAGCCGCCAATATCGGAATCAGCTTGCCCGGCACCGGAGAGTCCCCGCGTTGCCCCGTTTACATCGACGGCCAGCATTTCACGACGCTGGAAGGTAATTACGACGAACTATCTGCGGCCTTTCAGACTCTACTCGATGATTACGTCGAGACCAAATATCACAAGCGCGAAACACCGCTGCCAGCCAGCACCGCGCCCTTCGCTGCCGCGCCCGCCAAGCCTTCCCTCCGCGTCCTCGCCTAGTCGAACGCGCTGTCTCTCAGAGTTCGATCATTTTCGGCCGATCAGTTTTAAGGCGAAGTCCAAATCTGAATCCACGCCACCGAGCGCGTCTTTAATGGAAGGCATTACAGGATGATCGGGAAGGATGCCTCGGGTTGGATAGGGCACCTGGCCGGTTGCAATAGTAAACCGCAATAGAGGTATGACTGCCCGAAGCTGCGATGCGGGCAGCGTGATGACCACCAAATCTCCTGCGTTGAAGCCTTGGTAAGCGCCGCCGGTTTCCTCCCCCACGAAAATTCCTCGCTTGTGGCTCTTTGCCAGGGAACAGAACACCGTGCCGGTGGAAAAAACTTCTCCGTCGGTAAGTATCCAAACTTTTTTCCCATAATTCCCGGGGCGCGGCTTTTGTGTGGGAAGAAAGTATTCGGATTTTTTAGTGATCTCATAGCGTCCGCCAGCGCTTGGAACCAACTGATTCTCGAACTTCGTTTGGAAGTCTGCGTTTATTTTTGAATATTGGCTTATCAACGGCAACTTCTTCGTGGATGCATCAACCGACGCGTACACTTCGAAGTCCCCTTCTGCGATATATGAATACAATAAGGGACCACTAGTCTTCGCCCCCGTCATTGCCCCTGAGATCAATGATCAAGTCCTCTATCTTGTCGTCCTCCACTTTCTTGAAAGAGGATTCCAGAAACTGGGCGAAGGTTTGGCCGTCAATGCCTTCCTCGGGAGGCGAAAATGTTTCTACTTTCAGCCTCGCTGCGCGCGGCACGGAAGACATCAACTCATATCGCCATGGTTTGTCGACGCTTTCTGCCGGAACCGGATTGTTCTTTTCGAGAACGGCCTGCGTATCTTTAGCTGTGAGCGCTGCCAGCGTGGTCTTGCGCGTCTGCCCGGAAGAATCGAGGTATTCGATTGCGAAGGAGTCTGGCCGCTCCACAAACAGGAAGTAGTACCAACTGAACTGCGCGCTCAGAGCCCGGTACTTGCCCGTTTCGATCTCCCCATCTCCCGGTAGATGTCGCAGGATCGCCTTTGCAATGCCGGCGGTCGGCTTGCCGTTAATCGAAAGAAGCTCGGAACCCGGAACAATTTGCCGATCTTGTGCTCGCTACGACGTACGCTTTGCCGGAAATGAACCGCAACTTGAGCGGAATTTGTCTTCCCGTTTCCTGCAGATACGCCTTCGACTCTTTCGACAACACAAATTGCGTGTGTCCGCACTTAATCGCGTCCAACAAAGTCGTCACGACGGCGTAAAATTCAGCATTTGTCATGTCACGGTCAATCGCTTCGAGCGCGTGATCGAAAGCCGCGTCCATATCTCTCTTACTCGTGTAGCGGTACAGGCCGGCGTGCCCTTCTTCAAGAGCTTTACGCAATATCATGAAATCTTGCTGCAATTGCGTACGGCTGATCTTCGCGCTCGCTGAAGCTGCAGTTGACGTTTGTCCGGATTGACCAATCGCGGGAGACGTTACGAAGGAAATGGCTGCAAAGATCGCCACGCAAAGGCGGAAACGAGATCTCACGATTCTGCGAGCTTGCGGTTTGAAACTCCTATACGGTTCATGATCTTCGGAACAATCGAAACTCGTTGGCATGTCCCTCTCTTTTGTCAGAGCTACGCAAGCTCGGTTAAACTTAGGCGCACCCAGCCCTAGGCCACGCGCAACACGATCTTCCCGAATTGCTCGCGATGTTCCAGCCGCGCATGCGCTTCCGCGCACTTTTCGAGCGGCAGCACCACGTCAATCACCGGCTTTAGCAGGCCTCGCCGGTAAAGTTCCAGTGCGCTGAACAATTCAGCCTTGCTCCCCATGAACGAGCCAAGAATCGAAAGCTGGCGCGTGAATAGGAACCGCAAATCGATCTTCGCGTCGTACCCGGTAGTCGCGCCGCAAGTAACCAGCCTTCCGCCAGGCGTAAGGCTTCGCAGACTTTGATCCCAGGTGGCTTGTCCCACGTGCTCGAACACGACGTCCACCCCACGCCGGTTGGTCATACGCTTCACTTCCTCAGCGATGTCATTCTCCGAATGCAGGATCATGGAATCCGCACCGAGCTCTTTCCCCTTGATCACCTTTTCCTTCGTCCCGGCCGTGGCAATCACACGCGCGCCGGTCGCTTTCGCGATTTGGATCGCCGCGGCTCCCACTCCGCTGCCCGCACCAAGAACCAGAACTGTTTCGGCAGGCTTCAGTTGCGCTCGCGTAATCAGCATATGCCACGCTGTCAGCGAAACCAGCGGAAACGCCGCCGCTTCCTCAAACGACATATTCTCCGGTATCGGCACCACGTTCACAGCGGCTGATTTCACATATTCCGCGCACCCGCCGTCCACCATCTGACCGAATAGCATGTACTGGCGGCAATAATTGTCATTTCCCGCCAGGCACTGCGCGCAACGCCCGCAGGAAATCCCAGGCTGCAGCAAAACCCGTTCCCCAACTTTTATGCCTGTAACTTTCTCTCCCACCTCGGCCACTTCCCCGGCAATGTCGCTACCGGGAATGTGAGGAAGCGGAATCTTGATTCCAGGCAGCCCGCCTCGCAGAAAGAGATCGAGGTGATTCAGCGCGCAAGCCCGCACACGGACCAGAACGTCGAACGCATCAATCTGCGGCTTCGCCACATCCGTGTACTGCAAAACCTCGGGTCCGCCGTGCTCTGAATAAATGATAGCCTTCATGTGCTCCTCTTGGGTGTCGCAACGCGAAACCAACCTAACACCCAGCGGAATCCGTGTCCAGAATCACTCCGAGAACCGATTGACGCGTATCGATCGATAGCGTATCTTGCCGCACAAGACACAACTGCAACCGAACGCTTCCTCAGGCTAACTATGCCCAATCGGCCCTCTACACGCTGGCAAACCGTTCGTGAAGGCATACGCTGGCGCGGACTGTTTGTTTCCTTGTTGCTTGCATTGCGCGAACTGCTTCGTCCTTTTATGTATTCACATGCCTGGCACATTTTTCAGACCAACCTGCAGCGGCCTTTATTCGAGCCCCACGCGAAAGAGCAAATCGAGGTGAAGGTATTCGCCGGGACCCAAGATCTCGAGGTGGCTACCGCAGTTATCTCGTTAATGGGAATCCCTGCAGCGGAGATTGCCGCGCGTTTCGGCCGAGGCGACGCAGCGGCTGTCGCATATGTGGAACGCGAAGCGGCAGGATACATGTGGATCACTTTCGCCACCGGTATGGAGCTCGCATTCGGAGTAAGTTGGATTCTCCGTCCGGACGAGGCTCTCCGTTATGGTGTGTTCGTTGTTCGGAGCCGTCGTGGACTCGGAATTCACGGCTCTATGAATCGCGCCTTGAATGAATACGCGCGTCAGCGCGGTGCCACTCGAACCTTTGGGGGCATCAGCGCTCTGAACTCACAGTCCCTGAATCTTGCAAAACACGCGCGCAATCCTAAGATCATGACCGTGATCCTCATCTATATTCGCGGCGTGAGCTGGACATTCGCGAAGACAATCGGAGCCCCACTTGAGTCACACTTCTCCCGATCATCGAAAGATCTATACCGGACGCGAAAGTCCGTTGATGACGAACTCTGAATCTTGGCCGGGTGCCCTAATCGCAATGCGAATATCCCGGCTTTCTGTTCAGTCCATCCGGAATGAGCCAAGCGCTAAACGCGGCGACTGATCTGCGGCGAGGACCCAATCCCGGACAGCATGTGGTGGCTGGCTGCGGCGAAGTTGCGTTCCACAGTGGAACATTCCTGGGCATTTTGTCGCCGAACTTCCCGCCGCGCCAAACTGTAAACGCTTTGAGCGAAGCAGCATAGCGGGTAGAAAGCCAGTGTTGAATGGTTGATACACGGAGAATCAACAGTTATATCAACAGCGTTCGCTTTTTCTTTCAAATTCATTGACAGATGGCGGCTAGGAATATACCTTCTTGGTGCAGTCCCAGCCAGCGCTTTACCGAACGGGCGCGGAAGCGCACAAATAATCTCGCCTATAAAAATCGTTAGGAGACATTGAGATGCGACGAATTGGACACCTCTTCACCCTTGCGGTGGCAGTCGCGCTTTGCGCGAGCGCCAGCTTCGCACAGGAAGGGAAGCTGAAGATCAAAGTGACGCCGTCCCAGGCGTACGTGTTCGTGGATGGCAACGGCATCCGCGAAGGAAGCCGCGGTATCAAACTGAGCGCCGGGAAGCACACGGTGGTGGTGGTTAACTACGGATACAAGATCTCTACGCAGGACGTCAACATCGAGGCCGGAAAATCCACGGACCTCGTTGTGGCGCTGCAACCGTATGGCGACAAGGTTGCCGGCCCCTGGGGCCGCGTCTATATCTCCGGAACAGACGTTCGCGCCGCGGTTCTTTCGAATGGAAAGACTCCCGGCTATTTTGTCGGCCACGTGGACGAATTCAATAACGACTTCTGGGTCTGGAAACAAGAATTGCTGCTGCCGCCCGGAACACATCATCTAACCATCACGCGCGGCGGAAAAGACCTATGGTCCGGCGACGTGAAGGTCGAGGCCGGGAAAAAAGTTTCGATTAACGTAGCCAAGAACACGCAGGTCACCACGGATTGGAGCAATCGCCAGGCTGAACTGCAAAAGAAGGCGCCGTTGCCACGGTTCTATGCGGGCATCGCTAGCGCGACTGTAGCCATCGCGCCGGTAAGAGCTACCGTCACGAATTCGACTGCCAACATTAATTGCAGCCAGAACACGGACCTCGCATGGCAGACCACGGATGCGGTGGATGTGACCATCGATAATGGAATTGGCGCCGTGGACGCAAGCGGAAGCAAGCCGGTTTCGCCGCGTGCAACGACCACCTACACGCTGACGGCAGCGGGACCCGGCGGGATCGTAACCGGCACCGAGGCTGTTAACGTCAACACCGTCGTGGTGGCAAACCTGACGGCCAGCCCGACCGATCTGCACTATCGCAAGATCGGCGACAAGGTCATCACCGATGACAATGGCACTCTGACCTGGACCACATCAAACGCTGACTCCGCCAACATCGATCCAATCGGCAAAGTGGATCTCAACGGCAACCAAACGATCAAGGCCGACCCCACCAAGACCGACATCGGGCCGGTGGACGAAACCAGGAATTACAGTTTGACGGCCACGAACGTCTGCGGTGGAACCTTAACGCAAACCGCATCTGTTCACGTGACCGGCTCTATCGAACCGATTCCCGCCGTCGTTTTGCAGAGCATCTTCTACCCCACGGACTATCCGGATAAGGGTCACCCGCAAGTGGGACTGGTAAAGAGCCAACAAACGGAACTCGCCACGCTGGCCGACGGGTTTAAGAAATATCTCGAGTACGACGGCGATGCGAAGCTCTCTATCGAATCGCACGCGGACATCCGCGGCTCTAAGCCTCACAACCAGGATTTGAGCGAGCGTCGTGTCGAGCGTATCAAACAGTATTTGGTCGATCAGGGCATCTCCGCCGACAAAATTCAGACTGCCGCGTACGGAAAAGAGCGCCAGCTGGAAAAGTCGGAAGTAAAAACCCTGGAAGACACCAATCCGAACAAGGCCCCCAAGGCGCGTGAACGGAACAAACAGGGCAGCTGGCTGGCCTACAACCGCCGTGCGGACATCGTGCTGTTGCCTTCCGGCAACAAGTCGGCGCAGTTCTACCCGAACAATGCCGACGACTCCGGAATCATCTGGCAGATGCCGAAGCCGCCGCTCAAGAAGGTCGAAGCGGCTCAATAGTAATTTTTTTAGGCTCGTATCACGAAAAGCGCCGGAGAGCGAACCTCTCCGGCGCTTTTTTTGCTTTGCAGGCTAAGTCCACTCACCTTTATCGAGAGCGGCAAGAAGCGTAGCGGGAGTTGCATTGTCGCCGAAGGTTTTGCTCACGTGCGCGAAACGATCGATATTTCCCGGCGCGAAGATGAAACTCCCGCCGAGCTGAAAGGGATTCTGGCCAAGTTTGTGCTGATGATGGCCGGCCGCTTTCGCGCGATTGCGGCTCTCGAAATTGTCGCGTCGGGCTAGGTGCAACAGATTGGCGGAACGCAGGTTGGCGGCGGCGTAAGCCTGGCGCTGTTCGTCGATCAACAGGGGAAACGCGATTCCCGTTTCTTCGCGGAAAATTCCTGCATAGTGCCGGTCGCCAAGGCCGATGGCGGCGAGCGACGCGCCCTTATCCAAAAAGTCTTGCTGGTGTTCGCGCAACTGCGCGACATGCTCGCGGCAAAAAATTCAGCCATAGTGCCGTAGAAAAACGATGACGGCCGGTTTGTTCTCCCACAACGAACCGAGACGGATTTCCCGCCCGAAGGCGTCCGGAAGAACGATATCTGCGAGCCTCTTGCTGAGAGTTTCCTGCACGTAGAATCATCATTGCCGACCCAATATTCTTCTGTCAAGACGGCACGGTCTCTTTTTATTTCCTGCCGTTCAGGCAGCGGAACAGTTCCCGAGTAAAGCGCACCCGCTCCCCACATCTAATTCCCCCTGGGCCGAAATCCATCTTCACGCTCATGGTACTGATGTAGGATGACTCCCGTGCAAATTGCACATTCACCTAACCAGCGCGTCGTAAAAGGAATCTCCTTCGAAAGCTTTGTGTCGTGGTGGGTAGGATCACGCGACGCCGCCCTCCGGCGCAGTCGTCTGTTAGCTGTGTTGCTCCTCGTGGTGTGTCTCGCCGTCGCTATCGTAGGAGTCCCGCGTCTGCGGATGTTCGGTCACGATGTATTCGTGTCCCTGGACGGCGGCTGGCGCGTTCTCAACGGAGAACGGCCTCAGGTGGACTTTTACGCTCAGATGGGGCCGGTTTACTACCTGTTGCACGCAGCGGGACTTTGGCTGGCGGGCAACAACGCGCGCGGTTTGGGTTACGGCAGCGCCCTGGCCACCACGCTGATCAGCTTCTGGGCATTTTTCGTTCTCCGGCCGCGCATGAAGTCCGCTCCGTTTTTCGTCGCTTGTCTCTTCTTGGCGCTGCTCGCCGCCGCACCGTTTCCGCTCGGCTACGGCTTCACTCAGGCCGCTTTCTCCATGAAGCACAACCGCTATGGTTATGCGCTGACGTCCCTGGTTCTGCTTGAATCGTTCCTGCCGGAGAAGGGCGACAGTCGTAGGCTTCGGTTCGCCGGTGGTTTCTCCACCGGATTGGCCTGCGCCTTGCTGCTTTTTCTGAAGATCAGCTTTGGACTCGTGGCGTTAACACTCGCGGCCGTCTCGCTGCCACTTCGCTCAGGCGCACGCATCCGTCTGGCGGGAATGGCGGCAGGTTTCGCCGCCTTCAGCATCCCCATCATGGGCTATCTGCGCTTCGACCTACCCGCGCTCGTGAGCGAGTACCGGCTGCTGGCTGCCGTGAAGCGTGGCGCGATTGACGCCCGTGATGTGATCAAGCGTATATATGTGGATCGTTTCGAAATTGCTCCGGTCGCTCTGATGGTAGCTCTTGTCAGCCTGCTGCCCGGAGTCTCGGTTCGCCGCCGTTTCACGTTGACGTTGGTGGTAGCGATGGCGACGGTCGCCGGCACGCTGCTCCTGCTCACGAACACCCAGCCCTTTGGCCTTCCTCTTCTGGGAGCGGCCGCGCTCTTACTTTTGAACGAAGTGACCGCCGCAGTGCCGGAAGGCACCTCCCCTCCCCAGATGGCCCCGCTGCTGGCCATCGGTTTACTCGCGGTAGCAATTCCGATGTGTATAGACGCTGCGGGCCTTGGAGCTGCGATGGCAGACAAAGTTCTGCGCGAGAAACCCGGCTATCGATTTCACGAGGCCCAACTAGCTTCGATCGAGTTCGTTGATTGCGCTACACCGTGCCCCCCTAACGACGATGGCAAGAATCTTGTCCGGTACACCGAGGAAGGGATCGCGCTGGTTCAGGCAAACGGACGACCCGGTGAATCCGTACGGGGCCTTGGCGCGAGCAATCCGTTTTCGTTCGCTACGCTGCGCCCTCCCTCCCACGGAGGCGCGGTGGTCCTCAGCAAGACAGACATCAGCGCAGCTGCCATGCCGCCGGAGAAATTCCTGATTGGGGACGTAGCCCTTATCCTAGCGCCCAAGTTCCCGGCTGACGAGAGGGATACTCTGGCTGTGATCCTGAATGCCTACCCCAACATGCTCGGCGTTGAATATCTCCCAGTGGCGGAATCGCCGAATTGGATCCTTTACCGGCGGGCGAACTGATCGTTGAGGATCCCATTTGCGATTAAGAAATGTTCGATCCCTCGCCAATCGTGTTCTACGGTTTCGCCGTTTGGTGGTTGGGAAGGTTCGGTGTCAACTTCGGGATGATGAATTCTTGAATCAGATTGGAGGCGGCAGTTGCGGCGATCCCTATCCCCTCGTTTTCAAACACTAATCCCGCTCCCCGATCTTGCGCTGGGTAATAAAGATTTGAGATACCGCCCGAGGCCAAATCTCCAAGGATGCCGGAGTAATTTAGCTGCCAGTGACCGTTGTCGCCCTTGCAAATCACCGAATTGGCGATGGCATACAAGATCCGCGATCGTGTGCTGCCGGTTCCCTTGTAGAAATAACGCGGATCCTGTTTCAGCAGCGCCGGCAGAACGGCACCTCCGAGGAACGTGCCTGTAACCGTGTCGGCGTAGGCGGCGCCGTAGCGCTTTCCGTAACCTTGTGCGCCTTGCCCATATCCGCTGAATTGATTTTGAGCCTGCTCGATGCCGGCGATGGCCCCCGTCACCGCGAATGTGACCGGGTCCACGGTCGTCTTCCAAGCCAGCTCGTACTTCTGCTTCGGTGTCAGAGGAACTGCGTCGTGGACGTAACTAACGTAAAAATTTGGAAAGACGCCCAGCACGCGCTGCTTCTCTTGTTCCTTGATTTGCTCTTCTGCCAATTCGACTGGTGGCAGCCCAACGCGCACTTCAGTGACTTCGGTGGCCACGGCCAAGGCGATCTGCGGGACGATGTAGGACTCCCCAGGCCGCAGTGTTGCGGAATATGTTTGCGTAGCGAAGCCCGCCTTCGTAACGGTCACCTTAAACGCACCGGAAGCTATGTTGGTAAAGGAGAATTGCCCATCTTCGCCTGAAAGCATGTCGTGCGTTGGGGGTTGGTCTCCATTCGTGAGTGTTACGCGCGCTCCCGCGACGACAGCTCCAGTTTGATCGACAACCGTTCCGGTGACGTCTCCGGACGACCGTTGCAAGGGTCGCGGATCGCCCGCTGATGCTTGTGTTCCCGGCGCGTTAGGTACACCACTCTCCGCTCCCGGAACAGGAATGGACTGCTGAGACTGAGCCGGAGCTGGAAATCCGCAAAGCAGGACACAAAGGCTCATCCCAACGAACTTCCCACGGCTGAGGATCCGGTTCCGGACGTTTCCGCCCCAAAAATTCCCGCCCGAGTTTTTGGTCGTGGAATTCACGCTTATTATTTTATAGCCTTCCCTGTGACTTCGAGCACAGCTATGTTTGACTGTGTGTAGTTGTTTGAGGTTGCACAGCGAAACGCATAAAGGTGAATATAACTAGACTAGTAACGAAACTTCTACGGAAGGGCTTGTGGACGACAACGAATCAAAATGTCCGGTCAGCGGGAAGCGCAAGTACGCGAGCGAAGGCGAAGCTCTGGCAACTGCCGTGCACCAGATCGCAACCGCCAATGCGCCGAAGGATCTGCGGGCCTATCGATGCTCCTGGTGTGACGCTTGGCATCTGACCAAAAATGCAGGAAGAACACCCTCGCGCTGAGCTCCTCGCCGGCTTAGCCGGCGCGATTCGACCTCTACGGTAGCAATTCCTGCGTCAGTATGGCTCCGCCCATGGACGCCAGGACCGAGGATTCCTTAACGGCCTTGTGGGAGTCCTCGGCCACCCAAAGCGTCTCTTTGTCGTCACCGCCATCGGCCGAAGCAATCTCTACTTTGTACGCATCGAAGGTGCCGGCGGGAACCGTCACTTTTTCGACGCCGGAAACGTTCAACTGCAGTAGCTTCACTTTTTGTTTCTGGACGTCGAAGTTACGGAACGTCGCGCTGTACCCCTCGGCCAAGGGCAGGCACGCGATGGACTGTTTGGAACCTGCACCATCAGCGAACAGTGGTCCGCCCAGATCGACCGAGACAGGCTTATCCTGTCCGTTCATGTTCACGTTGCCTGCAGCTTTGTCACCGCTGAAATTGAGGTCGATCACCACTGGTCCCTGTTTCAGGTTGAGTGTGCGCGCGATCAATGTCCCTTTATCCAGCGTTGATACTTCGGTCACCGTCCCTTGAGGTGTGTCAATCACGTCTGTCGCGGTCCAGGCGTCGCCGCCCGCCGCGATGGTGGTCGAGACACTAAGCGGGACCTGCTGCCCGCCAATCTCGAGCTTGGCTTGATACTTGTACGTGCCGGCCTCCAGGTCCCTGGCCGGCTTCGGAGCGCTCACCGAGCTTGCATCAATTTTCTTGGCCAATACCACGGTCTTGGGATCGACCGTGACTTCTTTCAGGCGCGCCATTACTTCCGGCGTCCCGTCGGTCTGGGCGCGCCCACCAAGATACTTGGCGAAGAATATTTCCGTGGCCATAACCGAAGCCATGTTGTTCACGGGACGTGCAAAGCCGTGGCCTTCGTCGGGAATCAGCAGGTATTCCACGGGGAAACCGCGATCGCGCAGCGCGATCACAATCTGCTCGGACTCCGCATGGTTGACCCGCGCATCGTTGGCGCCTTGCGCAATCATGAGCGGCGTTTTGATTTTGCTTGCCCAGGTGAGAGGCGAGCGCTCTACCAGCAGCGCTTTCCCTTCCGCCGTGGTGGGATTTCCCATGCGCTGATAGAACATCTGGCGGATGGATTCCCAGTACGGCGGGACCGATTCCATCAGGGTAATCAAGTTGGAGGGACCAAAAAGATCCACAGCCGCGGCGTAAAGATCCGGAGTAAAAGCTACGCCCGCTAGGGTGGCGTAGCCGCCGTAAGATCCGCCGAAGATTCCCACGCGCTTGGGATCGGAAATGCCTTCGTCAACCAAATACTTCACGCCCCAGGTCACGTCGTCCTGCATTTTGCGGCCCCATTGCTGGTTGCCCGCGTCTTCGAATTTCTTGCCGTAACCGGTGGACCCGCGGAAGTTCATGCTTAGAACTGCATAGCCGCGGTTGGCAAAGAATTGGGCATATCCGTTGTAACCCCAGAAGTCACGTCCCCACGGCCCGCCGTGCGGGAAAATAATCGTAGGCAGATTTTTAGCCGGCACGCCTTTGGGCAAAGTGAGATAGGCCGGAATCTCCAGCCCATCCGACGACTTGTAGTGCACCGGCTTCATCTCCGCAAGGTCTGCTCGCGGAAGCTTTTCCCGAATCTTATATTGCAGCGCGAGCTTGTGGTCTTTCCGGTCGAAGAGGTAGGTCTCCCCCGGCTCGGTATCGCTGTTGGCCGTCACCAGCCAGATCTTCTCGTCCAGCGTGGCCGAATTCAAATTCACTTCCTTGCCCGGAAACTTTCCATCGAGCCATTTGAAATCGGCGCCAAAACCTTTGTCCTTGAAGTAGTAGCGCGGCTTGTCTTCTACATACAAGGTGAAGGCCAGTTCGTCGGTCGCTTCGTTAAAGAAAGCCCCGCCGAAATCCACTTTTTTCAGCGGATCGGATTCCACGATCTCCGTTTTCCCGGTTTCCGGATCGACCAGCGCCAGCGAGGTCAAGTCCATGTCGGCGCCCTTATTGGTCTCCATGTACGCGCGCTTGCCGTCTTTCTGAAAACGGATCACGTTGCAAGTCTCAAAGACGTTGCAGGAATAAATCTTGGTAAATTTGTCGGAATCGACGCGAAGAATTTCCGTGTCGCCGTTCTCCGCGGAGCGCGTGGCCAGCCGCAAATTGCCCTGCAGATCGAACTGCCAGCCTTCGATGCGCTCTGTGTTCTTGCGCATCAAGGTCTTCTCGCCGGTCGAGATCTTGAGCTTGTAAAGGTCGTGCCAGGATTTGTCGCGGTCGTTCAGCCCGATGTAAACCACGTCCGGATCATTTTTGGGAACATCCACAAGTTCGACGCGCACACCCTTCAGGCCGGTCAAATCGCGCGAAGCTGGAGCGTCCGCGCCTTCCGCCGCCTTGGCGCTGGGATCCACGGCATAGACGTTGTAATTTTCGTCGCCGGCGTTGTCTTTCACGTACAAAATGTATTTGCCGTCACGGGTCCAGAAGAATCCGGCGATCGGCCGCTTGGTTTCCGTAGTCAGCAGCCGCGCGGCGCTGAACGGTTCATTCACGCCCTTTACATAAACGTTGCGTGTGTCTTTCCACGGCTTCTGGAACGCCAGATACTTTCCGTCGGGCGAAATTTGGGCGCCCGCGATTTCCGGATTTCCGAAGATCAACTCGCGGTCGATAATCGGCGGCAGTCCGCCGTTGGAAGTCGGGCCTTTGCTGGTCTGCGCTGCGAGCGATGAGGCGGCGAGCGCCAGACACAACAGGCCCTTGAGCATCTTTTTCATAAGATTAGTTTCCTTTCAGCATGGAGAAGAGTCAGATTGGATCGCACTAATTCGCTTCGGATTATCGGCGCAGGCGGTATTGGCTGTCCACCGGAATTTCCGAGCAGTAGCGGAAAGCCGCGCTCACTAGATGGGGGATGTTGGTGTCGCGGAGTTCTCCGGATAGAGGCGCTCAAACTCCGGGTCCCCGTGAAGCATGACCAGGTCTGGGTCGCGACGAGTCCACACAGCATCCTTGGAACCCGCTTCCCAGGCTTTGCGCAGGGCATCCAAAGCTTCCGCCTTTTTGTTCAGGAGGCAGTACACGCAAGCCGCATTGTAGAGAATCGAGGCTTCGTTGGCGCGCAACGTAACTGCCAGGTTGAGTTCGCGCAAGGCGTCTTCCTCTCGCCCCAATTCGGCGTAGTTGCCGCCCAGCAAAATGCGCGCTCTCGCATCCTCGGGCACGTGTTTCATGTGCTGTTCGAGTGCGCCGCAGAATCTCTCGTTCATTTTGAGCTTGGCTTGTTCTTTTCCCAAGGCGCCGAAACAGTTCCTGATAGGCACATAAACGTTATAGTCCTCACCGCTCGACTCGATGGCAGCTTCTGCTACGTCTAGAACTTCCTGATAGCGTCCGGCGGCAAAAAG
>JBEKSN010000029.1:0-25334 GCA_049517055.1 Candidatus Acidiferrales bacterium | reverse complement strand
ATACCGGCATAGTTATTCAAACCGAAGATCTTTGGAAGAGCTATGAAATGGGCGCAGAGCAACTGCATGCGCTGCGGGGCGTAAGCATCGAAATCCACAAAGGCGAATATGTCGCCATCATGGGTCCGTCGGGTTCGGGAAAATCCACCCTTATGAATTTGATTGGCTGCTTAGATACGCCCACCAAGGGGAGTTACTGGCTGGCGGGACGGCTGGTTAGCCAGCTCGACGACGATGAGCTCGCCTACATACGCAACAAAGAGATCGGATTCGTCTTCCAGACGTTTAATCTGTTGGCGCGCGCGACTGCGCTGCACAACGTCGAACTGCCCATGATTTACAATGGCACGCCTTCCGAAGAACGCCTGGGCCGCGCAAAAAAGGCTTTGAGCCAAGTGGATCTCGCCGATCGCATGATGCACAAGCCCAACGAGCTCTCAGGCGGCCAGCGGCAACGCGTGGCCATCGCGCGCGCGCTGGTGAACGCGCCTTCGATTCTTCTGGCTGATGAGCCCACAGGGAACCTGGATTCCCAGACGGGCGAAGAAATTATGGCGCTTTTTGCACGTCTGCACGAGCAAGGCAATACCATCATCCTGGTCACGCACGAATCAGACATCGCGGCCCACGCACACCGCGTAATTCGTCTGCGCGACGGCAAAGTTGAAAAAGATGAGCGCACGCGCTAAAAGCTGCGCCAACCCCGAGCGTAATTGCGCCTGCCATCCTATAGCTATATTCTGAGGCCGGTACGTAGTGCCGTTCTTGGGGCCCCTACAAGCCATTCGAAGGGAGATATCAATGAAACTTGCGCCACCGTGTGGCCGTAGGGCTTTGCTCGCGGCGCTGTTACTTCTGCCTGTGGCCGCAGTTTTTGCCCAGGACCAGTCGCCACAAAAACCGGAGGCCGCCCCTGATACGCACCAAACGGCTGACGCTACCAAGCCCGGCCCGGAGCAGGAATTCCTTGCGAAACGCGCCGGCGAGTACACAAGAACGGTGAAATTTGTCGCGCAGCCGAATGCTGATGCGAACGCCTCGACCGGAACTTCAAAAATTTCCGACGCTCTGGGGGGACGATTTATCGTCGAAGAAAACAACGATACTGTTTTTGGGCGCCCTGTTTCGGGGACGCGCATCTACGGCTTCAACAACATTACCGAGCAATATGAGGCGGTGTGGATGTACACAGGGTCCACAGCGATGATTTTTTTGACCGGAACGAGCAGCGATGGGGGCAAGACCATCGATCTGAACGGCATGACGCAAAATCTTCATGGAGGCAAGGTTCCTCTGCACGCCATAATTCGGCAGATGGACGACAATCAATTTGTCGTCACGCTGATGAGCGCTGGAGCGGACGGCAAGGAAGCCGCGTTTCAGGAGACCACTTACACGCGAAAGAAATAGCCGGCGGAAGGAAATGACGGCGGGCGGTTCAACTTGAGAAGAAATTGCGTGCGAGGAAGAGCACGTTGGCAGGTCGCTCGGCCAAGCGGCGCATGAACCAGGGGAACCAGAAGGAGCCGTAGGAAATCAGCACATTGCAACGGTAGCCTTCACGCGCGAGCCGGATTTGCTCCGCACGCTGGATGCCGTACAGCATTTGGAATTCAAGGTTCGCTTTTACTATCCCCTGCGATGCGCTCCATTCCACGATTTTCTTAATCAGGGCGCGGTCATGCGTAGCCATTGCCGCCCGAACACGCATCTTGCGCGATTCAGGACTTAACAGTCGTTGAGCGAGATGAAGGTAATTCTCGTCCACATCCCACTTCAACGGAAAAGCTATTTCGGCAGGTTCGTTGTACGCGCCCTTCACCAGCCGCACAGAGGCTCCAATCGAAATCAGCGCATCCAGATCCTTTTCGGTGCGAAAAAGATATGCCTGCACGCACACGCCCACATTCGCATAGGCCTTGCGCGCGCGATGATAGAGCTGGAGTGTGACGTCCACGTAAGGGCTCTGCTCGATATCAATCCAGAGAGTTTTTTCCGCGGGAGTGTGTTCGATCAGCGCGACGAGATTGGAGTAGCAAAATTCATTATCGAGGTCCAGGCCAAGCTGGGTCAGTTTCAAGGATACTTCAGCAGGCAAGTTCGCGGCCCGAATTCGATCGAGGACGTCCAGATAATGCCTTGTGACTTCTTGCGCTTCCGCGCGATCGGTGATGTTTTCACCGAGGTGCGTCAACACCGTGCCGATGCCGTTCGATGCCAGCGTCTGCGCTGCAGCCAGCGCATCTTCGACATTTTCGCCCGGCATGAATCGCGTCACGGTGCGCCGCATGAAACCGTAGCGCGGCGCGTGCTCGCGCAGCCACTGGCTTTGCGAGGCCTTCAAGAGCGAACGTCTCATCAGACTCATCGAAAGTTTGCTTGCCGCAGAATTTATTGCGGCGTGGAAAGTGTTTTGATCAAGCGATAGTAGAAATCCACGCCTTCGTAAAATGACGCGACGCGAATCCGCTCATCGCGGCCGTGCGAGCGGTCGTCATCGACATCCATGAACACGCCCGGAATGCCATAGGTAGGAAACCCGGCAGCCCGCGAGATAGCTCCGTCGCTGGCACCGGCATCCAGCACGGGAACGACTGGAACTCCAGGCCACATCTCCGCCGTCACTTTCTCAACCGCAGTCATCACGCTCGGCTGAAGCGTGGAAACCGGATTGGATCTCAATCCCGATCCAGACGAGACGATCTGCGATACTGAAATTTTGGGATCGGCTAGCACTTTCTCTAGTGTCGCCTGAACTTCGTCTGGCGTGTGGCCCGGCAGAATGCGGCAATTGACGTTCGCACGCGCCATCCCCGGCAAGGCGTTATTTGCATGGCCGCCTTCCAGCCTGGTTGCGACGCAGGTGGTGCGCATACGCGCGTTGTAAAAAGGAGATTCCGAGAGCCGCGCGACGGCGGCCTCATCCGGCGGCGTTTTGAGAATAGCTTTCATATCCGCGCCTGTTGAGCCGCCCACGATGTCAGCTTCCCGCTTAAAGTATTCGCGCGTCACTTCGCTGAGCTCAAAGGGGAATTGGTAATGCTCGAGGCGGGTTAGACCGTCCGCCAGCTCGTAGATTGCGTTTTCCTTGCCCGGCAGCGAGCTGTGGCCTCCCGGGTTCGTCACTTTTACATCGAAATCCTGATAAAGCTTTTCCGCCGCCTGGACGCCGACGAGCAGTTTCTTTCCTTGGTCCAACTCGAAATCGCCAGCGTCAGGATTTAGAATAAATTCGGCGTCAATCAAATCGCGATGATTCTTGATCAACCACTCCACGCCGTTTGACGCCCCGCCTTCCTCGTCGGCCGTGAGTGCCAGAATAATGTCGCGGTCCGGCTTGAATCCTTCCTGTTTCAGGCGAATCATCGCCGTCATCAGAATTGCGTCGCCGTCTTTGATATCTCCCGATCCGCGGCCGTAGAAGTAGCCGTCCTTCTCGATGAATTGAAACGGATCCATGGACCAATCTTCGCGCCGCGCCTCGACAACATCCAGGTGGCAAATCAGCAGCATCGGTTTTCGTGCGCCGGTACCGCGCAGGCGAGCGACCAGATTGCCTTTGCGAGCATTCGGCCCAATCACTTGCACGTCGCTCGCGGCATAGCCGGCATCGCGCAGCCGCTGGGCCATCGCTTCCGCTGCTACGGTTGTGCTGCCCACAGAATCCGTCGTGTTAATTTCGATGAGCTGCTTGTAAAGATCGCGCGCGAGCTTATTGGTCGCATCATTACTTTGCGCGCGAAGACCGCCGCCGACGAAAGAACATGCGAGCGCGGCTAGCAAGATGGAAGTCCGAAATTTCATTTATTCTCCCAAATAGGAATGACGAGACTAACAGACCCCGGGTGGGACGGTCAAAATGGCGGCGGGGAAAACGGTGTGTCCTTTGGTGATTCGAGGATGTAGATAGCGTAACGATAGATTTCTATCTTCCACCGTTCGCCAATAGATCCTTTTTCAAAAATTGTGCCGAATGCCGCGTGGATTTCGTGTCTCTCGTCTTCCGGGAGCGCGGCCAAAAAATCGCCGAAGCGATTTTTTGCCAGCGTCATCGGGTCGGTGATGCGCGTCGCCGAGGATTTCTGATCTGCGGCCGCTGCGGTTGCCGGCGCGACAGTCGCCTCTTTGGGCGCGGGCGGAGGTTGATTAACAGGCTTCTGCTCGTAGCTCTGATAGAACGCATAGCGGAACTGCTTTTCGTACAGAGCAGCGAAGGCCGTTTTCACGGGATCGGCCGGAGTTTGTGCCCCGCCGAGAGCCAAGGCCGTGAAATTGTTCAGCGCGGTTTCGAAATCGCGGAAGCTTGCGCGCACGCCCATCAACGGTCCTTTGCCGCTCTTGCCTAGCGACGCGGCAAGACGGTCGGTCCGCGCGCCGTAGCATTTTCCGTACACCGCGATTGCACGCAGCGTTGCTTGAGCCTCCGGGGTTTCACCACTCGGCTTGTTCGCGCTAGCCGCCCCGCCGGGAGAGGCGTCGCTCGCTGAATTCACTTTGCCGTTGAAATGGCTTATCCAGTCCGTTGAACTCATCTGCAGAATTTGCGCGCACGTCATTCCAAGCTGATCCGAGGCTGCCGCTTGCTTCTGGCTCGGTTGCTGGGCACCGAAGCCGCTGGCGATCGCCGTTAGCAATAGAAGTTCGATGGAGAATAATTTCATGAAATAGTTTTTTCCCTCGCGATCCGGCACGGATTTTCAAAGTCGCAAAGCTCTAATGACTTAATTCTGTGACGAGATAAGCGACTTCGCCAAAATCAATGCTTCTTCCCGAGAACTAATCGAGTCATTTAGCTGCGCTTCCTCAACTGCATTCAGAATTTCCTTAAATGCCGGCCCGGGCTTGAGGCCGATGGCGAGAAGATCGTCCCCGGTTAACAATCTTGGCGGACGTATTTCCTCGGGAGGGGTCTCGTCCATAAATCGGCGAACGAAGTCATAGTTGTCCAGCATGCGGTGGCTGGACGAGCAATCCAGGCGGTGCAATTCAAGATGCTCGTCAAAGCGGTTCAGGCGAGCGAACCGTTTCAATGTAGCTGGCTTCATCTGCAGCACATCTTTGAATTTCATGTGGCTTGCAACCAGCGCGGCGATTTGTTCCGTGTCGTCATTTGAGAAACGAAAGCGGCGGCAAATCTCTTCCGCCATGCGCGTGCCGACCTCGGCGTGCCGGTCGAAGCGAATTCTTCCATCCGGGCCGGAAGCGGGCGTGAAAGTGGCCGGCTTACCGACGTCATGCAGAAGCACGCCCCATGCGAGCGTGGACGAGCATCCAGCCGGGAGTTTTTCAAGCATCAGGAGAGTGTGGATCCAGACGTCGCCTTCCGGATGAAATTGCGGCGGCTGTTCCACGCCCTTCATGCGCGCGATCTCGGGAAGAAGTTGGGGCAGAAGCTTGGTTTCATCCAACAACTCAAACGCGCGCCGAGCGGCACCTTCGGTGAGCAGCTTGGTCAACTCGTCGCGAAGGCGCTCGGGAGAAACCTGGCCGATTTCGGGAGCCAGATCCTGAATCGCGCGAAAAGTTTTCGGTTCAATCTCGTAGTGCAGCCGCGAGGCGAAACGTACCGCGCGAACCATGCGCAGCTTGTCCTCGCGGAATCGCTCGACTGGATCTCCGATGGCGCGGATAATTCCCGCGCGAAGATCTTCGCGTCCGCCAACGAAATCCAGAACCTCGTTCGTCTCCGGATTCATAAGCAGAGCGTTGATGGTGAAGTCCCGGCGCTTTGCGTCCTCCTCTGGTGATTTTGCGAGTACCACAATGTCTGGGTGGCGGCCATCGGAGTAACCGATGTCGGAGCGAAACGTCGCAACTTCCACTTGAACGGGTGCGGCCAAGTCGCTTGCGGAGCCAGCACCAGCTGGTAAGGCGTCGGCCTGCGAATCTTCAGCAACAATTACGACGCCAAACTTTGCCCCCACGGTCAGGCTGCGGGGAAAGACGCGCAGCACTTGCTCGGGCGTGGCGTCGGTACAAACATCGTAATCGGCGGGCTCATGTCCGAGCAAAATATCGCGCACACATCCGCCAACGAGAAAGGCTTGGTAGCCTGCCGCGCGCAGTTTCCGGCAAATTTGTTCGGCGAAAGCCCGGGGACTCATAGCGTGATTATGAGGGAAATGGCGCGTCGTTGGTAGTTGTAGGCATTTCCTGAAGCGGGCTAGTTGCCCATCAACGCGCTTATGCCGTGACGCGAAGAACTAGAGCTGTGATGTCGTCATGCTGGCGGGCATAGCCGACAAAATTACTGACGTCGGTCATCACGCGCGAAAGAACTTCTCCGGCGTTTGCGGGGAGCGGCTGCACGCAGGGGAGAAGCCGCGCTTCGCCGTATTCTTCCCCCGCTTCATTCACGGCTTCAATCACGCCGTCGGTAAAAATGAAAAGCAAATCGCCCGGATGAAGCTGCGTTCGGCCGGATGGATAGGGAATTTCGGTTTCCGTGAAGAGCGGCGTCCCAAGCGGCAGGCCTCCGGTCGAGAGCCGCTCGAATTCGCCGGATGCCCGGCGTAAGATCGGGCTGTTGTGCCCACAGTTGACGTAGCACATCTCGCGTGTCTCAAGATTTATTTCCGCCAGAAAGGCAGTTGTGAAGCGCAGGCCTTCGAGGCTATGCGCCCGGGCGTAGCGTTCGAGGCCCGCTACGATTTCATCAAGTGATGCGGGCGTAGCCGAAAGCGCTCGCAGGCTTGCTTGGAAAGTAGCCATCAAGAGCGCGGCCGGGACGCTTTTCCCGGCAACGTCGGCAACCGCAATGAGTAAGGACGGGTTGCTGGCGCCGCTCGCCGCCACGGGTCGCAAGAATGCGTCATAGTAATCGCCCGCGACAGTGTTTTGAGGGCGCGTAGCGAACGCGATGTCCATGCCCACAATTACAGGTGGTTGAGCGGGAACGAGCCACTGCTGAATCTCACGGGCGATTTCGAGATCCCGCTTCATGGTCACGCGATCGGCCAGCTCGAGCGCTAGCAACAGAAATAAAATCACGGCGCCAAGCCAGATGCCGTCAAAGTTTTCGTTGTGAACAACCAGAAGGATTATCGCGGCGATCAGAAGTACCCGTCGCGCGGGAGAGAGCTTCATCAACATGGCCAGAAACAAACCCCAAGCTGTCCGCCAAAAACGCTTGAATTTCGATTTCTCCTGACTTATGGCCTCGCGGTCCACATCCTTCGAGTAAAACCCGTAGGTGGCTGTGGCCTCGGACTTGAACTGCCCCCAGAGCTGGCTGACTTTCAGACCTTCGGTCACGCGTGCCCAAAAGTCGCGCAAGCTGTGGAACGCGCCGGTTGAACGCTTTTCGGGATTAGAAGTTGTGGCCATGAGAGCGATGATTATAGGACAGGAAACACGTTGCGCCGCATTTGTTCCGTCGAGAAGTCAACCGCTAGTGTGCTGGAGAAATCAGTCGTGCTCGTCGCGATCGTCGTGTGCCGCGAGCGAGCCGCCGAATTGTACTTTCGAAAATCCGAAGCGATCGCGAAGACTATCGGTGGCCCGCGCCAAGCGCTCCAGTTTGTCGTGGCGGCCGGGATCAAGGAGATCCATTTGGCCGGAGCCGGCGGTGAATGAGGAAAATTCGACGCCGACAAGGCGCAGGTTCGAGGTGCCGTTCCATGCGCTTGAAAAGAGATCCCGGACCGTTCGAAGGAAAATTGTATCGAGGTCGGAAGGTTCGGAGAGCGTATGGCTGCGAGTGATCGTCGTAAAGTCGGCGTGGCGCAGCGTAATACTGACGGTGCGGGCGTGAAGACCCGCTTCGCGCAGGCGTTTTGCGGCTTTCTGGCAGAGGTGGCTGAGGGTGGATTCCAGAATTTCACGGTCGTTTGTGTCGTGGCCGAAAGTTTGATTATGGGAAACTGATTTTGGCTCGGCGTCCACGAAAAATTCGAAGGAATCGATTCCGCGCGCTTTGCGATAAAGCGCTTGGCCCCATTTTCCGAAAACTTCTTCGAGACGCTGCAATGTGACCTGCTGAAGTTGCGCAATCGTTTCGACGCCTAGGCCTTTCAGCGCCGCCTCGGTCACTTTGCCGATCCCTGGAATTCTGCGCACGGACAATGGCGCGAGGAAGGTGGCCTCACTTCCCGGCGCAACCCAAACCAGGCCGCGCGGCTTGGCCTGCTCGCTGGCGACCTTTGCGACGAGGCGTGTTGCAGCTAAACCGCCCGAGCACGGCAACGCGGTTGTTGAAGTGATCTCCAGCAAGAGTTTGTGCGCTGCGCCAAGATGCGGACCATGAAGGCGCTCGGTGCCGGCAAGATCCAGATAAGCTTCGTCAATGGAAGCCATTTCGACTGTCGGCGAGTATTTCGCGAGGATTGCCGCGACGCGATCGCTCCAGCGACCGTAGAGTTCATGGTGCCCGTCGAGAAACACCGCGTGCGGGCAGAGCTTCGCAGCCGTGCGCAGGGCCATCGCGGAGTGCACGCCGAAGCGCCGCGCTTCGTAGCTCGCAGAGGTCACAACGCCGCGCTGGTCGCGTTGGCCTCCGACGATCACGGCAACCCCGCGCAACTCGGGTCGCGCCAGCAGTTCGACGGAAACGAAAAACGCATCCATATCGATGTGAAGAATGGAGGCAACGGAATCCGCGGCAGGCGCTGGTGCGTCATGCTTCGCGCGAAAATGGGCCAGCTTCGGCATATTTCGTTGAAGTGAGCGAGGGTTAGATTCTACGACAAAAAAGCAGCAATGCCTTGTCAGATATGATTGGCGGCGGCAACACGCGGAATCCCCGCGAGATCATTCGTGAAGCTGACATTCGCCCAGCATTTCTGTTCCGCCAGGATTGCGTGCACGTGCTCGGCTGAGTTGTGGCCGAGCTCGAGAACGAGCATGCCACCGGGGCGAAGCAGTTCGCCGGCTTCTTCGATCAGGCGCGCATAAATTTCCACACCGGTAGGACCAGCAAAGAGGGCCGCGTCAGGTTCGTGATCGCGTACTTCGCGTTGTAATTCAGCCGATTCGTTGTGCCCGACGTAGGGCGGATTGCTGACGATGAGGTCGAAAGAATGTGACTCGGGGCGCAAAGCTTCCAGCAAGTCTGATTGGAGGAAATGAATGCGGTCGGCAACCGCATGGCGGGTGGCGTTGCGGCGCGCAACTTCGAGAGCGGGCGCGGAAATATCCGTGGCAAAAACTTCGGCGTGTGGCAACTCGTAAGCTAGCGAAACGGCGAGACAGCCAGAGCCGGTGCCGACATCGGCGACGCGCAATCGTTCGCGCGGCAGTTCCGTATCCATATGAATTTTGAGACCGCGAGGGCCAAGCCGCGCCAAGGCCACTTCCATCACATGCTCGGTCTCCGGGCGCGGAATCAACACCGCAGGCGTTACTTCGAATTCGATACCCCAGAATTCTTGTTTGCCGGTGAGATATTGAGTGGGCTCTCCGGCCGCACGGCGCGCGATCAGCGCGAAATATTTTTCGGAGCCAGCAGGTTCGAGCACTTCCTCGGGATGGGTGTAAAGCCAAGTGCGGTCGCGGCCGAGCGCGTGCATAAGTAGTAGCTCGGCAGCTAAGGTATGCGACGGCACAAACGTCGCGCGCAACTTAGCCATTCCCTCTTTCAACGCTCTACGAATATCGATCGTCTTTCCGTTCGCATTAGAGGCTGTTGGGAACGCAGGAACGGATTTCTGACCGTGGACATTCGGCCTTGCGTTGCGATTGACGCCGTTGCTCCCAGAATCTCGAATCATTTAGGCTTCCACGAGCTCCTGCTTGAGTCGCTCGGATTCATAGTGAGTGGAAAGCGCGTCCACGATGGGACCGAGCTTGCCTTCCATCACTTGATCTAGCTGGTGCAGCGTCAAGCCGATTCGGTGGTCAGTGACGCGGTTCTGCGGAAAATTGTACGTGCGAATTTTTTCGGATCGGTCGCCGGTCTTGATCTGGCCGCGGCGCTCAGCGGCAATCGCTTCGTGTTGCTTGGACTGTTCCATTTCATAAAGCCGAGCACGCAAGACGCGCATGGCTTTCGCGCGATTTTTGATTTGCGATTTTTCGTCTTGCTGCGAGACTACAAGACCGCTGGGAATATGCGTGATGCGCACCGCGGAGTACGTAGTGTTCACGGATTGACCGCCGGGGCCTGACGAGCAAAACGTGTCGATGCGAAGATCTTTGGCTTCGATCTTGATATCGATGTCGTCCGCTTCAGGCAGCACGGCGACAGTGGCGGCGGAGGTGTGAATGCGGCCTTGCTGCTCCGTGGCCGGAACGCGTTGCACGCGATGCACGCCGCTTTCGTATTTCAGCTTGGAATAGACTTTGTTTCCCTGAATTGCGGCGACGACTTCTTTCATTCCACCGACGGATGACGCGGAACTTTCTAGAATTTCCACTTTCCAGTTTTGCGATTCAGCGTAGCGCGAGTACATGCGGAAAAGTTCGGCGGCAAAGAGCGAAGCCTCGTCTCCGCCGGTCCCGGCGCGGATTTCAACGATGACGTTTTTGTCGTCGTTAGGATCACGCGGGAGCAACAGAAATTTCAATTCGCGCTCGACGGTCACGCTGCGGGTTTCGAGTTCGTGCTCTTCGTCGTGTGCCATCTGCTTCATTTCGGCGTCGTCGGTTTCAACCAGCAATTGCTTTGCGCCTTGCAAACCTTTCTGAATTTCCTTCCATTCGCGGTATTTCGCCACCATTTGGGCCATTTCCGCGTGTGTCTTGGCGAGCTTCTGGAAGCGCGCGGAATCGTTGTGCACTTCGGGCGAGGAGAGCTGTTGCGTCAATTCTTCGTATCGCGATTCGATGTTATCGAGTTTTTCAAACAGCGTTAAGTTCGCCATGGCCGTGCCTCGTAATTCTTAATCGTGGTTTGTGTCAGTGATTCTTGAAAGCCGGCGCGAGAGATTTTCAGCCCGCCGTGTGCGGGAGTAGAAGGAGAGCGCTAATAGAAGAAGGCCAACATTGTGTTCATTCCGATATTCAGAATAGCTGCAATTCCTGGTTGAGTCAAACCAGGATTATCCGATACGGGTTCCGTAGTAATCTCTGGGGCATGCGCATCTCCTCGAACTTCCAGCAGCTGCTATTTTCCTCGATCTGTCTGGTATTTGTGCTAAGCGCGACAGCGCAAATCGACAAAACGCCGAAACAGATCGTGGTTACGCATGTGACTGTGATTAATCCCGGCACATCTTCGGTGCAACCAGACACAACTGTTGTCATTACCGGTAATCGCATCGCCGCTGTTTCTAGCGGAGCCGGGTTTCAGCCGCCGAAGAATGCGATCGTGATCGACGGCAGAGGCAAATACCTCATTCCCGGGCTGTGGGACATGCACGTACATTCCGCATTCGGCGACTGGTTTCCGGGCGGCCGCGACATCATCCTGCCGCTCTTCATCGCCAATGGCGTGACCGGCGTTCGGGATATGGGTGGAGACATCCCCGTGCTATTCGCGTGGCGCGAGCAGATTGGTGAAGGAAAGATCATCGGCCCGCGCATGATCGTCTCCGGGCCTATGCTGGATGGCTACCTCGCGGACGGCAAAAGCCTGCGCTTTCCAAGTTCTGTCGCCGTCACTACGCCGGAAAGCGCTGTTGCCGCCGTGTACTCGCTCAAGGCGCAGGGCGTGGATTTTATTAAGGTGCAGTCAGAAATCTCACATGATGCCTACCTTTCTGCGGCAGCCGAGGCGCACAAGCAAGGCTTGCCCATCGTCGGGCACGTGCCGACCAAAGTGCGTTTGGCGGAAACCATCGCAGCAGGACAGAAGAGCATCGAGCATCTGATGGGTATCTTCGAAGGCTGCTCCGCTGAAGAGGACAAATTCATCAGCGGTCAGGGTGACCTGAAGCTGATGCTTTCCACTTACGACCAACAGAGATGCGATGCGCTTATCGCACTGCTGGCGAAAACGCAAACGTGGCAAGTCCCCACTCTCGCTTGGCAGCGCGGAGGAACTTTCCTCGACCAGCGCGATTTGAAACACCAGCCGCTCGATAAGTATGTTCCGGCTTACTGGCGCGATGTGACCTGGCGCCGCTTCACGGACGAGATGATGCCCGATCTTCTGCATGACCAGCTCGCGCTGCGCCAGGAGTACTTCGCGCGTAACCTGACGATGGTGGGTGCGATGCACCGCGCCGGCGTTCCGTTCTTGGCCGGGACGGATACTGCGCCCGGCGTGTACATCATGCCTGGCTTCAGCCTGCACGACGAACTCGCCAACTTCGTAGAAGCGGGTTTCACACCGATGGAGTCGTTACAGACTGCCACGAGCAATCCGGCGAAATTTCTCGGCATCGAAAGCACCTTCGGCTCGATCGAAGCCGGCAAAACCGCTGACTTGGTTCTCTTGAACGCAAACCCGCTCGATGATATTCGCAACACCACGAAGATTAACTGTGTAATCGCGAATGGCCGGTTCTTTGATCGCGCCATCCTGGATCAGATCCTTCTGCAAGTGGAGAAGTCGGCAAAACAGCAGAAGTAGGAGACTGCAAAACGCAAGAAGATCTGCGGTCAGCGTCTGAGCCGGGGCTACGCCCGCAGAACGCCATCTGTAATTCGCAGCAGAGCCTAGTTAACTTCGATAGTGGTAACGCTCAAGGCTGGAAGCGTTATCATCAGCGACGAGCCGCTTACGGCCATCGTTCCGATGGACACCGGCTGGATAGGGCTCTGTCCCTGAGCGGAAGCTGCGGTCATCTGAAAGAGCTGAGCAGTCCCGGAGAGTGCTTGACCATTGATTGCGGTGACCTGCGATGTGGTGGAACGATTGATAGCCACAAATACGAACCTGCCCGAAGCGGTGCTGTCCGAACTCGCGTAAACGACTACGTTTTGCACGTTGCTGGATGTGGATTGCAGCGACGTGTCGCCGAAGTTCGCGCCAGCTCCATCGAAATCGCGGAATGCGCGGAAACCAGCGAGCGCGTAGGAATAGGTTCCATTGGGAGGCCAGAAGCTGGCCGCGAAAAGCCCTTCGCTGCCGAAGATACCGAGGTTATCGGTTTGCGCGATGGTTCCGGCGATGTGGTTCCAGCCGCCGTTCTCATATTCCGTGATTGATATCTTCATGCCGGGAAACTCGGAGTTGATCTTGCCCTGAAGGCGTCCCAGGATGTTGATCGGTGTGTTGCCAAGCTCTTCGTAGATCCACGGATTGCTGTTGGTGGAGTCGGTGAACGTCGGATCCCAAAGGGCGCGAGGGCTCTGCACGATTAGCTGGACCTGGGCGTCGGTGAGAGTTGTGCCGCTCAAATCGATAGAGCGGTTTCCGTTTGCATCGTACTCCTCCACGTACCAATGGAAGTCGTAGACATCGACGAGGGGCTTGCCGTAGGTAGCCGACGCGGTGTTGAGGGCCGTCAGGTATTTGTCCGGGAACCAATTCGCGCCGCCGGGCGTGGCGTTCAGTTCGCCCTGCCAATTGTAGATGCCCTGAAATCCGTAGTGCACTGGGCCAAAGATCACCATGTTGGGAAACTGATCTTTCAACGCTTCCGTGAGCGTAATGGTTTTCGTAATGTAGGCGTCCGAAGTGACGGGATTTGGCCCCTGCACTTCCAAATGGGTCGAGTTCCAGAGTTCCGGCTCATTGTCCAAACTGACAAACGTGGGGTGCGCGGGACTTGTCCCGAAGATGCCCATTCCGGAAAACTTTTGATCCAAGGCCCAGACGAATTCGTCCATGTAGACGTTGGCGTCTGTGGTGGGAGGCGTGAGCGTGAAGGGAACGCTGGAGACTGTGCTCTTCTTGTCCACCACCTGTTTGAAGCGCGTCAAATCCGGCGGGTCGGTAACGCTCACAGGCCCGCTCTCGTCACCGGCCACCAAGCCCTGGAGCTGGACGGTCATCAAGCTTGCCAGGCCGTTGGATTGATCTCCCGCGATGAAACTACGCACCGCTTCTGCCGGGACCGTGCTGTTGCTCAGATAGTCGTCGTTTTCGTAGAGATAGTCGCTTCCGGCATTTGAAGCGTTGGTTTCCCAATTGTAGGCGGTCCAGCGATTGCCGCCGTCGCGGTCAAAAGTGAGCTGGGGTGGAGCGCCGGTAATTCCGGAATAGAAATTGATGCCATAGATCCAAGGTGAAATCGGTTTAGTTTTGGTCGGATCGATCGTAATCGTCACATTCGCGACGGGCCCGGTGGGTGTCGCGCTGGCTTGCGCGGAATTGGCACTTTCACCGGAAGCGTTTACCGCGGATACCACGTAATAGTAGGTCGTGCCGTTTGTCACGGCGGTATCCATGTAGTTCGTTACAGCGGGTGAAGCAAGCGTGGCGCTGAAGGGGCCACCGTTGGCCGTCGATCGCTTGACGTTGTAGCTAGTCGCGCCCGTGCTCGCATTCCAGCTCAAAGTCACCTGCGCATTTCCGGCGGTTGCTTGCAATCCCGTTGGCGTTGGCGGAGGCACTGCTGGAGCAGTGGGCGTAGCGTTCACTTCGGAGGAATTGGCACTCTCGCCGCCAGAGTTCACGGCTGAAACTACGTAGAAATACTTGGTACCGTTTGTAAGTCCGGTATCGGTGAAGCTGTTGGAACCGGGCGCTGAGATTTGCGTTTCACTGCCGCTGGCGGTTGAACGCTTGACGTGATAGCTGGTCGCGCCCGTACTCGCGTTCCAATTCAGACTCACCTGGGCATTCCCAGCGGTTGCGGCTAGGCCCGTAGGAGTTGCCGGCGCAGGCAGTACGGGAGTTGCGTTCACTTCGGCCGAATTTGCGCTCTGTCCTACTGAATTAGAGGCGGACACTACGTAGAAATATTTGGTGCTGTTTGTCAGACCTGTGTCGGTGAAGTTCGGGACGGTCGGCGTCGAAATTTGCGCATATGGGCCGCCGGTGGTGTTGGAACGCTTGACGTCATAGACCGTCGCACCTGAGCTGGCTGTCCAATTCAGCACGACCTGCGCGTTTCCTGCGGCAGCCGATAAACCGGCCGGAACAGCCGGGACGCTCAATCCGGCTTTTCCACCGCCCCCAGTGTTGCCACCGATGCCGGCACATCCCGTTTGCAGGAGAAGAATGCTGATCAAGGACGTGAGCACTACAATCGGGAGTGCACGGTTGGCAAACCTCATCCTCTTTCTCCTCCCGACGGGCTGGATCCGCACCAAATTTCCGCGCTATTCGGCTCTGAAGCGGGAATAAATGCTTCGATAGAAACAGGTTAAGAGAACAGATAGGAACCGGCAAGCTGTCCTCAAGGACAGAAAAGGGCCTAGTCCGGGAAACATCGTTTAGGGCAAGGAGGAACGGCAGGCGGCAGGGCTGATCTCACTGCTCGCTTTGCCACAGAGGACTGGTGTACTACGATACGTTCCGGCCATGAGCGAAAGTACTGCAGCGACATCCAGGAATCACGCCGGCGAGATGATGTGGGGATTTTGGTATCCGGCGCTGCGGAGCCAGCAGGTGCACGGACGAAAGCTTGTGCGCGCGATGCTGCTGGATATGCCGCTCGTGCTTGGTCGCGACGCCGCCGGAAAGGCATTTGCGCTGCGTGATGTTTGTCCACACCGCGCGTTTCCGCTTTCGTTTGGCCAATTCGACGGGGCGACGGTGGAATGCGCGTATCATGGCTGGCGATTTGAAGCGCACACGGGCCAATGCCAAGCGATTCCTTCGCTTACGGCGGATTCAAAACTAAAATGCGAGCGAATCTACGCGGGCAGCTTTCCTTGCGAAGAGCGCGACGGGTACGTCTGGTGCTTTATGAGCAATCCGGAAGGTCGGACGCTCGACGCCGCGCCGCCGGCAGCGCCAGAGCTGCCGACGTTCAGCTCGCACTATCAGACGGCGCGTCTTTGCGCCGATCTTCCGTGCGGCGTGGACCAGGCGATCATCGGATTGATGGACCCCGCGCATGGACCGTTCGTACACCAAGCCTGGTGGTGGCGCAGCCGCCGCAGCATACGCGAAAAAGAAAAGCAGTTCGAACCAATTCCGAACGGGTTTCGCATGAGTCCGCATGCGCCGTCGGCGAATAGCGCGCCTTACAAGATCCTGAAGCTCATTACAGGCGAACCCGCCACCACAATGATCGATTTCGTTCTGCCCAACCAGCGTTTCGAACAGATTCGCGCAGGACGCTATTGGCTCTCCAGCCGCACGACGGTGACGCCCATCCGCAGCGATCTTTGCCGGCTGGATTTCTGCGCGGCCTGGAATATTCTGACCTGGTTTCCGATCGTCTCGTTCATCATTCACGTTTTTGGGCCGCGATTTATACGGCAGGATACTGAAGTAATCGAAAAGCAAGCCCTGGGATTGAAATATGAGGACCGCATGATGCTGGTGGATGACGCTGACCGCCAGGCACGCTGGTATTTCGAATTGAAGGCTGCCTACCTGGAATCAAAGCGCACTGGCGCTCCGATGAAACACCCGGTGGTGGGGCCGGTTACGCTGCGCTGGCGCTCGTAGTTAGACGAACGGAACAGTAACCGGGGCACATCGGGATTAATGGGCGATGCTGCTAAGGAACGGATAGTGTTCCGCTGCGCCCATGAAGAAAAGCATGGGGAATGAAAGCCAGAAAGCCACACGCGAGGCGAGAAAACTCCAACGGGCAAACCGTGCGGCTTGCGGCGGCATGGGCGTGCCTTGCTCCGAGCTCGCGCGCGTCCAAATAATCAGCCGCTTCTGTACGCGCCAAACGACTCCCCAAGCGTTCATCAACATCAGAAAACCGAGCCCACCGCCCACGCTGATGGACAGATGCGCGTTGGAAACGTCTGCTCCGCTATTCAGATCAAGAATGAGCCACGAGGCTGCGATAACGATGATCGCAATCGCGATGGTGCGCAGCCAGGGACTGTCGAGAATTCCTTTGTGCGGAAGCTGGAACCGATAGATGAGCGCATAGGCCGCGAGCCATACGGCTACCCACCAGCCGAACCATTTTAACGTGAGCGATGGGTCGCCGGCATTGTGAGCGTCCACACTCAAAAGATGGAAGTAATAGCGAACGCCGACGACTATGGTGATCATGGCAGACCAGCGAAACCAAGCCATGGCACGCGACATCATCACGGGATAGACCTTGCCTCGTACCGATGCGTCGAGCTGCTTCATGGTGGGAAACCCGACGAGATTGAAAAAATACAGCAGGCCGATCCAGATGATTCCAAAGACGAGATGAAGCCAGCGAAGGATGATGAACTCAGCCGCGCCGCCGCCTTCCGGAAAACTGAAGTGCGGAGCGAGGAAATGGAAAGTCACGATCAACGAAGAGACCATTCAACCTCCTAATGCGAAGAGCAATGGTTACGCTATCGGAAGTCTGTGAGGCAAGTCAATCGGATGACCCCGCCGGAACGTCTTGAGGATTATTCAAACGCGCGAGCGCCCAGCGAGCGTGTTCGGCAATGAGTGGGTCATCGCCGCCAGCAAGACGTTCGAGCAGGCCGACGACTTGTTGATGCGCGGCCGAACCGCGCTCGACGCGAGAATTTCCAAGCGCCACGCACGTATTACGAACGATACCGCGCCATTTAGCTCGTTTGACCGCGCTGCTCCGAAAAATCTCGCTGAATTCCGCTTGGGTTAACGACGCGAGCTTTTCGAGATCCGGGGCGAAGAGCGAGTCGCTATGCTCTTTAGCGTTGTTGCCAGTTTCAGCCTTCGGAGCGAATTGACGTGGCTGGAATGCCGCAAGCTGAGTCACCGGGGACTTGCGATTCCAGGGGCACACATCCTGGCAAATATCGCAGCCGATGACGGCGCGTCCCATTGCCGGGCGCAATTGCTCGGGGATCGCTCCGCGCAATTCGATGGTGAGATATGAAATGCACCGGGTTGCGTCCAGAACGTAAGGCGACGGAAATGCTTGCGTGGGGCAAGCGTCGAGGCACAGCCGGCAATTTCCGCAGAGATCGGCTGGAGGCGGTTGGCCGGGCGCAATGGATGGCGCAAAATCGAGCGTAGTGATAATCACACCCAGGAATAACCACGAGCCCATTTTCTCGTTAATTAAACATGTATTCTTTGCGAGCCAGCCGAGGCCGGCATATTTTGCGGCAATACGTTCGATGATTGGACCGGTGTCAACGTAGGCCCGGCTTTCGAACGGCTCAGCGAATTGCGCCCGCATTGCCGCGAGGAGCTCATCGAGCTTTTCGCGGAGGACTTCGTGATAATCGTCTCCCCAGGCATAGCGCGAAATCCAGCCGCGGGGTGAATCATCGGCGTGTGTCACTGGGCATTCCGTAGAATATGGGAGCGGAGAATTATAGTTTAGCGCGACGACGATCAGGCTTTGGGCACCTTCCAAAACGAGGCGAGGTTCGACGCGGCGAGGGTCACGAAGGTAATTCATTTCGCCCGCGTAGCCGCGCGCCAGCCATGCCGGTAAATATGCGAGCTCTTCAAACGTTCCATCGAAAAAGCCATGAGGGGCGCTCGCTCGCGTCACCGGCGCCATGGCAATGGGAGCGACGCCGCACAGATCGAAGCCAGCGGCGAGCGCTTGCTCGTAAATCCATTGCGTTCGTTCGCCGCAGTTCATGGTGTGATGATGCATTATCGGCGCCATGAACGTCCAACCCTCCAAGAATGATCCGGGATTGGACTATGCCTCTGCGACTGCTACAATGCCCGCCATGGCAGATTGGCGCCAAATTCAGGCACGCATCCGCAAAGCCAAGAACAGCCCGGACGCCCACGCGAAGCTCTCCGAACTCTACCAGCGCACGCACGACGGGATGGTGGCGTGGGAGCTTGCATTAATCCAAGAAAAGGCTGAAGTCGCAGACGACGCCGTGAAGTGGTACACCATCGCGGCCGAACGATTCCGCCGCGCCGAATGGAAGAAAAAAGCGGAAGAAGCGCTGACGAGATTGGGAGCAGCGCTCCCTGTTGGAAGCGCGATACCCATGGATGCCGGCGTAAACACGGAAGAACGCCTCAATTCTGTTTCGGACATATCCGACGAAGGGCAAGTGACTTTGCCTCTAGCTCCCGGCGAAATTCATGAATCGGACGACGAAGGTGCTTCCTCCGAATCGCCCGGCAAGATTGGTGCAGCAGCGGAGCCCGACGATCCGGCGAAAAAGAAGCGGCGTCGCGGGCGTCGCGGTGGGCGCGGACGGCGGCGCAAGGGTGCGGCAGTTGCGCCGGGTCTACCGTCACAAGCGTTCGCGGAAACAAGCGCCCCGTCATCTCCACAGCCCACGCAAACGCGGCAGCAAACTCCCCGGGCTCCGGCGCAACGCACTGCTACTCCGGAACGAGCGCCCGCAGCATACGAACCGGCGGCGATTCCACATGAGCCGCCTGAGCGCGTTCGCTCGGAACACGCCGCGCCCATGCTGCCGTCCGAGCGCACAGCGCACGGACGGGCGGGCGATCCCGCGCTGGCTTCACGGATGTCACATTTGGAATCGATGCTGCGCCGGCTGGTGGCGAGCCCGCTACACCGCTTGGACACAGAAGACGCTCCGGCTGGTCCGGGCGTATTTCTGCTTTCTGATTCCGACCAGATCACCTCTTATTATGTGGAAGCCTGCCAGACGCTTCGCGTGGGCGTGGGAAATCTGGTTCGCGGCACGCGCGGCAGCGGAGCCAAAACCACGAGGGGAAGCCGGCCGTCATTCGATAGCGGCTTGAAATCGAAGCTTGCCGAACATCTTGGAATTACCGAGGCAAAGGTCTCGCAATATTTGAAGGATCACTGCGTGGTCCGCTGGATTCAGATGGACGACGACGCTCCGCACCTCGCTCACTTCGCCATAGGTGTCCTACGCACACCGTTGAACCTAGATTAGATTCTCGGACGCGGGGATGAGATCTCGCAGCGGCACCGCGGACTTGGGGTCAACGGACTATAAACCCCACGGCTTAGCGGGCCTCGCCATCCGCAGGGCAAAATGACCGGTTCCTTAGTACTAAGAAGCTCCCGTTGGCTGGCCCCTGATGCCATTCAACCCGCGAATTGTACCTTTGGATGCACCCGCATAGACCTGGGTTTGGATTCCAGGCAAACTTTGGTACGGTAACTCGTTACGGGTGTGGCACACTCGTTGCAATCAGTCGCTTCGGGGGATTAGACACTACTCTGGGGTGCGCGTATCGAAAAGGGAGGGGTGCAGGATTATGCCGAAGACGGTAGGTAATCAGCTTTGGAAATCGTTCGATTGGGCCCTATGCAGGACAGCGGGGATAACCTTCGACACGATTCAATTCTTCAATAAGTACCGGCCGAATCCTTCGTTCATTCCCAAGTGGTCTGAAAAGCCGATGCTGAAATCCTGGGAGAAGTCCAAGCCCACGCTCGGCTGGCCGCGCACGACCGATTCTTTGTGCCCTTCCTGCGTGCACGAAGCGCGCGAAGCTATTATGAACGGCACGAAAGACTGGACCGACCTGGTACACGAGAAAGTCGGCGAAATCAAAGCGCAGATCATCGAGCGCGATGGGCAAGTCTGGATGGTGAAAGAATGCCCCATCCACGGCAAGTGCGAAGATTTGATGGCCGCGGATTCCAAGTTCCTTGAATGGATTGAAAAGAATTTTCCCGGTCGGGACATCCCCGCGCACAACGACGAAGACATGCACCGGCATGGCTCCAGCACGATTCGCCACGGCCGCGGCTCCGTTCTTACGGTTGACCTGACGAACCGCTGCAACATGATGTGCGACCCTTGTTTCATGGACGCCAACCAAGTTGGTTACGTCCATGAGTTGAACTGGGAAGAAATTCAGGAAATTCTCGAGAACGCCACAAAGATCAAGCCGCGCCGCCAAATGTCCGTGCAGTTCTCCGGCGGCGAGCCAACCATGCATCCTCGTTTCCTCGACGCCGTCCGTTTTGCGCGCAAGGTTGGCTACAACAGCGTGCAGGCTGCAACGAATGGAATCGAGTTCGCGAAGAGCAAGGAATTCTGCGCGAAAACTTTCGAAGCGGGCTTGCGGTATGCATATTTGCAATTCGACGGTATCGGCAATGACGCGAACAGCCATCGCCAGGTGGGCAACCTCTTCGACGTGAAATTGCGAGCGATTGAGAACATGCACGAAGCGGGCATCGATATCGTGTTGGTTACGACCATCGTCAACAACGTGAACAACGATCAAGTGGGACCGATCGTAAAGTTCGCCATGGAAAATCCCAAGAAGATTTCGTTCGTTTCGTTCCAGCCCGTTTCCTTCACCGGGCGCGACGAAGAAATCACCCCGGAACGCCGTCTGCGCCAGCGCTACACGCTTTCTCACTTGGCCCAGGACGTCAGCGCCCAGGTAGGAAGAATCGAACCTACTCGCGATTGGTTTCCTATCTCTCTGATTAGCCCGTTCTCTGATTTCGCCGACCTAGCACACGGCCCCGACGCCATGTGGGGACAAATGAGCTGTGGTTGCCACCCGAATTGCGGCGTGGGCACGGCAGTGATGATTAACAAGGAAAACAAGGAATGGGCGCCGGTCCCGAAGTTCCTGAATGTTCCTGGGCTCGTCACTGACATCAGCAAGGTTACAGACGCGGCGCGCGGCAAGAAATTTTCCGCTTACATGGCTGCGATGGCTCTGCTAAAGAACTATCATCCGTTCCAGGCACCGCCAAGTTTGCGGCTCAAGGACCTCTGGAAGAAGTTTGACAAGACCTTCGGCGTGAGAGGTCAGGACAAAGCTGAAAAAACTTACGGAAAGGTCGGTCCGGATCGCACCTTGGATGACTCCATGAGGCGCCGCCAAGATCCGTGGAACTTCCTGTTCCTCGCGGGGATGTGGTTCCAGGATCTTTTCAACTACGATTTCCGCCGCACCGAAATGTGCATCATTCCGTATGCCACGCAGCAAGGGGAAATCTCCTTCTGCGCCTACAACACCGGCATCGGTTGGCGGAAGATCATCGAGAACATGTACAAGAACGCGACCGTCGCGCAATGGTACAAGGAGCACGGCAAGCACGAAATTTTCGCCAAGGGCAAGAAGGTTGACCTCAACAGCTACGAACATACGCTGCGCATCGATGAAGATGATGCAGCCCGTGTCCGCCATCTGGAGCACGACATTCCTCTTACCGCCGCTGAGGAAGATCGCGCACGCCGCCGCAAGGCAAACGAGGAAGCTGCCAAGGTTCGCCGTATTTATGAAGAGCTCGTGCTGAAGAAGTCCACCGAGACAGTTGTGCAGATTGGCTCCATTCAGCAGATCCAGATGGCAGTTCCCGGCGCAACCGTGAAGCCGGTACAGATTGCCGGCGCCAATGGCAACGGAAACGGCCACGCGAACGGCAACGGCCACAAGAATGGTAACGTCGAAGTGAAGTCCGAAAAGACCAATGCCGAAGAAGCCGCAGTCGCTGGAGACTAAGGTATTCGTTTGTTCGTTTGACAAAGAGCGCCTCCCATTTCAAATGGGAAGCGCTCTTTGTCTTTGAGAGGGCAAGGGAATTTCGGAGTACGCCTCTTGAATGAGTCGTTGACATACGCTCTCGTCAATTGGGTCTTCGTACTGACGCCGACGGCGCTCACGTTATGGGCGTGGACCGTTTGGATCATCAAGCCCCCGCGTTTCGCACCGCCTCGATGGAGATCCGTAATCGCTTTTGTCGGGCTGTTGTCTGTGTCCGTCGCTCTAGCCACAGCGCTCGCAGATGGGGTTTGTCGCGTCCGTTCTGATAGTTGGGCCACGATGGTGCAGCGGTGTGGCCCTGGGTACATTTTCGCCAGCTTTTTGAGCGACATCGTTGCCATCATTGCTACTCTGGTTGGCAAAGGGCGAGCGCGACTCTCCACGTTTCTTGCAGGTCTGGCAATGCCCTTGCTCTGGTATCTCAGTTACGGCTCAATCTGATTTAGTCGTTATCCGGATTTCCTTTCTAGGCGTAACGCACATCAGCGAAGGATCAGGTAGGCACGAGCTAGCGGGAAGGGCAAAAACGCAAATGTCAGCGCGAATATTTCTTTGCGTAGGCCGGAGCCTCAATTCCAGCAATTAATCGAGGATCGGTGATTGGAGCACCTGGGACGATCGGAAGTGGAACGACCCCGGCCCAGATGGGAAGTTGGTAATCTTCCGCGTCGTCTTTCGGTGGCCCGGAGCGAACCTTCGCGGAAACTTCGGCGAGGGGCAGCGAAAGCACAGTTGTCGCCTTTAGCTCTGATTCCGTCGGCAGCCGGACGTCTTTCCAGCGGCCGCGCACGATATGCTCTGTAAACGCTTGGAGCGCCTTGATTTTTTCAGCGCGGTCTTCCACCAAAGTGGCACGTCCGAGAATCACGACGGACCGGTAATTCATCGAGTGATGAAAAGCCGCCCGCGCGAGAACCAAGCCATCCAGTAGCGTCACGGTTACACAAATGTGAATGCCTTCGGCGAGCGTACGCAACATGCGGCTTGCAGCCGAGCCATGGATATAAAGCGTGTCACCCACCCGCGCGTAGCCGGTCGGAATCACAAACGGCTGGCCTTCGACTGAGAACCCGACGTGGCAAATTAACCCTTCGTCGAGAATCGGAAAGACAGTTTCAGAATCATAAGCGCCGCGATCGGGCAGTCGCTTGACCTGTGTGCGTTCCGTTCGTTTGAATTCGCTCATACGGCAAGCGTAGGCTGGTGGCCCGGGGTGCCACAAGAGCCAATCTGGTTGGGCCATCGGATGTGCTGGCCCATGACGCGCTTTGTTTTAGCAAAACACACAGAGTCACAGGCAGCCTATAACGTTGCTTCATTTTTTCATCGAGGCACTTCAGATAGAATGTAATGAGGGAGCAGCCCGATGGCCATGAGCCGGGAGCAAGCGCGCAGCGAACATACCGCCAAGCTGGGTCACGATCAGTTCAACGAAACCATGTACGGCGTAATCTGTGCCGCTTGTCACAATTACATCCTGATTGACCACACCAATTGCCCTCGATCCTGCCGCGAACACGAGCCCTGCCGACAGGCCTACACCTAACCAGCAATATAGTGTTCGTTGACGGAGGTGCTGGATAGCCCGTATAATTGGGGTTTGTCACTAGCTTCAGGAGGCAGCATGTACGCCGTAATTCGCAGTGGGGGAAAGCAATATCGCGTCGAGCCGGGCAAGACCGTCCGCGTCGAGACGCTCGAAGGAAAGCTGGGCGGCAAGATAACGTTTGAAGACGTGCTGTCCGTGCGCACGGATGAAAAGAAGTTCGTTTCCGCCGACGATATATCGAAAGTGAAGGTAATCGGCAAGATCGTCGAGCAAGGCCGCGGCCCGAGATTGCGAGTGTTGAAGTACAAAACGGGCGGCCAATACAACATTCAGCGCGGCCACCGGCAGAATTACACTGCCGTTCAGGTCAGCGACATCCAAATTCCGTAGGGGATCTTCATGGCACACAAAAAAGGCGGCGGGTCATCCACTAATGGACGCGACTCGCACGGTCAGCGACTTGGAATCAAGCGGTTTGGCGGCCAGTTGGTAACTGGCGGCAGCATTTTGATTCGCCAGCGCGGCACGCACTACAAGCCAGGGAAAAATGTTGGTCTGGCGAAAGACGACAGCCTCTTCGCCCTGATCGACGGCATCGTCCTCTTCGAAGACAAGGGCGGACACGGGCGCTACATCAGCGTCCTTACAGTGGAAGAAGCTGGCACGCGAGAATCCGAGAAGAAAGCCGCCGCGGCGTCTGCCAACTAGTTCTGCGCTGTTCTTTACGCGCTCCGACGTACCGGGGCGCGTATTTTTGTCTTCGGACCTTGCGTCGGCGTATGCTCTCTCAGCATCTCTCTTAGCGGGTGATTCATGTTTGCAGATGAAGCGAAAATTTCGATAAAGGCCGGTGATGGCGGCAATGGCTGCGTCGCCTTTCGCAGGGAGAAGTACGTCCCGCGCGGCGGACCTTCCGGAGGCGACGGAGGCCACGGCGGCGACATCTACATTGAGGCAAATCCACACGACAATACCCTTCTACGTTATCGCTACAACCGGGAATTTAAGGCCCAGCGCGGAGGCCATGGCGAAGGCTCGAATTGCCACGGCGCGTCGGGCGAGGAAATGGTGCTGAAGGTTCCAGTTGGCACTGTGATTTTTGACGCTGACTCAGGCGAACAAATTTTTGACTTCGTCGAAGCCGGGCAGCGGTACCGTGCTGCCAAGGGCGGCCGCGGTGGCCGCGGCAACGGCAATCCGCATTTTGTGCGCCCGTGGCACCAAGCGCCGCGCGAACATGAAGACGGCCAACTTGGCGAAGAGCGGAACCTGCGGCTCGAATTGAAATTGCTCGCCGATGTCGGACTTGTTGGCTTCCCCAACGCCGGAAAATCTACTTTGATTTCGCGCATTTCCGCAGCGCGCCCGAAAATTGCGGCCTACCCGTTTACTACTCTTGAACCGCACTTAGGCGTTGTCTCCGCCGACCCTGATGCCGCGCCCGGCCAGGGCCGTGCATTCGTTCTC
>JBEKSN010000028.1:0-25569 GCA_049517055.1 Candidatus Acidiferrales bacterium | reverse complement strand
ATCCCCGGCGCGCGAACGATTTTGCCGGGCTCCATCACGGCGATGGGCACCGACGACCATAATACTTACTTGCTCATTGGGCAGGAGCCCGCGGGGAAATCGCTCGCAAGCGACGTCGATTCCACCGAGCAGCGCCTGCGCGACATCATGGATAATTTCCGGCCGCTCGGCGAAAAACGCATCACCGTTTCCGGCCTTTCCGTCCTCGAGCGCCGCTTCCGCGGAAGCGTGGACAAGCGCGACTGGTCCGGCATCGTGGTTTACATCCCGCGCGGCACGCGCGTTTACACCATTTTCGGCATGACGCTCGCGGACACCGACCTGGTGCAAATCCAGGAGAATGTGATCGCGCGTTCCATCTCCAGCCTGCAATTCACGAAGTAACACGCCAAATAAATTCCGCACACGCCGAGTTCGCGCTTTTGAATCCGCGGATTTTTCGCGCGCTAGAACTTGGTGACTTCGCTGAAGTGGAAGTTGCGGACCTTCATCGCCGGGACGACCATCTCGAACGACTCTTCACCGGCCGCGCGCACCGCCGCGCCTAGCATCTCGACGTTCGAAAGCATTTCGATCATGCTCTGATTGAAGCGGAAATTCCGGATGCCGCCTGCCACGCGGCCATTTTCGACCAGAAACGTGCCGTCGCGGGTCATGCCGGTGAGGATCTTTTCGTAGGGATCGACTTCGCGGATGTACCACAGGCGCGTGACCAGAATTCCGCGCTCGGTGGAGCGCACCATATCGTCCACGGATTTATCGCCGCCGGAGAAAACGAGATTCATGGGCGCTTCGCCGTATTCATTCGGCAATGTAAAACCGTGGCCGGTGGGCTTGGTTTTCATTTTCTTCGCGGTGGCGCGCGAATAAACCAGATTCTTCGGCACGCCGCGGTCCACCAGCAATACTTTTTGCCGCGGCAAGCCTTCACCGTCGTACGGAGCGCCAAGCTGCAGCGGATGATAGACGTCGTCCCACAGCGTGATGTTCTCGCCGAAAATCTTTTTGCCCATGCGCCCGGTGAGGCAGGAGCGCTTGTCGAGCACGGCCGTGCCGGCAAAATCGTAGAAAAGGAAGCCGACCAGATCGAGCACGGCGGGAGGCTCGAGAATCGCGGTGTAGTGCCCGGGCTCGAGTTCGCGCGGCTTGCGCGAGTCCGCGCACTTGCGGCTGGCCGATTCCGCGAGCGCATCGGGATCAATCTCGCCGATGTCCGGCGAATTCGACTTCGCCCAGCCGGATGAATTCTCTTCGAGAATGGTGACGGAAAATTCCGCGCGCGTCTGCTGGTGGCGGGCGAACAATCCCTTTGAATTGGCCAGCGTCGCTTGCATCGAGCCGCTCGAAAAAATTCCCGCCGCCGTTTGCTTTCGCTTTTCCGCCATTTTGCAGACGCGCGTGACCGCGCGGGCGCGATCCTGCGGATTTTCCGCGGCGGTGGAGGCGAAGAAGCGCGCCGACTTGCGATACTTTTGCGGCCCCAGCATGGGAAGAAGGTCGGGATTTTCGGGCTGATGGCGCGCGAGCGTGGCAGCCGCCGCGGCGACGCGGCGAAGCGACTCTTCGTCCGTCTTGTTGGTCAAGGCGCGCGCGGTGCGGCCGTCCACCACGGCGCGCACGGAAATCGAGATGGTGCTCTCAGCGACATTCTGGTGAATGGTGTTGTTGGCGAAGCGGGTCAGCGCGTCGGTGGTCGAATCAATTTCGATTTCGGTTTCGTCGGCTTCGCTGTAGGCAATCAGGCGCTCGGCTATGCGTTCGAGTTCGGCCACGGTGAACTGCGCGCCGTGGCCGGGTTCGCCGGAATTGCGGGCAGCGCGGCGCGGCGACGATTTTGTCTTGGTGCGCTTCATGGTCACTTGGCGAAGGCCACTCCGATCTTGACGTTGCGGAATCGCGAAGGCGAAGCGCCGTGGCCCGTGCCCATGGTCTGCATCGGCTGGCCCTTGCCGCAGTTGGGCGTGCCCCAGAGGGTCCAGTAGTCGCGCGAACAAATCGCGTCGCAGCTGTTCCAGAATTCCGTGGTGATGCCGCTGTAGCTGGGGTTCTTGATCATGCGGCCTTTCTTGCCGCCTTTTATTTCCCAACCGATTTCGGTGGAAAACTGAAATTGATAGCGGCGATCGTCGATAGACCAGGAACGATTCGTTTCCATCAGGATGGCGTCGTCGGTGTCGGCAATCAGGTCGTCATATTTCCAGGTCCCGGGATTGATGCTGATGTTGGTCATGCGAATGATGGGCAGGCGATTCCAGTTTTCCGTGCGCATGGTCCCGTTCGAGCGCTTTTCGCCGATGGTGGCAGCGGTTTCGCGATTGCTCAGGTAGCCGGTGAAAAGGCCGTCGGTAATGATGGGAGTGCATTGCGCGGGAACGCCTTCGTCGTCATAGGCAAACGTTCCGAGGCCGGGGCCGTGTTCGAGGCGCGCGTCCGCGACCACGTTGACGATGTCGGAGCCGTATTTGAGCGTGCGCAACTTTTCCAGAGTAAGAAAACTCATGCCGGCAAAATTCGCCTCCTGGCCCAGGACGCGGTCTAGCTCGATGGGATGGCCGATGGATTCGTGAATCTGCAAGCCAAGCTGCGAGCCGCCGAGAATGATTGTGCTGGTTCCCTCGGGACACTGAATAGCGGAGTGGAGCGCAACGGCTTCTTCGGCGATGTGAGGCGCGTTACCGACAAGGTCGAGCGCTTCAATCAGCTCGTAGCCCTGCAAGGCGTGTTGGCCGCCAAAACTATTGGGGTAGGACCGCTTCTGGATCTCGCTATCACCGAATGAGGTGGCGACGATTCCCGCGCCGGATTGCATTTTTACCTGATGAATCACGGAGCCGGCGCTGGAAACAAAAAGCTGATCAATCTTGCGGAACGACATGGAGCCTTCCGCAAGCGTGACGCCCTTCACTGCGAGCATTTCCTTATCAGCGCGGAGAAGCAAATCGATCTGGCGTTCGACGGGAATGCGAAACGGATCCTTTACAAAGGGGTTTTGCCAAGTGTCCACGTAAGTTTCTTCCGGAGCGAGAGCGACATTTTCGCGTTTCGCAAGGGCGGAAGCTTTGGCGATGTTGATGGCTTGCGCGGCACAGGCTTGGACGCCTTCGCGCGTCAGCCTGTCGGTGGAGGCAAATCCCCAGGCGCCGCTGGCGATCACGCGAATACCGATGCCCAGCGATTCGGATTCGAGTAGCGTGCCGACTTCCCCGTTTTTCGTAGCGATTTCGCGCTGGCGGGTGTCCATCACCCGCGCGTCGGCGTAGGAGGCGCCGCGAAGCTTCGCAGTTTCAATACCCAGGGCGGCCCAGTCGAGCATCATGCGCGAGAGATCCTCGGAGTGACGATGCTACCGGCATGAAAGTGAAAAGGAGCGGAAAAGCGTGTTGGGGAAAAGTGAGTTTTTTGGCGATTTGAGCAAGTTGCGGCTGTTTGTTTTCTGTGAGTTACAGCATTTCTGAATACACGAGTTTGGCGATTTAATTTTGCAGTCCGGAACCTACTAACCGGCCCTTTAGGAAGGAAAACCGAAGCGAGATGGCAGACCGTTCCGGGACTGGTCACGCCGCTTACAGACCTCTCAGCCGGCTGGAAGGCACGGGCGTTTGCAGCCGGGAAGAATGGGATGAACGGCTGATGAGATGTCTTCGTTAAGTTTTGGTGGAGGGTCAGAGGATACTCTAATTTAATCACGAAAAACGCTAGCACGTCCCCCGGCGAATTTCAAGGATTCGTCTGTGTGAGCATAACGTACTTAGGACTCCGATTGCCCATTTGGCGAACGGGAAGGCGAAGAGCTCGTTAGCCAACTCCTTCGTCGTTTGAGTTTACGGGTTGTACTTCTTCAGCCAATTTTCCAATTCTGTGAAAACGTCGCGGCGCTGTTCGACTATTTGAGGGAAATGGGGCGAGCCGGGATAGGTGACCATGCGGACGGTTTTTCCTCGCTCGGCGAGCAAAACGTAGAATTCGCGGCCCTGGAATGTGGGGACGCGTGCGTCGGCTTCGCCGTGAAGGATTAGCAACGGCGTGGTGACTTGATCGACGTGCATCACGGCGGAAAACTGCAGGATTGGCGCGGGATCCTTTTCCTGCAATCGCGCGTCGTAGTCAGTCTGCCAAACGTCGCTGGTGGGGATGAAGCTGAGCCAGTCGGTGATCCCGGCGCCTTCAATCGCGGCGCGATAGCGATGGGTCTGAGTGACGGTCCAAGAAGTCATGAACCCGCCGGCGCTCCAACCGAAAATAGCCAGGCGGTTGGGGTCCGCCCATCCCTGCGCGATGGCAAAATCGGTGGCGCTATCGACGTCGTTATAGGCGCGATCGCCGAAATGCTGATAAATCGCCGCCAGAAAATCCGCGCCGTAGCCCGTGGAACCGCGATATTGCGGTTGCAGGACGACGTATCCCATTCCAGCGATCAGCCGTGAAAAAAGGTCGAAGTTAAGCTCGTCGTTAGCTTCGGGGCCACCGTGTGGAAGAACCAGGAAGGGGTATTTTTTGCCTGCGGCGTAGTCCGCGGGGAAAGTGGCAATTCCTTCCAGCTTGGTTCCGTCCTTCGAGGTCCAATGCACGGCTTTCACTTCGCCGAGATTTACGTTGGCCAGAGCGTCGTCACCTTCGTGTGTGATTTTTTGCAATTGCGCGCCGGCGACCACGGCTACGTTTGTGCAGTGCGAGGGATCCTGGACGTTGAACGCCAAAACGGCGGGCGCGGATGAAAGCAAGGAGTAAGCAGGAAGTCCTTGCACGATGCCGTCGGGCCAGCGATAGGCAGGCTCGAGTTTTCCATCGCGATAAGAGTACGTCTCGGTGATGACGCCCTTGTGCATCTCGACCCAGACGTTGCCGTGGGGATCGGCGGCCAAAGTTATCGCGGTGCCTGCGAGATCAGGCGTGCGATCGACGGGTTGGCCACCGCTGACCGGCAACGCAAATACGTGTTCCGGAGTAAGGACGGGCGAAGTGGTGCCGGCGAAGACGAGTTCTTTACCGCCGGAGGTCCAGGCGAGGCCGCTTGTAGCGTCGGGAATTTCGGCAAGGCGGCGCGTTCCAATGGAACTGCAAACATCCACGAACGAATGCAAGTCGTGGTGTCCGACCTTTGGCCACATGGAGACTGCGGCAATTTGCGAGCCGTCGGGAGACCAAGCGATTTCGGTAATGTCCACGAGCGCGGGGCACCACCAGCCGGGGTCCGCGCCGTTCACGCCGACGACGTACAAGCTCGTTTCATCGGGCGCTGCGATCGTGCGCACGGCCGCAAGCGGGTCCGGTTTGCGCGGATTGGCCAGTACGGCGAACCGCGTGCCATCGGGCGAGATGGTTGCAGAGCGGATTCCGGAGGGGAGGGAGAGGATTTGCACCAGTTTCCCCTCTCCGAGCGGCACGATTGCCAGCTGGGGCAATTTGCCGACGGGATATATTCCGTACAGCGAGCCATCCTTTGTGAAACCTGAGGGCTCGAAATGTTCCGGCAGGTCGAGCTTGCGCGCATTTTCACCGGAGATATCCATCAGGTGCCATTCGTGTTTGTCAGCGGGACCAGCGGTGCCGTCGAAGGAAACGCGATAGAGAATAGTCTTGCCGTCCGGCGAGATAGAAACGGCGCGGGCCGAGCGCAGAGCGGCGTAGTCGTCAATGCTGAAGGGATGCTTATCGGCGGCGACGGCTCGCGGGGCGGCGGCACATGCCAGGCTCGCCAAAACGAAGAGTCCTAGTAGAAATCTGACGGCGTTAGTCTTCATTGTGCTCTCCTGCGCGGCTTTCCGCGGCACACGTGCTCGCGCGGTTTCGGGGAGAGAAGTTAGCACATAGGGCAATCAATTCAAACTGAGCGAGCAGACGCGCGGTGCATAACTTGGAGGCTCGAACTGCACGGACCCATGTTGCGCGATTTGCAAGGATTGAAGCGGTGGCGTAATATGCAGAACCTGTGCCGGACACTTCCGCCTATACAGGTCGCACGATTTCCCATTACGACGTCCTGGAGAAACTGGGCGGCGGAGGCATGGGCGTGGTGTACAAGGCGAAAGACACGCGCCTGGGCCGGAACGTCGCGCTGAAGTTTCTCCCCGACGATATCTCGCAGGACTCGCAGGCGATCGAGCGATTCCGCCGCGAAGCGCGCGCTGCTTCCGCGCTGAATCATCCGAACATCTGCACCATTTATGATATTGGAGAATTCGAGGGGCGGCCGTTTATCGCCATGGAGCTGCTCGAAGGCCAGACGCTCAAGCACGGCATCGCAGGGAAGCCCGTGGAAATATCGAAGCTCCTGGAGACCGGGATCCAGATCGCGAACGGGCTGGATGCGGCGCACTCCAAAGGAATCGTGCACCGCGACATCAAGCCTGCGAACATTTTTCTAGTGGAACGCGGACAGGCGAAGATTTTGGATTTTGGCTTGGCCAAGCTCACCTCGGTGCATCAGCACGCCGCCGAATCGGTGGGTGCCACATCCATGCGCACGCAGACGCATATGTTGGATAGAGAGCAATTGACCAGCCCGGGCAGCTCCATGGGCACGATTGCGTATATGTCACCGGAACAGGCACGGGGCGAAGAACTGGATGCACGCTCGGATTTGTTTTCGCTCGGCGTGGTGCTGTACGAGATGGCAACCGGGTCGGTTCCGTTCCCGGGCGCGACCTCGGCGGTCGTTTTCGATGGAATCCTGCATTCCGCGCCTCCCTCCGCCAAGGAGCTCAACCCACGCCTGCCTTTGGCGGTGGAAAATATTCTCGGTAAAACGCTCGAGAAAGACCCTGATCTGCGATGCCAGACTGCCGCGGAACTTCGCGCTGACTTGAAGCGGCTTCAGCGGGACATCGAATCGAGCCGCCGGCCTGCCGCGGAGAAGAGCGCTGCTGGTTCCGTGGCGCAGGCGGCGGCAGCAGCAGCCAAGCAAAAATCAGTCGCGGTGCTCTACTTCGAAAACCAGAGCGGCGCGAAGGAGGACGAATACTTCCGCGATGGGATTACCGAAGACATCGTCACGGAGATCTCCAAGATCGCGCAACTGCAGATCTTTCCGCGTTCGGAGATGATCGCCTTCCGCGACAAAGCAGTAACGGCGCAGCAGGTGGGGCAGCAGCTCGGCGCGGCCTACGTGCTGGAAGGTTCCATCCGCCGCGCGGGAAACCGCGTGCGGATCACGGCGCAGTTGGTGGAAGCTTCCACCCGGCATTCCGTCTGGGCCGAGCGCTACGACCGGCAACTGGAAGACGTATTCGCCATCCAGGAGGAAATCGCGCGGAGCATTGCCCAGGCCCTGCGCATCACGCTGACACCGCAGGAAGAAAAAATCATCGCCCGCAAGCCGACGGAAAATCCGCTGGCGTATGATTTTTTTCTTCGCGGGCGAAGCTACTCGCGCCGCCAGGATTTCGAATACGCGCTGCAGATGTTCGAACAGGCCATCGAAATTGACCCGAATTTCGCTCTGGCGCACGCGGGGATTGCGCATCTGTGCGGGATCATCTTCGAGGTCCGCGACCAGAATCCGAATTGGATGGAACGAGGACTGGCCGCCTGCGACCGGGCTACCGCGCTTGCGCCCGACCTGCCGGAAGTGTTGGTAGCACGCGCCCGCATCGTTTTCGCGCAGAAGAAATACGACGAAGCTGCGCTGCTGGCGCAGCGCGCCATCGAGCGTAAGCCTGACTGTGAAGGAGCCTGGAGCATCCTCGGCCGCGCGTACTTTACGTCCGGATCGTTCGAAGAGGCCGCTGCGCTGACGGAGCGGGCAATCGAATTCAACGGCGACGATTACAATACCTATATTCCCTATCACCAGGCGCAGAGGCGGCTGGGAAGACAAAGAGAATCCGCGCACGTCGAAGAGCGGATGATCAAGGTGCTCCGCCAACAGCTGGAGCTGGTGCCGGAAGACGTCCGGGCCCGAATCTTGCTGGCTGCCAATCTGGCCTACTCCGAAGCGGATTCGGACGAGAGCATCCGGCACTTGCGGACAGCCGTGGCGCTGCGGCCCAACGATCCCAACACCCTTTACAACGCGGCGTGTACGTACGGGGTCCTAAGAAAAAAGGCAGAGGCGCTCGAAACTTTGAGAAAAGCGTTTGCGGCCGGATATGGCAACCGCAATTGGGCGGCCAAGGATTCTGATCTGGTTTGGCTGCACGACGACCCCGAATTCCAGAAACTCGTGGGCCTCAACACAAGCTCCGCATCGTAATACTTCTTCACTCCCTCATGTGGCCCAAGCTGAAGCTCTGGAACTGAGCGAATCGCTTTGAAGCAGACATGGTAGGCGGACAGCTCCGTTTCGGCGCGCCGATTCTTTCCCCAACTTTAAGGAAATGCTACTTCGTTTGTGATTTCTTCTTAGGCGAACTGCAGGATTTTAGCGAGACCCATTGCTGGGGATTTACGGGGACGCCGTTTACGTAAACAACCCAGTGAAGGTGAGGGCCGTTGGCACGGCCTGTCGCACCCACGTAGCCGATTACGTCGCCTTGGTTCACGCGAGCGCCTGCCTCCACGTTCAGTTTCGACATGTGCAGGTACATGGTCTCGAGGCCCTGGCCGTGGTCGATGGCTACGGTGCCGCCCAGGACGTTGAATGGCTGAACGATTTTTACGACGCCGGCTGATACGGCGCGAATGGGAGTCCCGCCGGACGCGCGCTGATCTATACCGGCGTGAAAATCACCAGTTGGTTTTCCGTTGTGAAGCCGCTTCACACCGAAAGGCGAGATGACGCAACCGGGAACGGGAGCCACGAGCGGATCCTCCCAGTACTTGACGTCGGATACGGAGTCGCGAAAGGTGGTCAGGGTTTGCATTTCTTCCGGCGTCGAGTGGAGCGCTTCGATTTGCGGCGCGAGAACGACATTTTGCGATGGGAAGATGGTCTTGCGAATGGTCAGGCCGACAGAGGCGAGCGCGGTTCCGTCCTCTGCGAGAAATTCAATTGGATAAGCGCCGGGGGTATCGGCTACAGCTACCGGCATCAGTCCGAGCCAATCACCAGTTCCCTGCTTGTAGAGACGCGCGGTGCGGCCGTTCAGGCGCGCGGTGGCGGCAGGGATTTCGCAGCGGAGTCGGACTGTTTGGCCCAGCGGGATCGATGCGGGCTCAACGGTGCACTGTTGCGCGCCTGCCGTTGAAGCGAGCATTGCAGCTACAAGCGCCGCTAGCAGCGCGGCGAGGATGTGCCATGACCGATGACTTCGAATTTGGCACTTCATTCGTATTCACTCTACACGCCCGCGCGCCCGCATTAGGATTTTGCGACGAGAAAGTTCCTGCCTGTAACGAAGCGTAGTTCGAGAGCGGCGCCGAAACGCAAAGAAGCTCGATAACAATGCTTATCGGGCTTTTAGGTGCCTTCGGACCAGGAGGCTAAATACTGCTCTTGATCGGGGGTGAGCTTATCGACCTGGATGCCCATGGAGTCGAGCTTCAGTTTGGCGATGTGGCGGTCGATATTTTCAGGGACGGAGTAAACCTCGTGCTTGAGGCTGCTCGCGTTCTTGACCAGGTACTCAGAGGCGAGCGCCTGATTGGCAAAGCTCATGTCCATCACGGAAGCAGGATGGCCTTCGGCGGCGGCGAGGTTGATGAGGCGGCCTTCGCCGAGCAGGTAAAGCTTGCGGCCGTCTTTCATGGCGTATTCGTCCACGAACGGGCGGACGGGCTTTTTCGAGCTGGAAAGCTTTTCGAGCGCGGGAATATCGATCTCGACGTTGAAGTGGCCGGAGTTGGCGATGACCGCGCCGTCTTTCATTCTTTCGAAATGATCGTGAGTGAGAATTGATTTGTTCCCGGTGACGGTGAGGAAGATGTCACCGATTTTAGCGGCTTCGGCCATGGGCATCACGCGGAAACCGTCCATCACAGCTTCCAGGGCGCGCACGGGATTGATTTCGGTAATGATGACGTCGGCGCCGTGGCCTTTGGCGCGCATGGCGACGCCTTTGCCGCACCAGCCATAGCCGGAAACAACCACACGGAGTCCCGCGATCAGAAGGTTCGTCGCGCGGAGGACGCCGTCAATCGAAGACTGCCCGGTGCCGTAACGATTGTCGAAGAGGTGCTTGGTGAGCGCGTCGTTCACGGCCACGATGGGATATTTCAACGTGCCGTCCTTGGCCATAGCGCGCAGGCGAATTACGCCGGTGGTGGTTTCCTCGGTGCCGCCGATGATGTTCTTCACCAGATCAGGACGCTTGGTAAGCAGGATGGTGACCAGGTCGGCGCCATCGTCCATGGTGATTTGCGGCTTGTGATCTAGCGCGGCGTTGATGTGCGCGTAATAGGTGGCATTGTCTTCGCCCTTAATGGCGAAGGTCGGGATGTTGTAATCCTTGACGAGAGAGGCAGCGACTTCGTCTTGAGTCGAGAGCGGATTCGACGCGCAAAGAACCACGTCGGCGCCGCCGTCGCGCAGAGTGATGGCCAAGTTGGCCGTCTCACTGGTGACGTGCAGACAGGCGGACATGCGCACGCCCTTCAGCGGCTGGTCCTTTATGAATTGTTTGCGGATGAGTTGCAAAACGGGCATGTGCTGATTGGCCCATTCGATTTTGCGCTTGCCTTTTTCGGCTAGGGCAAGGTCCTTCACATCGCCGTTCAGTTTAGCTGCTGTTTCCACGAGAACTCCCTTTGGTTTTTATAGTGCGGGAAATTTAACTGCGCGACGCGGCTACAACACCGCGCGAGCCTGCTTCTTTCTTGATGGCTTGGGCCTTGTCTGTTTTCTCCCAGGTGAAGCCCGGGCCGGTGCGGCCGAAGTGGCCGTACGATGCAGTCTGACGGTAGATCGGGCGGCGAAGATCGAGCGTCTCGATGATTCCCTTGGGCGTGAGCTTGAAGAATGCGCGAATGATCTCGGTGATCTGGGAATTCGGGATGGTTCCGGTGCCAAAGGTGTCGGCCATTACGGAAACTGGTTCGGCAACGCCGATGGCGTAAGCGAGCTGGACTTCCACTTTGGTGGCCAGGCCGGCGGCTACAATGTTTTTTGCGACGTAACGCGCCATGTAGCAAGCGGAGCGGTCCACCTTGGTGGCGTCTTTTCCGGAAAGAGCGCCGCCGCCGTGACGGCTGTATCCGCCGTAGGTGTCCACGATAATTTTGCGGCCGGTCAGTCCTGCATCACCCATGGGACCGCCGGTTACGAAGCGGCCGGTGGGATTAATGTAGTACTTGGTCTTTTTATCGACCATGGCCACGGGAAGGACGGGCTTGATGACTTCGGCCATCACTGCCTCTTCGAGTTTGCCGTGTGAGACCTTGTCGCTGTGTTGGGTGGAAATGACCACGGCGTCAACGCGAGCGGGGCGTCCGTCAATATATTCAATGGTGACTTGGGATTTTCCGTCAGGGCGGAGGAAATCGACAGTTCCCTTCTTGCGGACCTCGGCGAGCTTGTGCGTGAGGCTATGAGCGAGTTGGATAGGCATGGGCATCAACTCGGGCGTTTCATCGCAAGCGAAGCCGAACATCAAGCCCTGGTCGCCGGCGCCGCCGGTGTCCACACCCATGGCGATGTCGGGAGACTGCTTCTTGATGGCGCAAATTACGCCGCAAGTCTCCGCGTCGAAGCCAAACTTGGCGCGTGTGTAGCCTACGTCGCGAATCACTTCGCGGGCGAGATCGGAGAAATCAACATAAGTAGTGGTGGTGATTTCACCAGCTACGACCACAAGCCCGGTGGTGACGAGAGTTTCACAAGCAACGCGGCCCATGGGATCGTCGGTTAGGACGGCGTCGAGAACGGCATCGGAAATCTGGTCGGCAATTTTATCGGGGTGGCCCTCGGTAACAGACTCCGAGGTAAACAGGTATTTTTCGTCAGAGTGCGCCAAAAAAGTATCCTCCGGCAGATTGAAAGGCAATTGCGGGGCCAAATTGCGCTTGGTGCAGTATTGGACCGAATACAAACGCTAACATAGGGGTATAACCGTGTCAATCTTATGCATTGAAAGGCGTTAAATCAGGCCTGGATGGTGATTTTCGGGGCTGGAATGTCTGCAGCCGGACTTCCTCGTTTTGAGACGACGAAGGCGATGGGCAACGAACTTCCCCTCGATTACCTGCTAACGGGAACAGGGACTCCCCCTGCTCCGTTGTCCCGGCGGAAGAGGAGATAGGCTCGGATGAAGGGATCCAAATCGCCGTTCATAACCCTATCCACATCGCCGCGCTCGACCTTCGTGCGATGGTCCTTGACGAGTTGATAAGGCTGCATGGTGTAGGAGCGAATCTGGCTGCCAAAGCTGATTTCGGGCTTTGAGGCGTCGAGCTTGTGCAGAGCCTCGCTGCGCTTTTCGAGTTCCAGCTCGTAAAGCTGGGAGCGCAGAACCTTCATAGCCCATTCGCGGTTTTTGTGCTGGCTGCGCTCGTTTTGGCACTGAACCACAATGCCGGACGGAAGGTGCGTGATACGGACGGCGGATTCAACTTTGTTGACGTTCTGGCCGCCGTGTCCGCCGGCGCGGAATGTGTCGATGCGAAGATCGTCGGGTTTCACCACGATGTCGATTTTATCGTCGATCTCGGGGATGACAAAAACGGAAGCGAAGGATGTGTGGCGGCGGGCAGCTTGATCAAACGGCGAAATGCGCACCAGGCGGTGCACGCCGCTTTCACCTGCCAGCATGCCGTACGCATTTTCGCCCGCGATCTGGACGGTGGCGGTTTTGATTCCGGCTTCTTCACCGGGAGTTGAGTCGATCACAGTGCCGCCGAGCCCTTTCTGTTCCGCCCAGCGGAGATACATGCGCAGAAGCATTTCCGCCCAGTCCTGCGATTCGGTTCCGCCGGCGCCAGGCTTGATGGTGACGATAGCGTTCAGGCGATCATTTTCACCGGCGAGAAGTGTTTTCGTCTCCAGCTCGGCCATATACGAATCGGCGGAGGCTAGCTCTTTGCTGACGTCATCGAGCAGAGAGTTGCGTTGAGCGTCGTCGGATTCTTCGCGCGCGAGATTGAAATATGTCTCGATGTCGCTGGATTTGGTATCGAGGATCTTTTCCGCGTTGACCCGATCTTCGACCTGCTTGCGCTGCTGCAAGACCCCTTGCGCTTTTTCCTGGTTCTGCCAGAAGTCCGGATCGCTTACTTTTACTTCCAGGGCCGCAAGTTGCTTTCGAGCGGAGTCAGCGTCAAAGAAAGCTCCGCACGAGCTCGATGCGCTTTTTGAGCTCGGCGTAGCGCTGCTGCAGGTCTTCGATGTGTTCAGCCATTTCTTTTTCGCCTTTATAGTCTTAGGATGCGCGTGGCTTCAGCGCGAAAAACAAAAGCACTGCGGTAGCCAGGACGCAGAGCCAGGAGAACCAGTCGCCGAAACGCGCGTAGAGCGTCAAATCAGTTCTGAAATCGTAGGGAGCGTCGAGCTCGCCTCGAATATCGGTCGGCAACTGCGCGACGATGCGTCCGTACGGATCGATCGCGGCAGTGAAACCGTTGTTCGTATCGCGCAGCAGCCAGCGCCGGCTTTCCACCGCGCGCACTCGCACCATCATCAAGTGTTGGATAGGAGCCGCCGAACGGCCGAACCAGCCATCATTCGAAATGGTGATCAGCAATTGCGCACCGGCGGCTGCAAACCGGCGTACTTCACCGGGGAAAATCGCCTCGTAACAAATGAATGTGCCGAAGCTGCCTCCCGGAATCTCGCCCACGCTATACGCCGTCCCAGGCGTGAAATCGGAAATATCGGCGGTCAGGCGTCCCGCGAAAGTGAGCCACCGGCGCAGCGGCACGTACTCGCCGAAGGGCACGAGATGAATCTTATCATAGGTATAAATTCGCCGGCCGGAAGGGTCCAGAAGCACGGCGCTGTTGGAAGCGAGCCAGGTTTTATCCGCGGCCTGTTTCCAGTCCACGACGCCGACCAAGAAATCCGCTCCCGAATCGCGCGCGATACGAATCGCACGCGCGGAAAAAGCAGGATCCTGCCAGTTGAAAGGCGCGGGAACTTCGGGCCAGATGATCCACTCCGGCGGGCCGGGATTTTTCTTGGCTGCGGCGATGCTGATGCTTGCGAGCTCATCCAGTTCGCCGGCGTGGAGCTGTAGCCAGTTGGATGGATACTGCTCCGACTGCGGAAAATTCGTCTGGACCAGGTGCGCGATGTGGTGCGGCGTCGCGGCGGGAACCAGATAGCCGCCGCCAAGCGCCACAACAAGCAGCACAATCGTGGTGATGATAACTGAGCGCCACGCGCGGCGCGTACCAACCAGGATCGCGAATGCTACGAGCGAGCCGTACGCTGCGATAAGAAATGAAAGCCCGTAAATTCCGGTGACACTAGTTATTTGCAGCAGCGCGAGACTTTTGACCGCCGCGTATCCGGTAAGGTTCCAGGGAAAACCGATATAGGGCAAATGGGTGCGGGCGAATTCCAGGGTGACCCAGAGAAAAGGCGCAAGCACGCAAGCCAGGGCCGCGCTCTTTCTTGACGCGCGGGCCACACCCCAGGAAAACAGCGAGCAGAGCAGGCCACCCGCGACGGCCATGAGGCCCAGAATTCCGGCGGAGGTCCACGGGTCGAGATTACCGTACTGCCGCATTACCGTATCAATCCATGGCACGCAAACCGGGTAGAAGACCAGGCCGTGCAAAAATCCGTAGAGTGGCGATTCACCGGGACGCGCCCCCGCGGATGCGAGAACGAGCAGGCCGACCGCGATCCAGGCGAGAGGCCAAAGATTGTAGTCGGGAAAGGAAAGGGCCAGGGCGGCACCGCTCGCCACGGCGAGCAGCACTCGCATTGGTCGCGTAAATTTCATTCAGCGTTTAATTATAGGCTTGAAACCGAATTGTTCGAGGGCACGTTTTGCGGCCTCTGCTGTAGCGATGTCCTGGTAGGGGCCAACCTGCACGCGATAAAAGTTGTCCGAGCCGGGAGTAACGACGAACGCAGGAAACTTCTTTTGCTGAATAGCTTCGGCCATTTCCAAGGCGTCACCCTGACGCCGCAGCGCCGCGACTTGAAGGAGAATGGCGGCTTTTGGAATTGCCGGCGGCTGATAACGCTGAGGGCTTTTCGCGTCGGTCATGGAAGGCTTGGGCGCAGGGGCGACGGCGTTCGGCTTGGTTGGCGCGCTTGAAGAAGCCGGCGATTTCGCGGTAGCCGCCGGTTCGAGGTGATCGTTCTCTTTCTTTCCTGGGTAAAAGTCCCACACAGGAGACTCCCCTTCCTTTGAATTTGCGGAAGAGGAAGGTGCGTTTCGCGACGGCGTTTCGGCAGCGTGAACCGAGCCGCCGAACTGATTGCGGCCCATCACATAACCGAGCGTGAAAAACACGCCGCACAAGAGCACCACGCCCAGAAACAGTCCCACGAGATGCCGGCTCTCCAGCACTCGGTCACCACCGCCGCGGCTGCCAGTTCGTGCCATCGTCTCTAGTCGTCCGTTTCTATTTGCCGCCCGCCAGCTTCATCCACTGCGAAATAATGTCCACCGGCAGCGGGAAAACTATAGTCGTGTTTTTTTCCACGCCGATTTCAGTCAGCGTCTGCAAATAGCGAAGCTGAATCGCAGCGGGCTGTTTTTCCAGCACCTCGGCTGCGTCCGCCAGTTTCGCGGAGGCTTCGAATTCGCCTTCGGCGTGAATAATCTTGGCCCGGCGTTCGCGCTCGGCCTCCGCCTGTTTGGCGATGGCGCGTTGCATGTTCTCCGGAATGTCGACTTGTTTGACCTCAACCTTCGTTACCTTGATACCCCAAGGCTCGGTATCCTGGTCAAGGATTTGTTGCAGCTTGGCGTTTACCTTTTCGCGCTCGGAGAGGATGGAGTCCAGCTCGAATTGGCCGACCAGGCTGCGCAGGGTGGTCTGGGCCAGCTGCGAAGTGGCGTACAGATAATTTTGCACCTGCGAAAGCGCCAGATTAGCGTCCACCACGCGAAAATAACAGACCGCGTTCACCTTCACCGAGACGTTGTCCCGGGTGATGACGTCCTGCGGGGGCACGTCGAGCGTTTCGATTCGCAGCGAGATGCGCGTGAGCTTGTCGATCGGAAAGAAAACGAGTTGCAAGCCCGCGCCCTTCGCCTCGGGAAGCATGCGTCCGAGACGCAGCACGACGCCGCGTTCCCATTCCTTGATGACGTACACGGAATTCACCAGCCAGAAAATAAAAATAAGCACGGCGAATCCCAAGAGGATCGTCGGAAATTCCATTCGCTGCCTCCTCGCGTGAATCTGTTAAGAAGAAGCCGATTGAGGCGTCTTCACAAGCTCGACTTCCAGCGTGAGCCCGGCAACTTTCTTTACTCGAACGCGCGCGCCTTTGGGAATTTCTTCCCCGCCACGCGCAGCCGCCCGCCAGAGCTCGCCATGAACGAATACCATTCCCACTTCGGGGGGTTCCACTGCTTCGGTCACTTCCCCTACTTCGCCAATCAATTCTTCTTTCCCGGTGGATTGTTTCCAGGTGCGCGAGCGCAGGACCAGGCGCATCAAGAAAATGATAATGAGCGCACAAGGAATGGCCACGCCTAGAGCCGCGCCGAGGCTCACACCCATTCCCGTGAGCGGCGAGTCGATTAGAAATAGCGCGCCCAATACCATGGCCACAACTCCTCCTACTCCCAAGACGCCGTGCGTTGGATACTTGGCTTCCAGGACAAAAAGCACGAGCGCCACGACAATAAGCAACAAGCCGGCGAAGTTAATCGGCAGCATGTGCATGGCGAACAAGGCCAGCACCAGCGCGATCACACCCATCACGCCAGGAGCGAAGGCTCCCGGATGCGTGAATTCGGCATAGAGGCCCAGAACGCCGATGATCAATAGAATAAAAAATGCGTCGGGCTGAACGATGCGCGAAAGAAACTTCTCGCGCGAAGTCATGTCCAAGGCCGTGATTACGGGATGCGGCAGCGCGAGTTGCACAGCGGTTCCGTCAAAGCGCGTAATCGAACGGCCATCAAGCTTCGCAAGCAGATCTTCGCGTGACGCCGTGACGATGTCGATCAGCTTGCCATCGAGCGCTTCCTTGTCGCTGAAGGCTTTTGCATCGGTTACCGCGGTGGCGGCCAGATCGGAGTTGCGGCCGCGCTTGCTGGTGTAGGCGCGGAGATACGCTGTGGCATCATTCACGATTTTCTTGCGTAACGTGTCGTCAATCTGAACCGGCTGGCCACCCAACTCGATGAGCGGAGAAGCGGCTCCCGTTTCCGTTCCGGGAGACATGGCGGCAATATCGGCTGAAAGCAGAATGAAAAAACCGGCGGAGGCAGCGCGCGAGCCGGTGGGATACACATAGGTCACAACGGGCACGTTCGAGCGCAGGATGGCCTGGATGATCGAGCGCATGGAAGTATCGAGGCCGCCGGGGGTGTTCATTGTAATCAGGACCAGGCTCGCGTGCTGGTCATTGGCCTGACTGATTCCACGGACGATGTATTCGGCGAGGATGGGCTCGATTTCGCCATCGATGTGAAGCTCAACGACATTGGAAGCGGCGGCCGAAGCTGATCCGACAGGGGAAGATGATTGGGCGACAGCGCTGTGGCTAAAGATGAGGAACGATCCAGCAGCCACACACACAAACAGAATCAAACAGCGAAATGAACGGAGAGCCATTCCGGCGGCTATTATAGCAGCAGAATTAGTCCGGCTTCGAATGTTCCGCAACATTCGTGAAGCGGGCGAGGTCCCAATGGGGATCATGGAACTTTAAGGCCTAGCGTGGCGTATCCTCCATTGACGGAGTGAGGAGACGACTATGAGAGCGCGGAGATCTATTTTCGGAAGAATGCTGACTGGTTTGGGATGGTGCGGCCGAGTGGTTCCGGCGATTGCGCTGGGGCTGATATTTGCGGCGGCGGCACTGCCCGCGGTTGCGCAGGACAAGAAAGATTCGGACGCGAACAAATCCGACGGCGATAGCATTGGATTTATCGCGAGCAAAAACGCCAGCGCGAAAGAGGTTGGCTTGCCGGTGTATCCCGGATCGAGGAGACACAAAGACGATTCCGACGATAGCGCAGCCTTGCAACTCGGCGCGTGGGGCGGATCGTCCGGATTCAAGATTGTGGTGCTTAAAATGGAGTCGGATGACGCGCCCGGGAAAGTTACGGCGTTCTACCGCAAAGCATTGTCAAAATACGGGAAGGTTTTGAATTGTTCGGACTCTGCCACGCCAGTGGAGAAAGACAAATCTTCGAACGGATTGGACTGCGACTCGGACCACCCTGAGAAGGGCGAAACCGTTCTGAAGTCCGGTACCAAGGAAATGCAACATATTGCCAGCGTCAAAACGAACGGAAACGGAAGTGTTTACGATTTGGTTTACGTGGAGGCAAAAGGCTTGGGAAGTGACAAGTAGGGAGCCTTCGTCAGTGAATCGCGTCCCTGTCCGAGTTCAGAGGCTGTTCAAATCTTCGCGGCCGGTCCCAACGATGGTGCGCGCGCTGGGCGAGGCTAGTTAGGCTCCTGCTTTTTCGCCGGGCCGGCGTAAGACGGAGGCACCTGCAAAACCTGTTGGACGCGGGGATCTTTGATCACGCGGGCGAAGGCGACGTCCGTTTGCGCCGAGAGGAATCCGTCGTAGCCGTCGTCGCGCGCCATTTTCAGATAATGCGCCGCGCGCTCGGCGTCTCCCTGCTGAGCGTACGTTTTGGCAACGAAGAAATAAAACAGTCCGGGGTCAGTGACCGATCGCTGCTGAACGATGGCCCCATTGGTTCCCTTTTTTTCGAAAATTCCCGGGTCGAGCACAAGCGCTTGAGCGAAGCTGTTCATGGCCTGCGGGTATTCCTTATTGCCAAAGTAGGCGTAGCCCAGGTTGCTGTAAAGCGTGGCCATTTCCATGTGAGATTCCAAGGCCTTCTTGTATAGGGCGATCGCTTTACCGTAATGTTTCTTTTCGTACTCAACCGTGCCGCAGTTGTTGATGGCACTCCCGAAGCTTTTGTCGGCGTGAATGGCTTTCTTGTAGTAGCGCTCCGCTCTGTTCAGATCGCCCAGTTGCTGGAACGCGACCCCTACTTTGTTCATCAACTGAGCGTTTTTGGGCTCGGTCTCGAGAATTTTGGAATAAGCAATGGCGGCCGCCAAAAATTCTTTGCGCGCCATCAGAATGTCGGCCTGCATCTCGGCGATCTGACGCGGAGTCATCCCAGAGGGGCTGACGGCCGAATTTTCAGTGGCTTGTGCCGACTTGGAGTAACTAACGGGTACTTGTTGCGCGTGGCTTGACAACGCGACGAGGAGCACCAGCGGGATGGCAAACAGAGTCACTCGACTCATTGCCCAACTCCTTTTCCGCGCCTGGCCTACGGTTGTGGCTTTGGGTTATCCGGAGGCTTCTTACTTGATCCAAATATACCAAAAACCTTGCCAAGAAACCCCTTTTTCTTTTCGGCGTCGGCGGGAGAGTTCCGTTCGGCCGGGTTTGCCGCTGCGGGCGGCTGAGCCGCGGAATTGGCAGGCGGCGGAATGGGTTCGCCGTTCTTACCGAATAAATGCGATAGCCATGTGCCGGGAGTTTGCGCTAAATGGCTGCCATGCAGCTCGCAGTATTGGGTGGGTTCGCTGCCCGACACAAAATACTCGGTAACCGTTTCCGGGCAAGCGGGGGTGGCGAGTTGTCCGCTACGCGGGTCAATGGATTCGGCCATCACGCCGGGGGGAGGATCGAATGGCTGTGTGTTGCGGTAGCGAGGCAATTCAACCGCGCGCTTCATGAAATCCGCCCAAAGAGGAGCGGCCACCTGGCTGCCTGAGAATCCCAAATCTCGATTATCGTCAAACCCGATCCAGATGACGCACAAGAGATTTGAAGTGAACCCCGCAAACCATCCATCACGCGAAGTCCCGGTCTTCCCTGCCGCCGGTGCCGTGAAGCCCAATGCGCGCACAGACGCGCCTGTTCCGCGATTGATGACGTCCTCCATCAGGCTGGTCACCAGGAAAGCCACGCGCGGGTCCAGAACCGCGCGCGAACGCGGGGCAGCGGACTCTTCCACGCTGCCGTCGGCGGCCAGCACGCTGCGCAGGAAAATGGGCTCGGAACGAAGGCCGTTGGTAGCAAAAGGTGTGTAACCCGCGGCCACATCAACGGGCGTCATCTCATACGCGCCAAGAGCTACGGCGGGAGTAGCCTGAATGTTGGAGCCCAGCCCCATTTGCCGGGCGACATCCACAACGCGCTGATAACCAATTAGCTGGGCCACCTGCACAGTGGCGACGTTGAGGGAATGAATCAGGGCATCTCGCACGGTGACGGTGCCGTAGAAATCTTCGCCATAATTGTCAGGAGTGTATTCCTTGCCATCGAAATCGAAGGTGGTGGGGACATCCTGCACGGTGGTAACCGGAGTGACGACCGGCGTCAATCCCTGAGCCGCGTTCGAGAACGCGGCGGCATATACGAAGGGCTTGAAGACGGAACCCGGCTGGCGATGAGCCAGGGCATGATTGAGCTGGCTTTCGCCGTAGTTGCGGCCGCCGATTAACGCGCGAATCTCTCCGGTATGCGGATCGAGCGCCACCAGCGCCACTTGCACCGTGGGAACGGCCTGACCCTTTTTCTTCCAAGCCGCGTAGCGCTTCTCCAGGAGTTTGTCCACGCCGACCATTCCGGCATCGACTGCCGCGCTCGCGGCGCGCTGAAGGTCGGGATCGAGCGTGGTGTAAACACGATAGCTTTGCGTCTGCAGGTCGGTTTCGGAAAATTGCTCAAGGAGATGGTCTTTCACCATATCCACAAAATAAGGCGCGGAACTGCTGCCGAGGCCTCCGATCACGAAGTGAAGCTTGTATTTCTTGGCGCCATCGGCCTGCTCTTGGGTGACGTAGCCGTTCTCGACCATCTGCGCGAGAACGCGATCGCGCGATTCGATGGCGCGATCCATGTGGCGCTCGGCGGCCGAATAACGATTCGGCGCGCGTATAATTCCCGCCAGGAAGGACATTTCCGCGAGATTCAGCTCGCGAACATCCTTGCCGAAATAGGCTTGAGCGCCTTCGCCGAATCCTCGAATGGCGAAGCTGCCGCGATTACCCAGGTAAATTTCGTTCGCGTACAACTCGAAAATCTGCTGCTTCGAAAAACGCTGGTCGATTTCAAAAGCCATCAGCGTTTCTTTCACCTTGCGGCGCCACTCGCGCTTAGTGGAAAAGAAAAAGCTTCGCGCTACCTGCATGTCAATCGTGCTGGCGCCTTGCGCGCGATGGCCGATCTTCAAATCGGCAAGCGCGGCGCCCAGAACGCGAACGATGTCGAAACCTCCGTGCTCGAAGAAGCGTTTGTCTTCGGCGGCGAGGACCGCGTTCACCATATCTTTGGGCAAATCGTCGAAGCGGACGATGCGGCGCTTCTCGCGGGAACTGTCAAAAAGATTGGTGATCACTTCCGGTTCAAGTTCGGCGGCGTCGCGCACGGCCCCGTCGGGAATTTGCGTTATCCGCGAAATGGACGGGCCGGTGAAGACCACGCGCAACGCGTTTCCACCATGAAAGAAGGATTGGTCGGACGGCTTGATGTCAACCGTGTTGCCCTTCACGTGAATCTGCCCGGGCGCCCCGGGAACCTCGCCATCCTGGTAACCGGCGCGCAGAAGATATTCGGTAAGGTCGCCGGGCCGCAGCTCTTCGCCGGTGTAAATGTGCCCGGGAGCGGAATAAACGCGGGAGGTATTCTGGAAGATCTGGCCGGTGAGGCGCTGGTCGATCAGATGGCCGAACTGGATGTAGTAATACGCGAAAACTGACGTTGCTGCGACGAACACAGCTAAAGCCGCAACCAGCACCGCGATGCCGGCCCGGGAGGTCCAGAATCCTGGGGCAATTCGAATCCGCAATCGGTTTCTCCGCTATAGCTTGAAAGGGGCGGCTGAAGCCATCCAGAGTCCGCAAGTCAGTACGATGCTTCCAAGGCTTACATTCCCGACTTCCACTATATTAGATTGGCGGTTTAAAGCGAGTGGTTGTCCCCGTGGGCATGGAATTCCAGAGTGAACTGATTGAATTTCAAGTCTACTGGAACGGTGTAGTCTATGGTTATTTGAACCGTGTTGTTGTCATTGGATACGTGGATGTCGTCGCGCTTGGCCGGGACCCCGAGTTCCTGTACTTTCTTCCAAATGTCTTCGCGGATTTCGTCGTTGGTTTTCCGGTTGTATCCGGCGAAACGAGCCTCCGTCTTCATGGCATCCTGAAGCTGGTAGTTCGTGAAGTATGGCGGAGCAAGCATGACGCCCACGAAGATCATCGATCCCAAAATGAGCAGGGTCAGCAGCAAATTGATCTTTGACCCGCCGCGCTCTTTGGCCCGCATGGCTTGCGCCTTCACAGTTGAAATACCTCCGCGGGATTGAACCCCATCGGTGCAGTTATCCTAGCACTGTGTTCCCGGCGGATAGGGGTGGTGAACAAACGGTGTACGGAATGAGTAAACGCCGGGGTTAAGGCCAGCAGGCTTAATATGCGCGGGCGAAGATACCCTTCTCTTTCGAAACCTCACCGCAGTGAACGCACTTGCCGGTTCCTCCGGGTTGGTCAAGGGGAATACATCGCATGGTAGCTTTGGTTTCTTCTTTAATCTTCGCCTCGCATTCGCTGCGGCCGCACCACCAGGAAAAGGCGAAACCCTTTTCTACAGCTTTCTTGAACTCTTCGTAGGTCGCGGTTTCGAATGTGTTGGCGTTTCTAAAGGCCATCGCGCGGTCGTAGAGCGACTTCTGAATTTCTTCAAGCAACTGCGAGACGCTCGCGGCCAAACCCTGCTGCGAGACGAAAGACTTTCCTTCTTTGCCGGGGCGGTCACGGCGCGCGAGCACCACCGAGCCTTTGGCCACGTCTTTCGGGCCGATCTCAAGACGCAGCGGCACACCGCGCATTTCCCAATCGTTGAATTTAAAACCGGGACTGACTCCTTCGCGTTCATCCATTTTTACGCGGATGCCTGCCGCCACCAGCTCTTTGCGTAATTTTTGAGCGCATTCCAGGACGCTCGACTTTTCGTCCTCCGTCTTATAAATGGGCACGATTACCAACTGGAACGGAGCGAGACGCGGTGGAAAAATCAGCCCCTGATCGTCTCCATGTACCATGATAATGGCGCCGATAAAGCGGGTTGAGAGACCCCACGAGGTGGTCCAGCAATGCTGGTGCACGCCATTTTTGTCGAGATAGCGGATCTCAAACGCTTTCGCGAAATTCTGGCCCAGGTTGTGGGAAGTTCCGGCCTGCAGGGCCTTGCCGTCGCCCATCATGGCTTCGATGGAGAAAGTCTGGTCCGCCCCCGCGAAGCGCTCGGAATCCGACTTGCGGCCTGGAATCACCGGGACTGCGGCTTCGCGCACGGCAAAGTCCGTATAGATGTCGAGCATCTGGCGCGTCTCGAAATCAGCCTCTTCGAACGTCGCGTGCGCGGTATGGCCCTCTTGCCAGAAAAACTCCAGCGTCCGGAGAAATAGCTTGGTTCGCAGCTCCCAGCGCACCACGCTGTTCCACTGGTTGATGAGTACAGGCAGGTCGCGGTAAGACTGAATCCATTTCGCATACGCGTAACCGATGATGGTTTCAGAAGTCGGACGTATAACAAGAGGCTCTTCGAGCTCTTCGCCGCCCCCGTGGGTTACGACCGCAAGCTCGGGTGAAAATCCGGCCACGTGCGATTTTTCTTTCTCGATGAAGCTGCGCGGAATCAATAGAGGGAAGGCCGCATTTACGTGACCGGTAGCCTTGAACCGGCTGTCCAGCGCCGCCGTGATGTTTTCCCATAGGGCCCAGCCGTAAGGCCGCACGATCATGCAGCCGCGCACCGGCGCATAATCGGCCAGCTCGGCACGGAGAACCACCTGGTTGTACCACTCCGAATAATCCTCCCCTCGGGTGGGAAGTTTCTGGTCTGACATAGGATAATTGGCTCTTTTCTGCTCCAAACTGGAACGGTGCGTGGACTTTAGCGCATCACGCGAGCACGCAATCGAGTTAGGTTAGGGGAGACGGCATCCGAAGTCAACCGGGTGACGTTTTATGAATTTTTTGAGTGAACGAAAAGCTATTTCGTTGTAGGCTGTTCGCCTGGTTCCCCGCCAGAGTTGCCCTAAATTAAAGGAGTTTAAAGAGATGAAGATGTGTCGAGCCGGGTTTTTAATAGTTGCGATCATGCTGTTCTTGGTAAATCAGCCGTTGGCAAAGGCGCAGTCGTCGAGCGGATCCGGCACGTCAACTCAGAGTCCGAGTCAGACGCAAACGCCGCCGCAAAGTGCCCCGCCCTCTTCGTCGAGCACTTCGAATGTGCAGCCCGGGCTGACGTCGTACCAGCGCCCGTCAGAGGGTAAGAAACTACGGAATTTCGCGTTCGATGCGTTTGGTCCATACGCATTCATCGGCTCCGCCGCGACTGCCGCAATTCAACAAGCCGACACGGCCGGTAACTCGCATAACCCGGCAGGCATCCCGCCGGATTGGGGACAGGGCTGGGATTCCTACGGAGCTCGATTCGGAAGCGACTTTGGAATCAACCTTGTTACGCAAACCGCTCGTTATACCATGGCTGAAATCTTGCATGAAGATACGATTTACTACCGCTGCGAATGCACCGGTATCTTTGCGAGAACGAAGCATGCACTGATTTCAACTGTTACAGCGCGCAGAGGCGACGATGGGCATCGAGTGCTGTCTTTTTCGGCAATCGCGGCTCCCTATGCCGGTACCGAAGCGGCTGCATTACTGTGGTTTCCGAACCGTTACGATGCCATGGACGGCTTCCGGATGGGCAATTACAACCTGCTGATTCAGGGCGGTCTGAACCTTGCGCTGGAATTTATCTACGGCGGACCGCATACGCTGCTAAGCCGGCATCACGTGCCGGTGCTCTCGAACGCGACAGGCTCAAATCCGAACAACTAACAGACAAAGAAGTGCAATATCGGGGAGCGCTGCGACGAAGGCTTGTGACTCGTCCAGCGCTCTCTTTTTTTGCTCGCACAACATCCCCGACCACTATTCCCAGTGAGAGATCGCAGGACCAGGCTTTCGTCGGACGCGATTATTCCTTCGTTGGTATCAGTCTTTGAAACGATGAGCTTTTCCTAACTAGGGCTGCGGCTGGGTCTTGTCTTTGTGATAATGGCGGCGAATGTCCGGCCAGAACTCGTTTAGCACGATCCTGATAGCGTCGTAAGCCACTTGGGTACCCCATACCGAGGCGGTGTTCGAAAAAGTCTGATCGGCTGCAGGATGATAGCTATAGGTTGAGATGGCCGCTCCCATCCCGCTCCCCAAGATTTCGCCATAGTTGAAGGTATTGTGTCCGGAATCCGTACGCGTAATGAGGAGGCGGCTCAACGCGTAACCGGTGCGGTGCACAAAAGTTCCTTTCCCCAACTGATAATAGCGAGGATCGGTGCGCATGACGGCGGGAACAACGGCATTGACCATATAATTCTCGATCGTGCCGTCGGCGAAAGCCGTTCCGTACCGCTTGGCGTATCCTTCCGCACCTTGTCCGTAAGCGGGTTCGCTGTTCTCCGCCTGGCTTATCGCCGCGAGAGCGGCATACCAGGGATATTGGACGTAGTCGAATGCAGAGCGCGTCGCAACCTTGAATTTTTGACCCGCAGTGAGCGGAGGAACGTG
>JBEKSN010000027.1:0-25850 GCA_049517055.1 Candidatus Acidiferrales bacterium | reverse complement strand
GCACGAACTGCGCGTCTCGCGCTGGAGCGCGAAGGTTTTCGAGTGGTAATGACGCGAAACGACGACTCAGACCCGTCCTACGATGATCGTGCGGCGCTCGCCAATTCCTACCGCGATGTGATTTTCGTCAGCTTCCACATTTCCTCCACCGGAGCGCTTCACACCGCCCGCGCTTATTTTTATCAGTTCCCGGACATCATTCCGACCACAGCCGGCTCCAATACCAGCGCACCTTCTACGCCTTCTCGCCAAGCAAGAGCACCGGGCTTAGTCGCTTGGGAGGAGGCGCAGCGTCCATACCGGGACGCAAGTAATCGCCTCGCAGACGTGCTGCAGGCAGATTTGGCGCAACGATTTCCGGGGTCTCCAAGCGCGTCTTCCGCGGTGCCGGTGCGAGTATTGCGCTCCGTGGGGGCGCCGGCGGTTGCAGTCGAAATCTCGAGCGTGACCGTCTCCGATCCGGTCGAACTGGTGGCAATGGCGGCGCCGATCTCCACCGCGATCGTCCACGCGATTGTTGCCTCGCGACCGCCTGCCGGCTCGACGGCCGCTCCGGAGGCGAGATAATGCCGCGTAACCTGAGAATCACGCTGGCGATTTTGGCCGTAGCTGTGCTGATCGGGTTGATCAGTCTGCGCGGCTTGCATCGGCGTCTCCAGGGATTGTCCCAAGGTACGACGACCGAAGAGCAGGCGAGACGCGAACTTCTGGCACCGGGGATTTCGACGCCGACCGACGCGAAAGTCCAAACAAGAATCTACTGGGCAGCAGGTCCCGACAGAGTTGCGCCCGTGCAGGTGGCCATGGCTCTCTCGGCTGACCCCGCGCAGCGCGCCAAGCAAGTGTTGAACGAGCTCATCGAAAACCCGCCCGCCGCAGATCAAGGCACAATTCCCGCGGACACCGTGCTCCTCGGCTTCTATGTGCTCCCGGACGGTACGGCTATCGCGGACTTTTCCGATGCGCTGGCTTCGGAAACACCGTCGGGGATATTGAGCGAGGAAATGGCCGTCGATTCCATCCGGCTTACGCTGGAAAATAATGTCCCGGGACTCAGCCGCCTGAAAATCTTGATTCACGGCCAGGAGGTGGACACTCTGGCCGGGCACATCGATTTGACCGGCTTTTTCGATCTAAACCCTCCGAGCGCTCGACTCCCGGTGTCACCTGCGAGCGCTGCGGCGCAACGCAGCAACAAAAAGTGAGACTGTCCTCGTACGACCTCTCGCACCAAAACCATTGAAAGGATTGAGTTCTACGGATACCAGCGCATGGGTTAGTTTTGTTTCCGCGATGTGTTGACACTCGCCCCTGCAGTGGTCAAACTTACTAGCGCAGGTCCCAGCCATCCTGGCTTTCAATCTCAAAGAGGAGATTTCATCTTGCGAATAGACGGACGCGCCGCCGATCAATTGCGGCCGGTGAAAATCACGCCGGACTTTATTCCACACGCGGAAGGAAGCGCGTTGATTGAAGCGGGACAGACACGCGTGATCGTAACAGCGACGGTAGAGGACGGTGTGCCGGGGTTCTTGAAAGGTTCGGGCAAGGGCTGGGTGACAGGTGAATACGGAATGCTGCCGCGCTCGACCGAGAACCGAACGCCACGGGAATCCAGCCGCGGACGCCAATCGGGCCGAACGCTGGAAATCCAACGGATGATCGGGCGAACGCTGCGAGCGGTGACGGATTTAAAAGCGTTGGGCGAGCGAACCGTATGGATCGATTGCGACGTGATCCAGGCCGACGGAGGCACGCGCACTGCCTCGGTTACGGGAGCCTTTGTCGCGCTGGCTCTATCCCTGGAACGAATGGTCGCGGGTGGAATGCTGCGCCGAGTGCCGCTGAAGGATTCGCTGGCGGCCACTAGTGTGGGAATCGTGGAAGATGAATTGCTCCTCGATCTCGCCTATGAAGAAGATTCTCGCGCGCAAGTGGATATGAACGTGGTGATGACCGGCAGCGGAGAGTTCGTTGAAGTGCAGGCGAGCGCGGAGGGACGTCCGTACACGCAGCGCGAACTGGAGTTGCTGCTTGCATTGGCCGCGGGCGGAATCCGCAAACTTACGCAGGCGCAGAATGAATTGCTGCACATGAACTTTGCGGGTCATGCGCGGTAGCGGCGCTGCATGCCGGCGGTACCGTATTCATGAAGTTCCTCTTAGCGTCATCCAATCCAGGCAAATTGCGAGAATACCGGGAGCTTGCCAACGATGCCGGGGTCGAGTTGGATGAGATGCCAAATTTCAGGGAGATCGAAGCCTTCGACGAATCCTCTCCGACGTTTGCTGAAAATGCGTCGGGCAAAGCAATTCACTACAGCCGGTTCACCACCGCAACCATCCTTGCCGACGATTCAGGTTTGGTAGTCCCGGCGCTCAATGGCGCGCCCGGAGTTCGCTCCGCGCGTTATGCAGGACCAAACGCAAGCGACGAGGACCGAATCCGCAAGCTGCTCGGAGAGATGGCGGGAAAAACTGCTGATCAGCGGCGTGCCAAGTTTATTTGCGTTACGGCAATTGCCAGGCAAGGCCGGGTTCTCACCATCGCTTCCGATTTCGCGCAGGGTCTGCTAACTGAGAAGCCGCGCGGCAAAGATGGGTTCGGCTATGACCCGATTTTTCTGTTTCAGGAACTCGATCGCACGTACGCTGAACTCACGCGCAAAGAGAAAAACGTTTATAGCCACCGTGGTAAGGCTTTCAGGAAGATCCTGTCACTGGTGGAGGGGAGTTAAGTTGCCACCTTTTTGCGACGGCTGCATCTAACCTATCTGCTCCGTCAATATGCTTGCTTTCGCACAGCCGACGGGGCTACAAAGTAAGCTCGTCTTTTCTCTTCCGAGGTGATTCCATGGCAGCCTCGCGCGCCGCGATCGCACTACAGCCGTCTCTTCTTGCCCGGCTGGAAGAAGCACGCGCGCGCACGGACAGTCTTTTTAATCTGCTGCCGCCCAATTCTTTTTACGATCGGCCCGTGCCTGAACGTCATCGCCTGATTTTTTATCTCGGACATCTTGAAGCGTTCGACCAAAATCTGTTGAGCGGGCCGTTGGGATCGGAACCGCAGGACGCCACGCTCGATAAGCTTTTCGCGTTCGGTATCGATCCGGTGGGCGGCGGTTTGCCCACGGATGTCCCTGGAGATTGGCCGAATATTGCGAATGTTGAAAAATACAAACGGGGCGTGCGGGAAAGATTGGATGCGAGGTTGCACGACAGAAGTGCACTCCGATCCGGCGACCCGGCGCTCCTAGACGGAACGCTTCTTCATGTCGCGATCGAGCATCGGCTGATGCACGCCGAAACCCTGGCCTATCTTTTACACAGTCTGCCGCTGGAGAGAAAAACGCCGCAGCCTTCGCCATTCGCCGATCCAAGTCCTGCGCCCGAACAAAGACAAGCGCTGATTCCTTCCGGCACTGCCACCCTGGGCCAGCGAAACAATCCGGGGGAATCATTCGGCTGGGACAATGAATTCGAGACGCAGAGAATCTTTGTCCCGAACTTCTCGATTGATGCCTTCCCGGTCACCAATGGACAATATCTGAAATTTGTCCAGGCGAACGGTTATGACGATCCTGGTTACTGGACCGCGGAAGACTGGGCCTGGAAGATTCAACAGCGTATGGAACATCCGAATTTCTGGCTGTCTCGTTCAAGTTCCCCTGCATCGGCCGCGGACACGCGGTGGGAATATCGCGCAATGTTTGGAAGTATGCCGCTGCCGGAATCATGGCCCGTTTATGTGAGCTACGCAGAAGCATCGGCGTTCGCACGCTGGGCTGGGAAGAAATTGCCGACCGAGGCGCAGTGGCACCGCGCTGCTTATGGCACCCCAGAAGGCGGCGAGCAAATGTATCCATGGGGCGATGCGCCACCGGAAGGTTATCGCGGGAATTTCCATCATCAGCGATGGGATCCCACCCCGGTGGACGCGCATTCCGCGGGCGCCAGCGCATTTGGCGTTTTCGATCTTCTGGGCAATGGCTGGGAGTGGACTGCAACGCCTTTTGGTCCGTTGAACGGATTCAAACCGTTTCCCTTCTACCCCGGCTACTCGGCCGATTTCTTCGATGGCAAACATTTTGTGATGAAGGGCGGTTCGGCGCGGACTGATACTTGTATGGTGCGGCGATCCTTCCGGAATTGGTTCCAGCCACATTATCCGTACGCGTATTCCAGCTTCCGTTGCGTGGAGGAATAGACGATGGCAACTGCTCCGCGATTGACGCCTTCCCTTCTTGCCAGCCAGGCCCTGGCCGAATTTTCGTCGGACGTAGTCGTCGGATTGGGCCAGCCGGGACAAAAAGAACTGCCTTCAAAATATTTGTACGATGAAGTAGGTTCGGCGCTATTCGACGTGATCTGCCTGCTGCCCGAGTATGGTTTGAGCCGCGCCGGGATGCGGCTGCTCAAGCGCTACGCGCCCGACATCATTTCTCGTCTTAACGGCCCGTTCGTGGTTGCTGAACTCGGCAGCGGCAGCGGCCAAAAAACGCGATTTCTGCTTGAAGCGCTTTCGAGGCGGCAGCGCGTTAACTATTACCCCATCGATATTTCGGGTACCGCGCTTCACCGGTGCCAGCAGGAACTCGGCGAGATGGACAGGGTGAGCATCGTCGGCTTTGAGCGAGCTTATTTGGACGGCTTACAGGAAGTTGCTGCGCGCCGCCGAGATGGTGAACATGTGTTCGTTCTCTTCCTCGGGAGCACGATTGGAAACTTCGACCGGCCGGCTGGAGATCAATTTCTCCGCGACGTTCGCAACGTGTTGCGGGAAGGCGATGCCCTCTTGCTCGCGACCGACCTTGAAAAGTCCGTACCGCAATTGCTTTCGGCGTATGACGACGCGGCAGGCGTTACCGCAGCATTTAACAAGAATCTGCTCGCGCGGATTAATCGCGAATTGGACGGCAATTTCGATCTCTCACACATCGAGCACACCGTCCGGTACGACGAATCCGAGCGGCGCGTGGAAATGCATCTTCGCTCAACAACATGGCAGCGCGTCACGCTTCGCAAAGCGGGATTCAATTTCTTTTTGCGCGAAGGCGAGACAATTTGGACGGAAAGCTCCCACAAATATAATCCGCAGGAAGTCCCCCAGATGGGCGAACGTACAGGATATCGCTGCGCCGGGCAATGGGCTGACTCCGAATGGCCGTTCGCGCAGAACCTTTTTTTCGCGGTGTAAAAGTCCCCGGAGTGCGCAAAGGTGCTGGGGGTCGTAGCTTCGCCCGCCCATGATATAGTTTTCCGCTTGATGCAGAAAAAACTAAAGAAGATTGTTAAGAAAAAACCTGCTGGCAATCGCGGACCTGCGAAGGCGGATTCCGCGAAAGCCACCGGCCGCGGCAGCGGGATGCGCGGTACCAATCCCGACCGTGTTCGCTCGATTCTTCGGAAACTGGATGAAGCATACCCCGAGGCGAATTGCGCCCTCACGCATGAAAATCCTTTTCAACTTCTGATCTCGACCATACTCTCGGCACAATGCACCGATGTTCGCGTGAATCAAGTGACGCAGACGCTCTACCAAAAATACCCGAATGCGAAAGCGTTCGCGTATGCAAGTCCGGCAGAACTGCAACAGGACATCCGGCCGACCGGCTTTTTCCGAAATAAGACGAAATCCATCATGGGCGCAAGCAAGCAGATTGTCGAAGAATTGCGCGGCGAAGTGCCGCGGACGATGGAGGAGTTGCTGAAACTGCCGGGAGTGGCGCGGAAAACCGCCAACGTCGTGCTCGGGACGGCGTTCGGAATTGCTTCAGGCGTGGTTGTCGATACTCACGTGCTTCGAGTATCGCGGCGGCTCGACCTGACAAAAAACACTGACCCGAAAAAAGTGGAGCAGGATTTGATACATATCCTTCCTCGCGAAAAGTGGATTCTGTTCTCCCACCAAATAATCTGGCACGGGCGGCGTGTGTGCCATGCGCGCAAGCCCAAATGCATTGAGTGCAATCTCGAGCCGCTGTGCTACTCGAAGGATAAAACCGTTTGAGTTTGGCGCCTCCGACCTGCTGGGCACATGAAGGCGTTCCAGAAGAATCGGAGTGATCTCTTCGAAGATGCTCACCTGTAGGGGGATGCTGTCGGTCTTAACCCGACTTGTTTGAATCGTTGTGGTCGTGCTCCAGAGCTTTCTCTTCAGCGGAAATCTCAACGCGTTCGCGTTTCACATCCAGGCGAATTCTGGCGAAAAAACTCATGTACACGTTGGCGACCCAAACCAGCGAGAAGCCTGCGATGAGATAACCCCGCCAATCCGGAAATAGCAGCTTGAAGCGCGTGATGATGAGAAAAAATGCCGTCACCCAATGGCTAAAGCAGTACTCGCACGTGAAGAGGTAGAAAAACTTTCGCTGTAAAAGAGAACGGCATTCCTTGCTATTCCGTTCGCACCATTTGCGGGGTTCGTTGAATATCTCTTCATGCGTAATGGTCCACGCGACGGACGCAATCGGAATCGCAATGATGAGCAGCCAAAACAACTGTGCTGACAATGTCATTAGGTTAGGCGCTTATTCAGTTAGGCAGGAAAATTGGGTTTGTAACTTCATCCCTATTGTAGATGCTTTCAGCTTGCTCCGAGACGCACTCATCCAAGAGGATCCGGAGAATGTTATTGAAGCTTTCAGTTGAGGACTGTTTGTGATATTCCGGTCGCAAGCAGCTTAGCGAATTGTTCCGGAGGCAACGGCCGGCTGAAAAAGTATCCTTGCGCCTCATCACATTGGTGAGCCTGAAGAAATGCGAGCTCCTCTTGCGTTTCGACGCCCTCGGCAACCACTCGCAACTTAAGACTGCGTCCCATGCTGATTACCGCGGTCACAATGGTCGTCTCGTCGGGAGCGGTGGTGATCTGACGGACAAACGACTGGTCGATCTTCAACGCATCGATCGAAAACTTTCTGAGGTAACTCAAGCTCGAGTAACCCGTGCCAAAATCGTCGACCGCAACCTGTACTCCTCTCGCCCTTAGTGCCTTGAGGATTGATTCCGTGGACTCCGCACGCTTCATAAGAACGCTTTCGGTCAGCTCTAGCTCAAGCGACCCTGGATCCAGACCCGTATCTTCCAGGATTCCGAAGACGCCTTCCAGAAAGTGCTCGTCCCGAAACTCGATTGCGGAGATGTTCACCGCCATGGTAGCCAGCAGCAGGCCTGCATGCGCCCAAACCTGGGCTTGCTTGCACGCCTCACGCAGGACCCAATTGCCAATTGGCAGAATCAGGCCGCAGTCTTCCGCGATGGGAATAAATTGGGCCGGAGAGACCGGCCCTCGGGTGGGATGGGTCCAACGTATCAATGCTTCAGCGCCGGTAATCTCTCCCGTCCCTAGATTGATTATCGGCTGGTACTGCAGCGCGAATTCCTGCCGTTCCAGGGCGCGCCGCAGACTTTCCTCGATAGATTGCCGTTCCACGGCCCGGACGTTCATGGCCGGCTTGAAAAACTGATAACTCTGGTGCCCATTTTCTTTCGCCTGGTACATGGCGGTGTCCGCGTTCTTGATAAGGGTTTCGGCATCGAGGCCGTCGTCGGGATAGATGCTTAGGCCAATGCTGGCTGTGACGTGAAGATCGTGCTGCCCGATGGAATGGGGCTCCGCCACCGCCTGCAACATCCTTCTCGCTGTAATGGCAGCATCGTCCGACTGTTCCACTTCTGAAAGCAGCACAACGAATTCATCGCCGCCCTGCCGGCTCACCGTGTCCGAGCTCCGACCACAATCCACCAGGCGCTTCGCGATGGATTGAAGAAGTTTGTCGCCGATCGGATGCCCCAGCGAATCGTTGATGTGTTTGAAGCCATCCAAGTCCAAAAACAGCACCGCGACTTTTTTCATGTGACGGTGCGCTAAAACGATCGCCTGGCTTACCCGGTCATTCAGCAGCATTCGATTTGGCAAACCGGTCAGGAAGTCATGCTGAGCCGAGTGAGCCATCTGCAACGCCATTGCCTGGGCTACGCTCACGTCGCGAAAAACAATTACTGCTCCGGTGGCCTTTCCTTCGCGGTCGTGGATGGGGGAGACGGAGTCTTCAATCGGAATTTCAAATCCGTCTCGCCGGATGAGCACGCAGTTCAACGGCAGATGCACGGTCCGGTTTTTCGCAACTGCCAGCTCCATCGGATTGGAGATAGTTTCGCGGCTCGCGGCGTCCAGGATTTGCAAGACTTCGGCCATGGGCCGGCCGGAAGCTTCCTCCCGCGAACTGCCCGTCATCTTTTCCGCGACGAGATTGAGGAAGGTGATATTTCCCGCGATGTCCGTGCAAGCAACGGCATCGCCGATGGAGTTGAGCGTAACTTGGGCGCGTTCCTTTTCCACGAACAACGCTTCTTCCATGGTCTTGCGCTCCATGGCATAGCGCAGGGAGCGTAGAAACCCGCGGGTCTCGATTTGGCCTTTGATCAGATAGTCTTGCGCGCCTTCTTGGAGGGCTTCGGCTGCCAGCGACTCGTCATCCAAACCCGTGAGTACCACCAGCGGCACGCGCGGTGCGGCTGCGTGGGCCCGCCGTACCGCTTCCAGTCCTTGTGCATCTGGCAGCCCCAAGTCCAGCACGACAACGTCAAACGCTCGCTCCGCGAGATGCTGTTCGGCCTCGCTCATGCATTCCGCATGCGTCAGTTCAGTGTTATGTGAGCCCTGCTCGTTGAACATCTCACGAAGCAAACGCGCATCTCCGGGATTATCTTCGACAATGAGAAGCATTTTTATCGATTTCTTGCTCATCCACTTTGCCTCTGCTGTGGCAATTTAACCTTCGTCAGCCAAAAATCATTGATGCTCCTCACGAGAATCTCGAACGCATCAAACTGCACCGGCTTGGTGAGGTAGCAGTTCGCCTGGAGTTGATAGCTTTTCACAATATCGGCTTCGGCCTCGGATGTGGTGAGGATAATTGTCGGAATCGTCCGCAGGTTTTCATCTCTTTTGATGAGAGCAAGAACCTCGCGACCATCCATTTTCGGGAGATTTAGATCCAACAAGATGAGATCCGGGCGAGGAGCATGGATGTGAGGCCCGTCGCGTCTCAGGAAGGCCATGGCCTCCACGCCGTCGGACGCCACATGTAAGTGAACAGACTTATTCGCGTCGTGGAATGCTTCCTGCGTCAGCCGGACATCCCCAGGACTGTCTTCAACCAACAGAACCTCTATGGGCATGCCATTTCCTCCGATGGCTTCGAGGGGCTCTTGTCACTTTCGCCCAAAGCGAAGCAAAAGGTGGAACCGTGCCCAAGCTGTGATTCGACCGAGATGCTGCCGCCGTGACGCTCGACAATCTTTTTGCAGATGGCCAAGCCCACGCCGGTGCCCTCGAACTCTTCGCGTTTGTGCAGGCGCTGGAACATACCAAAAATCTTTTCGAAGTACTGCGAGTCAATTCCCAGCCCGTTGTCCCGCACCGAAAACGTCCATCTCTTCTCGCCATTCCTGGCAGCAGAGATGTGAACTCGGGGAATTCCGGGGTTTTGGTACTTGATGGCATTGCCAACGAGGTTCTGAAATAACTGGATCAGTTGCGTCTCATCCGCTAGGACGATCGGAAGGGGATCGTGCGTCACTAGCGCGCCACTTTCTTCGACGGCGCCACGTAGATTTATCAGCGCCTGTTGCAATGCTTCTTCGCTGGAAGTATCGAGGAGATCTTTTGCTTTCGTGCCCACGCGCGAATAGGCCAGCAGATCTTTGATCAACCGCTGCATGCGGCTGGCCCCATCTACTGCGAACGAAATGAATTCATCGGCATCGGAATCCAACTTTCCCTTGTATCGTTTGGACAAAAGTTGCGTGTAACTGGCCACCATCCGCAGAGGCTCCTGCAAATCGTGCGAGGCGATGTTGGCGAATTGCTCCAATTCCTCATTCGATCTGTTCAATTCCTCAACCTTTTGCAGAAGATGCGCTTCGGCCTTTTTTCGCTTGGTGATGTCGCGGACCGCAGCCGTCACCAGAATTCCCTCGGCGCTTTCCAGCGGGCTCAGCATGATCTCGATCGGGAACTCGCTTCCATTCTTCCGCCGTCCATTGAGCTCAATCCCAGTACCGATCTGCTGCGCGAGGGCATCTTCCGCGGATCGGAGAGCGTCCGCGAGCAGACGTTCCGCAAACCCCTCGGGAATGATGTTTTTTACCTTCTGTCCTACGAGTTCATCGCGGCGGTACCCGAACTGCTTCTCCGCCTGCACATTTAGCAGAACGATTTGTCCGGCTTGATTGACCACTACCATCGCATCCGGAGCCGCCTCCAGCAGCCCGCGATACCTTCCCTCCATCTGCGCCAAATGTCTTTCCGCGTCCTTGCGCACGCTGATGTCCCGGATTGCAGCGGTCACTAAGATTCCTTCCGTGCTCTCCAGCGGGCTCAACATGATCTCGATCGGAAACTCGCTTCCATTCTTTCGCCGCCCGGTGAGTTCAATCCCGGTACCGATCTGTTGTGCGAGCGCGTCTTCCGCGGATCGGAGTCGGTCCGCGACCAGCCGTTCCGCAAACCCCTCCGGAATGATGTTCTTTACCTTCTGGCCAACGAGTTCATCGCGGCGGTATCCAAACTGTTTCTCCGCCTGAAGATTCAAGAGGACGATTGCGCCGTCCGAATTCACCACCACCATCGCGTCCGGCGCCGCCTCCAATAGCCCCCGGTACTTCGCCCCCGACTCTTCGCTCTCGCTAAGATCGTGGCTGAACTCCGAAAACCCACGCAGATTGCCGGCTGGGTCGCGAAAGGCTGTGAATGTCAGACTTGCTAAGAATCGTGAGCCGTCTTTGCGGACGCGCATGGCTTGTTCTTCGTGCCGGCCGCTTGCGGCGGTCATCCGGAGTATCTCCTCCGGCCTGCCCCGCTTGATATCTTCCGGAGGAAAGAAGCGGGAAAAGTTTTGACCGATAATCTGGTCAGCGCTGTAACCCTTAATTCGCTCGGCGCCGGCATTCCAACTGACAATCTGACCGTGAGGATCCATCATAAAAATTGCGTAGTCTTGGATTCCATCGAGGAGCATTCGATATCTTTCTTCACTTTCTCGGAGCGCCTCCTCCGCCAGCCGGCGGCCGCCCTCCATTTGCGCAAGGTGCTTTTCCGCAGCCTTGCGCACGCCAATGTCTCGGGTCGCTGCTGTCATCAAGATTCCCTTGCTGCTTCCATAGCAATGTGAGCAGGTGTTCAATGACCTGTTTGATGGACCGCGCGCATCGATTGCCTCACTGGATACTTACCGTCAGTGGGGCGAAAGTCCCTAACCCGAACGCGAGCTGCGCTTTCCATGGAACAGAGAGTTGTTCTTCATTTCACACTAGATTGGGAATGAAAATTCTATTCGGGACACGACCCAGAAGGCTGAAGAGGGCAGCCTGTAGCCGTATGCCGATTTTTTGGAAGGGAATTTAATTCTATACCAGCCTGATGCAAGGACAAGCGGATTCGCAGGCAGGTGTCCAAATAGACCACGAGCGCAGAACTTTTACCCGTGAATATCTGAAGCTCAAGCGAGCCGGATGCATTTTGCCGGGGCGCCCTGCGTGCCACCGGCTCGCAGTCCAGAAATTCGCAAATTAAGCTAGAATAAAACTCAATTATGTCGGGGCGTAGCGCAGCCTGGTAGCGCGCCTGCCTTGGGCGCAGGAGGTCTGGAGTTCAAATCTCCACGCCCCGACCAATTTTTCGAAAAGAATTATTGAATTAGTTTCCCGCCCGTTTCCCAGCGTCTTGGATTGTCACAGAGGCGACTTCCAGCGCGCCTTGCCCGCAGGTTAGCTCTTTAGCCATGCGCCAGGCGCATGCCGCCGAGATCAGAACCAGAAATATCCCCAACAGCCGATGGTGCAGCAGCAGTTTACCAACCCCAAATAGAGCGCTGTAGACCATCACACAGCCCAGAATCCAGCACCAAAGATTCCGCCCAATGTCGTGCGTTCTCGGGATTTCGGGGGCCAGCGTGGCGATGGCGTTCCAGCCCGCGACGTCCGGCCGTACTTTTCGATAGAACGACAGCAAAATGCTGTCAGGCTCTCTCCTCGTCAGCATAGTCACGACCACCCACACAATCGTTGTTAACAGCGTTGTAGCCAGAACATTTTTCGCGAACAGCACTGTATCGGACCCGGTGAAAATTGTTGGACGTCCGACCATCGCCTCAGCCAGCGCTTCCCAATGCAAAGTGAGTGTGAAAACGAGCGCCGTAATCATCGCGGAAATCTCGCTCCAGGCGTTGATGCGCCACCAATACCAGCGCAGCATATATACGCTGCCGGTTCCCGCACCGACCTGCAACACCACTTGCCATCCAGAACGGATCGAAGCCAACTGTGCCGATACGTATCCCGTGAGAACCACCAGCAGTACCGTCACGAGTTGCGAAATATGAACGTAGTGGCGCTCCGAAGCGTGCCGAACCAGAAAACGCCGGTAAAAATCCTCCACGATGTAAGACGTTCCCCAGTTTAGCTGCGTCGCGATTGTGGACATGAACGCGGCCAGGAAACCCGCCACGATGATGCCTCGGAGCGCATGCGGGACATGATCGTTTACGATCATCATATAACTCGTCTCCGGATGCTGAAGGCCGGGGTAGAGAACGATGGCCGCAAGGGCCGTAAGAATCCAGGGCCAAGGACGAAGCGCATAATGCGCAATGTTGAACCACAGCACCGAAAATAATCCCTGGCGTTCGTCACGCGCGCTGAAAATGCGCTGCGCGATGTATCCGCCGCCGCCCGGCTCGGCTCCGGGATACCAGAAAGCCCACCATTGCACCCCCAGGTATACAGCGAAGGTGATGACAGGCAGCGTCCACAAAGTGTCGGTCGCAAAACCGCGCGAAAAGTCCGGCAGAAATGCCAGCGGATCGGATGCTCCATTTGTCGCGCGCAGCGCGCCAATCTGATCGATCATCGATTGCATCCCGCCCACGGCTCGCACGGCGTAGTACGCAATGGCAATCACAATTCCCATTTTCAGGACGAACTGAAACATGTCGGTCCACAACACACCGGAAAGGCCGCCTAAAGAAACGTAGAATCCGGTGAAAGGAATCAGAAAGAAAATGCAGATAATCAGAGCTTGGCCGTCCGGCCCGGAGAACACCGGCCCGAAAACTCGGCTGAGCGCGCCGGAAAAAACTTCGAGAAAGCGCCAACCTTGCATCGTGGGACCGAGAGTCGTCCCCACGATGTTGATCATAGCTTTGGTGACCCATCCGAGAATGAGGCAGTTCATCAACAGTCCCAGATAGATGGCGCGGAACCCGCGAAGAAACGCGGCGGGCTTGCCGGAATATCGCATCTCCGCGAACTGCACGTCCGTCATCAATCCCGAGCGGCGCCACAAGCGGGCGAACAGAAACACAGTCATCATCCCGGAAGGCAAAAAAGCCCACCAGATCCAATTCCCTGCTATTCCTTGCGTGTAAACGAGGCCTGCGACAAGCAGTGGCGTGTCCGCGGCGAACGTCGTGGCCACCATGGACGTTCCGGCCAGCCACCACGACGCTTTCCGTCCGGACACGAAGTAATCTTCCGAACTTCTGGTAGAACTGCGCCGAAAATAGAGCCCGAGAATAAGAGTAATTGCGAGATAACCGATAATCGCGGACCAATCGAGCAGCGTAAACGCCATTGGCCAGCTTTATTGCACATCGCCTCGGCGGGAAGCAACATGAAATCGAATGAAGTGCATTAACGCGGATGGCCGGCGCCACTCTCAAAAACTAATGTATGCGGCTCGGGAAATATTCCGAAGTGCTCCTGCAGACTAGCTCTCCGCAGGGGCGAAAAAAACCAGCACGATCAATTCCTCTTTAATCTCATGGAAGTAGTGTTGTACTCCCGCTGCGACGAAAATTACGCTGCCTTCAGTCACAGTGTGCTCCTCGGCCGCGACGCGCATGCGAGCCCGCCCTCGAACCACATAATACAATTCATCTTCTTTATGAGGGCTTTGAGAATCTTTCCCGTCCGTTGGCAGAGCGTAGATACCGGCACTCATCGCAGGGACACGCAGGAATTCCAAATAGGGCTTTCCGCCTTGTTCGCGCCGTTTCTGTACTTCAGCGATATTGAAGAAATCTGCCAACATTTAACGGTCGCCTCTCTGCCGGAGTGTAGCGAAACAAATTAGACAGACTTTTGGTAACTTACGTCGAACGGCAGGAACTCATGCTGCTTTTCAAGGTGAAGTAGCGCCTTCTTGTTCGAAAGGCCGCCGCCGTAACCCACCAAGCTGCCGTTGCTCCCGATGACGCGATGACAAGGAACGATGATCGGTATTGGATTAGAGCCGTTGGCCAAACCCACCGCGCGCGCGCCTTTCGGATTTCCGACGCGGCAAGCCAACTGACCATAAGAAATTGTTTGTCCATAAGGAATTTCACACAGGCTATGCCAAACGCGGAGTTGAAAATCGGTGCCTTCAAGCGACAGTGGCAGATCGAAACTTTTTAACTCTCCTTGAAAGTAAGCCTGCAACTGGCGGATCGTCTCGGCGAAGGGCGCACTATCCTTATGCCAGGCGGATTGCGGGCGCTCAGGCCGCTTTCCCGACGCAAAACTGATCAGCCGCAACCCGCGATCATCCGCCGCAAGCAGCATCATGCCCATGGGACTCTCGTAGTATGTGTAACAGATCTGTTTCATAGCGGAGGAATGTCCATCATGCTCATGGCATCGAATAATCGAACCAATTTCAAATCCATTACTGCGACACTTTCGCGGAAGTCGCGCCGAGAATTTTACGGCTCTTTTTTTCTTGTACAAAAACTACCACGTGCAGATTCTCCGGCTTCCAGTGTGACTCGAATTTCACTCGAGAATCACCCTTAAACGATACCGACGGCGCGCTTACATCCGCAGTCCCGACCTTGTGCAGCGACCGCAGAGTCGCAGTGTGATGCAGGACGTGTCCCGCATTCTCTCCTCGATTCACCGTCGATTGCAGGCCATCTTCCGTAACTGCCACCCAGACCTCCGCAACATCTCCGATTGTGTTTCCCGCAAGCTTCCCAACCGACACAGTGAACCGCTGCGAGCCGTGCGCATCAGCCTTTTCGGAATTGATCGCGACATCCGTTTGCGCTCGGTGTGCCGCTTTTTCGATTTCCGCGAGCGCTTGCCGTCCGTTGCTTCCCACGAATTGGCTCTGCCCATCCACAACCATCTGCGGCGTATATTCCGTCTGGTTAAAGATCGTCCGATAAACGGTCTGTCTCTCCGTCCATTCCGCAGAAGAATATGGATCGTTCCACCCATCATGATTCCAATAATCCACGTGCACTTCCAGCGGAACGATCTCGGCTCCGGCGACGGGCTGTTGCGCTTCCAACTTCTGCAATAGCTCATCGGCGGGCGGGCACGTGGAACATCCCTCAGAGGTGAACAACTCAACGATCACCGGCTTGCGGTCAGCTTCCCCAGCAGGCGTTTGCGCACTCGTGTTTGAAACGGGGGCGCTGCACAAAATGAGAAGCGCTACAGACAGCCTGAACACTATCTTTGCAAACATTCGCACCCCTTCTTTATTCCCATGCTTGGAAGGCCTAGTTTGCCCCAGGGTTGCTCCCGACTGCCGGCGCGTGGGGTAACAGGGCGAAAAAACTGTCCGAGAGTGAATGTTACTGATGCGCCGTAGGCATCACGAGTTTCTCCACCACTGGGACGGGCAGCGGGCCCTGATCGAGCACGAGGTCGTGAAACTTCAGCATATCGAAATTCTTCCCCGCTTCCGCCTGATACTTTTTGCGGAATGCAAGCCATTCGCGCAGACCCACAAAGTATGTCGGCAACTGAGTCGAGCTAAGCTTCGCTCGCACGAGCTTGCCTTCAGCTTCCGCTTGTGTCTGAAATGCATCCTTGGTCATTAAATCCATGGCCTGCTCGTCGGTCATTCCCATGGTCTGCATCTTGACGTCGAGAATCGCATTGGCCAGCAATCGCAGGCGGATTTTTCGCATCACCATTCTGAATCGCGGATCGTTGTTCAGAAAGCCTTCGTCCATCATTACCTGCGCGATGTACTCGGCCCAACCTTCCACGTAAGCGCCGTTGGCGAATAGCGAGCGCAGCAGCCTGCGCCGTTCGGGCTGAATATTGTTCAGATGCTCGAATTGAACGTAATGGCCGGGCAGCGCTTCGTGGATGCTCAGCCAATAAAGCGTGTAATTGTTGTACTCGCGCAGCTTCGATTCCACTTTGTCCGCGGGCATTTTCGGATCGATGGGAGTCACCCAGTATTCCGCTTCGGCTTGAGGCTCCAGTGGCGGCGCGCTGTGGAATCCCGCCACCGAATAAATGCCGCGCTCGAAAGGCGGCGTCGGAATCACTTTCAAATTGTCGCGCGTGCCAAGCGATACAATCTTTTTCTCGCGTATAAACTTCTTGATGCCTTCGAGCTCGGCTTCGATGGTCTGCTGCAACTGGCCGGGCTGCGGATGTTCGTCGGAAATCTTGCGCAACACTTCCGTAATGATCAAATTCTGGCGCTCGTGTATAGCAAGGTCGGAGTGATCGGTATGATCCGGGTACATCTTTGCGTGCATGGGCAGCGCCAGATCGAGCATTTCGGCGCGCACCGATCTCAATCCCTCTTCAGCATCCGCGAGCACCTGTTCGGGAGTGACCTCCGTCTCCATCACCAGCCTGAATTTCTGATCGTAGGATTCCTTGCCTAGCCTCCAAGCCATATGCGAAGGCCGCTTGGCTAAATCGTTTTGCAGCCACTGAGAAAAATCCTTCAGAGCGGCGATGGCCGGCGGTGCAACCTTGTCATGCTCCGCTTTCAGCGGCGACCCGGCCGGGATTTCCGAGGCAATCATATTTTCGATCAGGTCGATGTTGCCGTCATTCTCCTGAATCGCAGTCGTGATGAAAATGGGGTCTGAATCGCCGAGGTACCGCTTTACCTGCGTTAAAAGTCGCGGAATTGCGCTCACTCGGGAAAGAACGTGTCCGACGCGAACGTCAAGTGGCGCGTAATCCTGCGTCAGCGGCAGAAAGAGCGCGTTTCCAATCAGTTCCACGGGAACTGTCGGATTGTGGCGATAGTTCTGAATTTTGTCGAATTCGAGTAAGTTGAGCCCGATCTGGTCGTCGATCAGTTGCCAGTCCGCTGCATCCTGGGCATCTAGCGCAGAAACCGGCGTCTCGTTGCGAAATCGTTCGCGCCAGTGCTGATAAAACGCGCGCTGCTCCGCCATGGCTTCCAAACTCATATCGTCCAGCAAAGCATCCAGCTCGATTGTCTTGCCGGTTTTTGGGTCCACGTGCTTGTGATAGCCGGCCGCGGAAGCGCTCGTGGGAGAGAGCGCCAAAGAATCCTTCATGAATTGATCGCTCAGTTCCGCAAATTTCTGCGCAGGCGAAGCCCCGGAGGGTCGCGCATCGGAATTTACCTTTTGCGGATTGGAAAACATTGCAAATGTCACCAGCCACAGAGTAGCGCAAACTGACAAAGTCACCACACGTGTCATAGCATTCCTTTCAAGGGAGTGACTGCATGAAGCTAGTTGGGACGTCGGAAGGGTATAGGCATCGCGTTTTTTCGACGCGCTGAATACCGCCTGAGCCGCGCGCGGGCTTGTTCCGCCCAAGTGCCGTTTGGCGCGTGACGAAGATAGAGCGTCCATTGATCGCGGGCCGCGCGACGCTCACCCCTCTTCTCGTAAGCCAATGCAAGGTTGAAATGTACATCCGCATGAGCCGGCATCGCGCGAGCAGCGCGCAGTAGATGCTCGATGGCTCCGTCATACTCGCCCATTTCCTCAAGAGTGCAACCGAGGTTGTAACGCGAGATGCCATTTAAAGGATCGAGCGCGACCGCCGCTGCAAACGCCGCACGGGCATCGGAAAGCTGGCCCATCTGGTAGTACGCGACTCCGAGGTTGATGTGCGCTTCAATCCAATCCGGCGCGAGTTCCACCACGCGCAGATAATTCTCGATTGCTTGTGGAAGCAAGTCTTGCTTCGTCTCGCAACTCAGCGCGGTCTCGAAGAATTCTTCCGGCGTCGGGCCGGCCATCGAATGCAATTTCGCGGGCCGCGCCGGAATATCGAATGGAAAAGCCCACTGCTGCAGGAAGGGATTAAAAGGTCTCTCGGCGCCGGGAGGAACTACGAGAACATCGCGCCCCAGTTCCACGAGACGAAGTTGCTGCAGAGGCAGAGAATAGCCGCCAAATTGCTGCTCGATGAGCGCAACAGTGCGCCGCAATTTCCGCGCGGGAACTCGATTTAGCGTGATCCGTTGGATCGACCGCAGTGCAACCAGGTCGCCAAAACTATAGAACCGCTGGCCCCATCGCACTTCGGGCCGCACAAGCTGCAGCCGCTCCCAATAACGAAGACGCCCCTCCTCAAGCCCCAAGATTCGCCCAACTTCATTTCGAGTATATCGGTCTGCCAAGCCGGCGTCCCCCGCCTCGCTTCCACTTTCTCGAACGATTATGCACCAATTGTCAAATCGTGTGTGGCCGAGTTTCCTGTGAGCATTCATTCAGTCCCTGCCATTCGCTCGTGTTAGCGCGATTACCATAAGCATACAGGCGCGTGCGCGCTCTGTCCGGCTTGCAACGTCCGCTTGTTAAACTTGATTGGAGAATCGCCCGCCACGATGCCTCTCGATAGCGCCGAACGATCGTATCTGGAGCGCCAGGTCACCCTGGCTCGATCCATCCTCGTAGCGCTTGCGCTCGTGGCTCTGCTCGAAATGCCTGGCAGAACGCAACGGCCTGCCTCGGTTCTGTTTCTCGCTGTCTATCTTGGCGTCGCGTTGGCGGTCGTGCTCTATCAGCGAATCGTCGGCGAGGCGCATTTTCAGATTCCGCTCGCCGCCGATGTTGCGGTTCTGGCCATTTTTTTGATCCTCACTCCATCGGTTTCCGCGTCCTGGTTTCTGTTCCTATTCGTGGTTTTTGCTCTGGCCACCCGGGGAAACATGCGCGCAATGCTCGGCCTCGTGAGCGCGGCGTCGGTAGCTATTATTTTGCGCGTAGCTGCAACCGAGACGTTTAGTTGGCGCGGGCTTTGGCATTGGCTTTCGATCGGATTAGTTACTCTGGTTTCGGGATTGGGAATGGGTTTTCTGGGCGCGCGAGAAAGAAATCACCTCGAACGTCGCCAGTTCCTGGAAAAGGTCACGCAGCTATTGCAGTTCGATCGCGGCTTAACCGAGTCGATTCGCCAGGCGCTGGGCGAGTTGATTCTCGAATTTGGATGCGAGCAGGCCTGCCTGGCAATTCGCGATGATGAACTTGAACGGATCTTTGTGTGGAAAGTTCGCGCTGCGGAAAGAGAGCCGGCCGGTCCGGAAACTGTATCGCCCTCGCGCTCCGATACTTTCCTTACCGACGCCATGGAGGTGTCCCTGTGCTGGGAATATAAAGACGGCAAAAATAGCGGCTTTGGATGGGATCGGCGTACCGGCCATCGAGTTCGAAACCTGCTCGCGCCTCCGCCTTCCACTCGCGAGGAGTTTGGGGCCCGGTCGCTCCTGGCGGTGACCATCGATGCCAGTGGCCGTCCAGCCGGACGTGTGCTGCTCATAAATCCGGACAAGCGATTCGCACCCGCCGACCTGCACTGGCTGGAACAGATTGTTCGGCACATCGGTCCTCCCCTGGAAAATGTTTTTCGCCTGCGCCACTTGCGTGCTCGGGCCGTGGAATCAGAACGCAGCAGAATTTCGCGCGACCTGCACGACGGAATCCTCCAAACTTTGCTGAGCTTGAATATCCAGCTCGACGTCCTTCGCCGCAAATTTCCGTGGACCCCCGAACAGGCGGGCAAGGAGCTCGAGATGCTGCAAACCACCGTAAAGCAAGAGAGCGAAGAGCTCCGCAGAATGGTGACCGACCTGCGGCCAATACGCGTGGAAAGCGCGGATATGCGGGAGTTGATGTTTGGTTTTGCGGAACGTTATCGCAATGAATCCGGCCTGGCCGTCGATCTCTTCATCGAAGACCGCAACTTGCGTCTTCCCGACCGCATTTGCCGCGAGATGTTCCAGATATACAGGGAAGCACTTAACAACGTAAAAAAGCATGCGTCGGCCAGCCACGTCGTGGTAAAACTAGGGCAAGACGAGGCGAAAGTCTCTCTCGTTGTAGACGATAACGGCCGGGGTTTCAGTTTCTCTGGGCGGTTCACAAGCGAAGAGCTGGACCGGTTGCGTCTCGGGCCAATTTCGATTAAAGAGCGAACACGAAGCGTAGGGGGAACGCTAACGGTGGAGTCGAATCCCGGGCACGGGGCGCGTCTTACGGTAGAAATCCCACTAAATTGAAAATGACGAAAGCGAAACAGGTGATTCGCATCCTGGTAGCGGACGACCACGCTATCTTTCGCGATGGTCTGCGCAAATTGCTCGAAGCGGCCGACGAAATCCAAATTGTCGGCGAGGCTTCGAACGGGAATGAGTGCGTTAAGATGCTGGCGAAACTCAAGCCTGACATCCTTCTGCTTGACCTGCGCATGCCGGAAAAAGACGGCCTCGGAGTCCTCGAGGAAGTGAATTTCGAGACTCTGCCGACGCGCGTGATCGTGCTTACGGCAGCCGAAGATGACCGCGACGTTGTTCGCGCCATGCGCCTTGGTGCTCGCGGGGTCGTACTGAAGCAGTCAGCCAGCGACTTGCTGGTGAAAAGTATCCGCAAGGTTTTCGACGGTGAGATCTGGCTCGACAACCGCATGACCGCCGAAGTGATCGATGCGTTTAAGAAGTCCGCGGAGTCCGGCCAGCGCCGCGAAAAGCCGCTCCTGAGTGAACGAGAGAAAGAAATCGTTCAGCTCGTAGCCCAGGGTTTCCGCAACCGCGAGATCGGCGAAAAGCTTTTCATCAGCGAACAGACGGTGAAAAACCATCTTCATAATATTTTTGATAAGCTCGGTGTTTCCGACCGCCTCGAACTCGCCCTCTACGCAATTCACCACCGCCTGATCGACCAAGCCTGATATTTCCCGTCGCCACGAATTTTCTTAACCAAAATGTTTCCACCTTTCGCCTTTGGTATTCAAACGCTGTCTGCATCGAACGCGCTAATTGAGGTATGCTTTCATCCGGAAATCCAGAGTGAGTTCCACGGCAATTACCGGCGCGCCAGGAAAGAAAAGCCCGCGAATTTATTCGCGCGAAGCGGTTCTGTTCGGTTGCATCGTTTTGCTCGTTTTGTTCGTCCTTACCACCGCCGCCATTTCCCGGATGTATCATAAGAAAATCCACGTCTTAGCCGACAACTGGTTTGCCGAAGGCGAAACCAGTTTTCAGGCGGCCGATGTGCAGTCCGCTCTAATCGACTACCGCAACGCGCTGGTCTATTCTCCCGGCAACGCGAAATTTCAATTCCATTTGGCGCAGGCGCTGGCTGCTGCAGGGCGTGGTGACGAAGGCCGCTCGTACTTGCTGAACCTCTTGTCGGAATCCCCCGGCAGCGGAGACGTGAACCTGGCCTTGGCCCGGATCGCAGCGCACAAAGGTGTAACCTCTGAAGCGATTCGCTATTACCACGCCGCGATATACGGCGAATGGGAAAATGATCCGATCGCGATGCGTTGGCAGGTTCGCCGGGAACTTTCCGAATATTTGCTGAACCGCGGGGAAGCACGGCAGGCCGTGCCTGAAATCATTGCCCTCGCCGACAACACGCCGGCGGATGACCCGGAACGCCGCAAAATTGTGGGGAATTTATTGCTGCGAGCCAAACTCTGGCCTCGGGCGCTGGACGGTTTTCAGTCCTTGGTTTCCGCGAACAATCAGGACTCCGACGCACTGCTCGGCGCTGCGATATCCGCTTTCGAACTCGGCCAGTATAATCTTGCGCTGGATTATTTCGACCGATTGCCGCAAGAGAAACGCGAGGCTCCGGATATCGTCGAGATGTATCAGACCGCCCGGCAGGTTAACGCCGTGAATCCGTTTGTCGCGGGTCTTTCTCACGAAGATAAGGCGCGCAAGGCAGCCGACGCGCTATCGCTCGCCAGCAAGCGCCTGCAGGCATGCGCCGGCCAAGAAGGCCAATCGCTATCGGTAACGCCGCCGCAAACGCCGCTTCAAAAAACCTTCGCCGAGAGCAAAGAATTAGAAGCAAGAGGAAGTTTGCAATACATCGAGAAGCATCCCGAAACCATTGAGGACGTGATGGCCCACGTTTTCGAAATGGAAAACGCCGCCGCTGACGCCTGCGGAAACCCGCAAGATGCCGATCGCGCGCTCTGGCTTTTGGGGCGCAGACGCGGAGTCCCAGCCCAGTGACTGAACCCATCGGTGTTGCTTCGACCGCCCCTTCTGCTCCATTGTCAGCCGCAACTTCGAGTGCAAAATCCGCTTCCGGCTTTCGCGCTCTGTGGGAAACCTGGACACATCGCATCTTTACCATGCGGGAAGATCAGTTTTTTCTCTTTCTCGCTGTACTGATTGGCATCTTATCTGGCCTCGCCGTGGTCTGTTTTCGAATCGCAATCGAGTGGACGCAAATCGAACTGCTTGGCTCTTCGCTAGCTCCCTCAACCCTGCGGGTCGTTCTTGCTCCGACCCTCGGTGGCTTGGTCGTGGCGTTCCTCGTCATTTACGCTTTTCCCCGCGCGCGTGGCAGCGGAGTGAATCAAACAAAGTCCGCCGTGTACGTTTCTAACGGTTACATTCCGTTCAACACGGTCATCGGCAAATTTGTGACCTGTGCCTTGGCGATTGGCAGTGGACAATCGCTGGGGCCGGAAGATCCCTCATTGCAGATGGGCGCGGGGATCGCTTCGCTCATCGGGCGCCGGTTGCGTTTGTCGCAGGAGAAAGTCCGCTTGATCGCACCGGTAGGAGCGGCTGCAGGTCTGGCCGCCGCGTTCAATGCGCCAATTTCCGCCGTGCTTTTCGTTCTCGAAGAGGTGATTGGAACGTGGAGCGCAGGCGTGCTTGGCGCGATCGTCCTGGCCGCCATATCAAGCGTAATGACCATGCGCGCGTTTCTTGGACCCGAATCGATGTTCAGGGTTCCTCCCTTTCGCGTAGCCAAGCCTGTGGACTTGTTGGCCTACATCGCGCTCGGAATCGTCGGCGGGCTAGCTTCTTTGGTTTTCCTGAAGTGGCTGTCCTACGCGCGGCCTCGCATCCAATCCCTTCCTCGCTGGACGCAGCATCTTCAGCCCGCCGTCGCGGGATTGCTGATCGGCGTAATCGGTATAAAGTTGCCACAGGTGATGGGCGCGGGTTATCCCATCATCGACCAAGCGATGCACGGACAATTCGCTTGGAAGCTGCTCCTGGTCTTAGCCGCGCTAAAAATCCTGGCCACTGGCTTTTCATTTCTGAGCGGCACCCCGGGCGGAATGTTCGCACCGAGCCTGTTCATCGGCGCCATGCTCGGCGCCGCCGTCGGTGCAATCGAACAGCATTTTTTTACTGGTCTTCCGGGTACGGTCGGTACGTTTGCGCTGGTTGGAATGGGCACGTTTTTCGCCGGCTTTCTGCGCGTGCCGATCACTTCAGTTTTCATGGTGATCGAGCTTTCCGGAAACTATACGGCTATTCTGCCTGTAATGATTTCAAGCCTCATCGCCTACGGAATCTCGCGATCGTACGTTAAGGTTCCACTCTTTGACATGCTGGCGCGCCAGGACGGGCTGGTTCTGCCCTCGGTCGAAGAGCGCCGCGAACAACTAATTCTTACGGTGGAAGACGCTATGCGCCTTGATGCCGCCGTGGTCTTGGAACCCGGCGACAAGATGTCTGAAGCGCTCAAGCGCGTGGAAGCTAAAAAGGGGAATTTGTGCTTCGTGCGCGCGCGGCCGGGAGAATGGCACCACGTCGAGCCTGCCGAGCTCCAGCGACTGGCCGCCGACGCTTCCGAGCCTTCCACTGTCGCGCAAGCCAGTTCCACAGGCCCGTTGCCGTTCGTTTTCCGAGACATGTCGCTCGAAGAGGCGCTTCACTGGGCGGGAGATTGGCCCGCCCTCCCGGTTCTGAACCGCGCCGATCTGAGCAAGCTTGAGGGCGTGATTACTCTAGACGACATCCTGAAGGCATTCCGCAAAGTCCCGGTTGCATGAGCCTTCTGGAATCCATCGAAACGTTGGCTTTCGGTGCAGTTTATTCGCTAGGTCTAGTACTTTTGTACTTATAGGTTGTCAAGAATTGAGGCTTTCGCTCTATTGGTGCAAAGGAGCCTAAGCCCCACGATAGTCGTGTACTTAGGGAGGTAGTTTCCTGTGGCTCTAAAAGAGCGACGTGCAACACGAAGATTTCTAATGCGCTTGCCGCTCACCGTCCGTTGGACGGATGAAAGCGTCGTTGGCGAGGCTGCAACCGAATCACGCGAAGTGAGTTCGCGTGGCCTCTATTTTCACTTGCCCAAAGGTTTGCGCAGCGGTTCGCCGGTGGAGATCGTAATGACTCTTCCCCACGAACTTACTCAGGCGGGCCCGGTTCGTGTTCGATGTCTCGGGCGTGTTCTGCGATCCAGTCCCGAGAACGCGGGCGAAGTGGGAGTGGCAGCTGCAATCGAGCGTTACGAGTTCATGCGTAACGGCGAATCCGCCGCTTAAAAGTTTCTTACCCAGACCCTGCGGAGATGGGTGAGAAGAGCCGGGCGGCTAGGGTCCCTCAGCCTAAGCCCCCGGCTATTTTTCTATGCTTTGAATAATTATTCCCCGCCTCATTCGTCCCGCCGGAAATCTCACGCAGCGAAAATGCCTTACGATCAATTGAATTCCCTCTCAGGCGGCGTTTGCTCGGAACCGACTCGGCCCGCAACGATTTCGGCGCGAGAATAATTCTCCGCGCGCACGTGGGAACCGGCTAGGCGCCGCAACAGCGAGATTTGCCCGATGTGAGTGAGCGCGTCAGCAAGCGCTCCCTGGAAAAGTTTTTCAGGTGTACAACTGAGCGCTGCATCCGAGGCGATATAATCGTCGAGCGCCTGCAAACCGGCGAAAAACCTCTTCACCCCATCGTCCCAAGCAATCGGTTTCGAGTCGCTCCACTTCTCTTTCCCGCTGACTTGTGAAAGAGCCCAATCCAATAGATCTCCGAGGTGAGCCACAATTTGCCCGGGAGTACGAGTGGTATCAGAAGCGTGGAATTCCGCGAAGCCGGCGGGAGCGCCGCGCATCGCCTTGCCACCACGGTAGGCGATCGTCGCGAGCACATGGCGCAGGAATTGCCGGCTAGTTTCCGCCGAATCTTTAGCATTTCTCGTTTCCATATAGCCTCACTCAGTTTGCTGGAAGATTTAAGTTACAGCGCGCGAGACATTGTAAACCTAAGCATTGGGGCTGAGCAATTTTCAGCACGATGTAAGTGAAGACTTCCGAAATCCGGGTCTTCCTGGACGCCACCTCCTTCGAAAAACACTATACTGATAGCGTGAATCTCGAAATGGAGTTGCTGCCCGCGTTGCGCCGATACTGGGGATATGATTCGTTTCGCCCTCTGCAGGAAAAAATCGTTCGAAGCCTGCTGCAAAAGCGCGACACCTGCGTGGTGATGCCCACCGGCGGCGGCAAATCTCTGTGTTATCAGTTACCCGCCGCATTGCTCTCCGAGCAAACCGTGATCGTAATATCGCCTTTGATCGCGCTGATGCAGGACCAGGTGGCACAGCTCACGCAGATGGGAATTGCGGCAGCGCTGTTGAACAGCTCCGTAACGGGCGTGCAGCAGGCTGAAATCATGCGCGAAGCGAAGAATGGCGGATACCGGCTGTTGTACCTTTCACCCGAACGGCTTGCGCGCGCGGATACGATCGAGTGGCTCCGAACGGTCCCCATCTCATTTTTCGCGATTGACGAGGCCCATTGCATCTCGGAATGGGGACACGAGTTTCGCCCGGAGTACCGGCAGATGAGCTCTCTCCG
>JBEKSN010000026.1:0-27393 GCA_049517055.1 Candidatus Acidiferrales bacterium | reverse complement strand
CCCACGTCGCTGGGGGAAAGCGTGGTCGCGCCGTTGATGAGAAAGCTCACCTTCCAGAGCTGAGAACCGGTGTCGGCGTCGAATGCATACAAACTGTCATGCTCGGTAGCAACGTACAAAACGTTGTGAGTTCCGTTTCCCGGAATCGCGAGAGCGGGAACGTATAGCGGTTGTGCGTACACATAACCATCGACGGTCAGCGAAAATAATTTCCCGAACAATGTGGAGTTAACATTTGCCGGGGTTAACACTGTCTCCGTCGTATTCTGTCCCGTTCGAGCTGTATCGTAATGCTGGGTCAGGATGCTTGTTGCCGAGGACTCCTGCCCTGATTGCGATTCTCTAATGGCGATCCACGCCATGACATACGACGATGGGGCACTCGAAGTGGATGTCGGAGCAGTAGTTGACGTCGTATTCAGAAGATCTGCTGAACCATAGAAAGATGTAGCGTTTAGATTCCCGTAGGTAGTGACACCAGCCTGCGTCCCAGAACCTGAACCAATGGCCTGCACGATTACGTCGTTCGTTCCCGTAAGACCAGAGGGCTTGGCCCAAACAATTGGGTTTACGATACCCGTGCTCACATTTAGGAGTTGTCCAGTATTGTCGAGAGCAACGGAAGCTCCACTGTAAGAATATTCTCTGAAATCCAGCCGCGCTCCTTCATTGGTCAAGATATCCCAATTAGCTGTAATCGCAGTGACGCCGGCAGCCAAGGTCAAATTGTAAGCACAGGCGATTGTCCCTACCCGGTCGCCGGTATCTGAAAAGTAACAACCTGACGGCTGAAGCCAAGTGCCGCCTTTGTTGTCGGTTATCGATGTTACGTGTGTAGGCGAGCCTCCTTTGGAGAGCACAGCAACGGTGACAATGCCAAAGTGCCCGGTCCCAGTCGCGGCGACAGGAAGCGTGCAGGTCGTCGTCGTCGTCCCACCGAAGGTGCCGCATTGCGTACTCGACGTGAACGGATGTTGTACTTCCGTGATTGTGGCGTGAGCCGCGAGCGGCACGCCTAGAAGCGCGATGAGAATCAGAAGTTGGTTTCTCATTTTATTGGACCCACGATTCCTGAACCGGTACGCAATTATTCGCCGTGGCCTGAGTTCCCGTAGTAGTCAGGATTTTGACAAACGGAACCGATGGGAGGAATGCAGCGAAAAATGCAAGAGACGCGCGTTGAAAAATTGACAGAATGGAGCGAAGTCTGTGAGCGTTGGGGCAGACTGCCGCGAAGGATTAAAATCATCGGTTTCACCTGGATTAAACAGCGTGGACTGGGCTTGGTAAAGCTACCGGAGATCGTGAGAAATTTCATCACATTTCTCATCAAAAAATGCAGCTCTTGCAGTCCTAGTACGTCCATATCCTCTCCCTTCCTACGCGGATAATCGGGCACCTGATGGCAGAATGCGGCTTAGGAATCTCTAACGAATCACGTAATTAAGAAGAGCAAGACCCGAAGTTTTTGATGACTCTTTCGAGAAACCTATTGGCGGAAGACTTGGTGGAAAATCATTTAGAAATTCTTAAAAAAACAAAATAAGAGGATTGTGTTGCTTGCCGCTCGGCTGTAAGGACATCACTTGCCGGGGCTTTCGGACGCTCCAATTAATTTCTTGATCTCTTCTGCCTGGCTTAACTGGGGATTAATCTGGAGCGCCCTAGTGAATTCCTTCCTGGCCATTGGGAGATTGTTGGCCTTCTGATACGCCATGCCCAAGTGATAATGATATGTCGCGCTCTCAGGGCTTCCTTTCGCGGCTTCCTGCAACTCTTCGATTGCGGCGTTATAAGCGCCTTGTTGGTAGTAGGCCCAACCGAGAGTATCCGCTGCATTGGGTAAATTGGGCAGGCCTTTGCGCGCGGTTTGAGCCAGCGAAAATGCTACGTTGATGTTGCCTCCGTGCTCCAGCATCAGGTATGCAAGGTTATTCGCGGCAAGCGGGTAATCCGGCTGGATTTCCAAAGCTTTCTTGTAAAGATCTTCTGCCTGTTGCCACTCGTTTCTCGTCTCCAGCAGGCTGCCCAGGGCCAGGTAGATTCGAACATCGCCTGGATTGTCGTGCAGCGCGCGCTGATAACTGTTGATTGCCTGGTCAACCGACCCTCGAGCGGCCTGGACACTTGCAAGCAAAAGAATCGCCGGCACGTTATTTTTGTCGAGTTCAACAGCTTTCTGAAAAGCATCTTCCGCCTTTCCTTGGTCCTGGTTGCGGAGTTCGATTTGTCCGAGGAGAAGATAAAAGGGGCTGCTGTTCGGCGCAAGCGCGATCTGATTCTGCACCATGCGGAGTGCTTTGACAGGATCTTTGCGAGCAATAGCGATGTTCACGAGCCCCGTAAGCGCATCGGAAGACGACGGATCAATCTTGAGCGCCTGATTAAAATATTTTTCAGCGTCGTCGGGTTTCTTTTGCTCCATGCGCAGATCGCCCAGTTTGATATACCCAGAAGGATTCTGTGGCGCTACTTCGATGGCCTTCTTCAAATCCACTTCCGCCGCGCTCTGATTTCCCTGCCACAAAAAAGCCTCGGCTTCGTAAATGTATCCGTCGGCGGCGCCGGGGGAGATGGACTTTAGAGATGCGCCGCTTTCCACCAACAGCTTGGGATCGTGATTCTGCAATGCGAGAGCCGCAAGCGCTCGATGGGCATCTGTCATGGAGGGCTGCAGCCGGACAGCGTCGCGCCACTCGGTTTCCGCTTGTCCAAAGTTTTTTGTGCCCGCGTAAGCAAGTCCGAGTTGAAAATGTCCGACGGCATTGTCGGGCGCGCTCTTAACTGCCGGTTCAAGAACGTGAATTGCGTCGGCCTGCTTCTGCTGGCGATTCAATATTGCGCCTCGGAGTATCATAGCTGCGGGATCCGAGGGGAGATTCTTCAGAACGGCGTCGTTTACCTTGGCAGCTTCATCCAGGTGGTTTTGCTGGATCAGGAGTTGGACGTATGCCTCCGCGATTGCATTATCTTTTGGATGCTGAGAATGGATCGCGCTGAACTCCGAAACCGCTTTGTCTAATTCACCCTGGCTTAAATAGAAATCTCCGAGCAACCGGTAGCCGGCAGGATTGTCTTTCAATGCGATCTTGGCTTCCTGCATCGTTTGTTCGGCCGCAGGCTTATTCCCTTCCGCAAGATAAAGATTGGCCAAGGCAACGCGAGGCGATGGATTCGCTAAATCGCGAGCAATGGCGGCTTGATATTGCTTCTCAGCCTCCGGCCAGCGCTTTTGACGCTCATAAAAATTTCCGAGCGCAATTACTGCAGGAATGAATTTCGGATCCAGCGAGATCGCTTTTGAATAATTCTGTTCTGCAGCAGCCAGATCATGGGATCGTTCATACATAAATGCCAGATTCAAATAGGACTGGGATCGGTTCGGATCCATCTGCACGGCCGCTTGAGCCTCGCTCAAACTCTTTTGGGATTCTCCCAGCGCCGCATCGGAATTGGAAAGAACTACCTCGGCTTGCGCATTGTGAGGATCGCTCTTCAAAACGAGATCCGCGTGATCATGCGCTTCTTGAAACCTGTGGCTAGCAAGATACATTTCCGCAAGGTCAAGCTGCGCTTTTAGGTTGGAGGGTGCGAGTTGGACAGTTCGTGTCAGTTCCTGAAAACCGTGAGTCCAATCTCCCTTTTTCATAAGACTACGTGCCAGCTCATAATGGGCATCGGCGAAGTTCGGATCGATCTGGATGGCATTCCGATATTCGATGATCGCTTCCTCGTATTTGCCCTTCTCGAAGTATGAAGATCCTCTGTCGAAGTACTCCTTCTTGCGGATCTGCGGGTCGCGAGAACACGCAGCTATTAGCGCGACTACTACGAGTAAGCCAAACCATCGGTAGTGCAACTTGCCAGATTTCATTTTGACCTTTCGTAGCGATCTTGGGCCATCAGCGGAATTCTATCGCTTCGAGAGAACGCAATCTAGCAGGGTGTTGGATGTCGCACTCGTTCCAGCCACTATCTGCTCTATCCAACTAATAATAAACGACTTACTTAAATACATCAGTATCGAGCCCTCCTCGAAGGCTTCGGCTCGACCCATAGTGGAGCAAGTTCGTCTCTCGGACCGCCTGATACAGAAACTTCTCGGAGACGGGGCATAAAGGGAAAGTTTTTTGCCCATTCGTGGAACATTCCTAGGATTTCAGAAAGGAACTGGAAATAGGTGATTTGAGCGTAATGGACACAAATGTAACAAAATAAGTATCTTACCGAGAATGCCCTGCTACCATAACAGTCTGGGTCACTGGCAACGGCGTTGCAGTCACTACTTGGCGTAACGGTAGTCCCATATACATGCGGTAGCCCGTGACAGAGGATGAGAACGACATCTATGACGAGCAATGGGGTCGGAATCGCTTCACTTAAAGAGGAATGGGGCTTCGTAGGCGGCATGTGTGCCGCAATGCAAACACTTGAAAATGTGGTTGCTGAGATTGCTCCAACCAATATACCGGTTTTGTTGATGGGGGAAAGCGGAGCCGGCAAAGAGATGTTCGCCCGAAGAATCCACCACCTTTCCGCGAACGGTGACGAGCCACTGGTTAAGATCGCATGTGCTTCGATGAACCCGGCGAACTTTGCGAGCGAACTGGGATTAAGCAAAAGCGACATATCGGCGGAAGAGGTCAAAGCGTTGAATCGTACAGTTTTCTTCGATGAGATTAGTGAACTGGACTCGTCTTGTCAGCGCAGTCTCGTTTACGCGTTGCCGGATGGCGAAGCTAGGCCTCGCCGAGGTTCGCTTGGGGCTCGAGTGATTTCCACGACCAATCGGAATCTCGATGATGAAATGAGGGCAGGACGGTTCCGCAGCGAACTCTACTATCGCATCAATGGAGTGTGTTTGCGTCTTCCTCCGCTGCGAGATCGCAAGGAGGATATACCGCTTCTGGTGGAGTCTTTCCTGACCAAATATGCCGCAGAATTTGGCCGCCCGCGCCCTTCCTTAAGTCCCCGGGCACTCCGAATGTTATTGGATTATTCCTGGCCGGGAAACATACGCGAACTCGAAAATGCAGTGAAAAAAATCGTGGCGCTCGGTGCGGAAAATCTCGCGCTGCCTGACCTGGTTGCCGAACCGGTGGAGACTCGAACCGAGGTTAGTGAGACGCGCAGCTACTCGTTAAAGGCAGCTGCCCGGGCTGCGTCTCGTGAGGCCGAACGCGAAATGATATTGGAAGCGCTGGCGCGCACCCGTTGGAATCGCAAGCGAGCGGCACAAGAATTGCAGATCAGCTACAAGTCCCTTCTCTATAAGTTGAAACAGATCGGCTTGCCGGATTCCAGAACGGAATAGCCGACGTAGGAGAGTGAGATGTTGAGACGATTGCAGGTGTGGATGATTCTTTCGCTAATCGCGGTCGTAATTCCCGCGCGCGCAGGGCAAGCCGCAAACAGTGAACAGCAGGCAGTTCAGTCTGCCAGTGCGGACCCGAGTTCAGCGACCCAGAAGGTCGCTACACAGGACCCGAACTACATCATTGGGGCGCAGGACGTGTTGGACATCAGCGTGTGGAAAGAGCCTGAAGTTTCCCGTGTCGTTCCAGTGCGTCCCGATGGAAGGATTTCGCTTCCGCTGTTGAACGATGTCCAAGCTGCAGGCATGACACCGTCGCAACTCGCGGCGCAAATCACCACGAGCCTGAAGAAATTTGTGACCGATCCCCAAGTGACCGTGATCGTCACCACGATAAACAGCCAACGCGTCTATATTCTCGGCGAAGTGACACGCCCTGGCGCTTTTCCCATGTTGCCCGGAATGAACGTGCTACAGGGGCTTTCGAGCGCGGGAGGATTCACGCAATTCGCAAAGACTAAGAGTATTTATGTTCTGAGGATGGAAGATGGAAAGCAGCAGAAGTATCCAGTTAATTACAAGGAGGTAATTAGCGGAAAGCGCCCGGAGCAAAACATTTCGTTAAAGGCCGGCGACACGATCGTGGTGCCATAGAAGAGCTCATGCGTAAATCAGCCTACATCTTCGGGATTGTTCTCTGTGTTGTAGCGCTGGGTGTGTCTGCCGCCCAGGCTCAGCAGCAGACTCAGGACCAGCCCATCCCGGCCTATCATTCTCCGCTTGCCTCGCAAGCCGACAATACCGATCCGAACGCTCCTCCGGCCCAGCTTACGCCTGACAACCGCGCACTGACCGGCATTCAAGACCCGACCATCGGTGTAGCTTCGACGAACCATAGCTATTGGACTCCGCACGTTGATCTGGGGGTCACTCTAGATACGGAGCCTCCTGTTGGGGGATCGGGTAGCGGATTAACCACTTGGACTTCTCTCACTGGAGGGGTCGACCTGCGCTGGATGTCGGGCAGGTCTGACATGACATTGGGCTATATCGGCGGCGGCGTTTTTTCGAACGATGGCAGCTCCAGCAACGGAATTGTGCAGGACTTAAATTTCGTGGACAAACTCAGTTTCCGCCGTTGGGCGCTCACACTTATCGAGCAAGCGGCTTACACTCCTGAAAGTGCTTTCGGATCGGGTGGTTTTCCGGGAGTGTCTTTGCCCGGTGGGGAGCCGGGGTTGGGAGGGCTTGTCCCCGGCCAGACGATTATCACGAGCGAAGGGCAACGCTTCTTCAATACTTCTCTCGGCCAGGTCGACGTGTATCTTACACCGCGCTCATCCCTCACATTTGTGGGTGGTTATTCTCTTTTGCATTCTTTTAATGAGAATCTCCTGGATTACGGTGACCTGATTGCGCAAGCCGGGTACAACTACCAAATAACTCGCAAGGATACCCTTGGAGTTTCATATGTGTTTGCTGGATTTCGCTACGACAACTTCGATGAATCGATCAACACGAACACCTTGCTGTTTTCTTACGGCCGGAAGGTTACGGGACGCTTGGCATTCCGCATAGGAGCCGGACCAGAATTTACATTTATTAATACGCCTATCATCCCCGGAACGGGCGTCGGCACCATTGGCCCACCTTCGGGAGGCTCCACGACCAACGTGTATTGGTATCTGGCGACGTCGTTGCAATATCAAATGCAGCGGACTGCATTGTCCGCTACCTATAGCCATGGCGTGGCCGGCGGATCCGGCGTGTTTGCCGGCTCACTGGCTGACACCTTGACGGGCTCCGCTGTACGGCAATTATCGCGAGTTTCTAGCGGTACTTGGACCGTCGGATACTCTCGAAACACGGAATTGGCTACTAGCGGGTTACCGCAGATCCAGTTTTCGAATCAACCTTTCGATTACTGGTATACCGGGTTGAATTACAGCCGTTTGTGGGGACGTTCCCTGAACTTGAACTTGGGCTACCAATTGCAGTATCAAAATTCGAATGCTTCGTTCTGCACCGGAACCGGATGCGGATCGAGCTTTGTTCGTAATCTAATCACGTTTGGTGTGGGCTGGCGTAAACAGCCAATCCCGATTGAGTAGCAAGAGAAATCGAGAACTGGAAAAAGAGGATGGAATGACTCAGCGAGAATTAACTCAAGCAGATTACATCGCAATCTTAAAACGCCGGTGGGTGCTGATAACCGTTCTCGCCATAGTCGGCGCACCGCTGGCTTACGGCGTCTCGCGGGTACTTCCGAATCGCTACAAGTCGCAAACCCTCGTACTCATCGAGCCACCCACTGTGCCAACAGACTTTGTGAAGCCGGTGATTACGACGGAAATCAATGCACGACTGGCGAGCATGCAGGAGGAAATCCTAAGCAGGACGCGGCTCGAGCCCATCATCCATCAATATGGATTGTACTCGGGAGATGTGAACCGGGTACCACCGGACGCGCTCGTAGCGCGCCTTCAAAAGGATATTGAGATAACTCCCATTCAGCCGATGGCTGAAACACGGGCGCAGGAGTTGCCGGGCTTTCATATCATCGTGACCCTGGACAACCCCCAAACAGCTCAGGAAGTTTGTTCGGCCGTAACACACATGTTCATCGAAGAGAGCATTCGCCTTCGGCAGCAGCGCTCCGAAGATACTACTCAATTTTTGGCGCAACAACTTGTGGATGCGAAAGCAAAACTCGATGAACAGGACTCGAAACTGGCGGCATTCAAAAGCCACTACATCGGCTCGCTCCCGGATGAAGAGCAAGGCAACCTGAATCTATTAATGGGATTGACTTCACAACTTGATGCGGCGACACAGGCGTTGGCGCGCGCGCAACAAGACAAAAGCTTTGCAGAGTCCATGCTGGCGCAACAAGTGGGTGCCTGGCAAGCGGCACAGAGCGGCAGCAGTCCCCAAACAATGGATACGCAGCTGACCGCCTTGCAAACGCAGCTGGCAAATCTTCAAGCGCGATATACGGACGACTATCCGGATGTGGTGAAAACTAAAAATGCGATCGCTGCGCTGCAAAAAAAGATTGCCGATAGTGATACTCCGAAAGCTAGCGATGATAAACCGTCGAAAGCGGCGTCGGAACCGGCTCAAATCGCGCAACTACGCGCAGAAGTTCACACCACAGATCAAGTGATCGCCGAGAAAACCCGGGAACAAGTGAAGATTCAGCAGGCAATTAAAGTTTATCAAGACCGCGTGCAATCGAGTCCCGCGGTGGAACAGCAATACAAAGAGCTGACACGTGATTACCAGACGGCGCTCGATTTCTATAACGATCTATTGAAGAAGCGGGATCAATCCGCAATGGCGACTGACCTTGAACGTCAACAAGAAGGCGAACAGTTTAAAATCCTCGATCCCGCCAATTTGCCAGATCAGCCTTCGTTTCCAAACCGTCCGGCTTTCGCATTTGGGGGATTGGCCGGCGGCCTAGCCTTGGGAATCGGCATTGCGTTCCTTCTGGAGTCCCGAGATACGTCATTTAGAACTGAGAGAGACGTCGAATTTGCTTTACGACTGCCTGTGCTCGCGATGGTTCCCTCGATTGAACAATTGCTGGCCACGAAGTCGAAGCAGCCGGGCGTCCAGAAACCGGGCAATGCTTCCGTAGAAGTCGGAGCGAGGGCCTAACCTAAATGTACCAGAAATTTTTTGGGCTTCGCGAAAGCCCTTTCAACGTTAACCCGGACCCGCGTTATCTCTTCCTGACGAAACAAATTCAGGAAGCGCTAGCCGGCTTGACGTACGGCATCCAGAATCGCAAAGGCTTCATTCTGCTGACGGGAGAGGTTGGCACCGGCAAGACAACCCTGCTGAACCGCTTGCTTGATTGGTTACACGGGCAGCGGGTGGCGACGGCATTCGTCTTCAATTCACAAGTTAATGTCAGCCAGCTTTTTGATTTCATGATGGCTGACTTCGAGATTCCGTGCGAGACGCGGCACAAGAGCCAGGTGTTACTCAAGCTCAATGCGTGGTTACTGGACCGGTATCGGGCAGGCGAGACGGCCGTGCTGATCGTAGACGAGGCCCAGAACTTGTCGCTGCAGGTGCTTGAGGAAATTCGCCTGCTGACCAATCTCGAAACCTCGACGGAAAAACTGCTTCAGATCGTGCTGACAGGCCAGCCGGAACTGGAAGAAAAGCTGAAGTTGCCGCAATTGCGGCAGCTGCGGCAGCGCATTACTTTGAGGTGTCGCACCGGGGCATTAACCTTGGAGGAGACCTTTGGGTACATCGCTGAACGTCTGCGTATCGCAGGCGCAAATGGGGAGCCGATATTTTCCAAGGAAGCTATTCAAACCGTGCACTTATATTCACGAGGAATTCCTCGAGTCGTCAACTTACTTTGCGAACATTCTTTAATCAATGCGTATGTGGACCATTTGCGGCCTGTTCCAGCCCATTTGGTGGAAGAGGTAGCGCGGGAATTCCAGCTCGATGAGATCGAACCGATCCTTCCTGCAGGAGTTTCAAATGGCAATAAACCAGCTGTAGACGCCCAGGCGTTGCTACAGAATTTAGATGAACTGCTCAGTCGTTTGCGCGAGGCGAATATTATGCCGGTGACGATGCGCGAAAGGAAACCATGAGTCGCATTCACGAAGCGTTAAAAAAGGCCGAACAAGAGCGGGCTGCGGCTCAGCCGGTCGAGAACCCTGCGTCTGTACCAAATACGGCGACAGAGGTTATCCCGCGTGCGCATGAAGTATCCGATGATGCGCCGAGTATTTTCAAACATTCAACCGTGGTCGTTCCCCAATCCGGGAATCTAAGACGGTTTGAAGATCTATGCCAACAGTGCGCGCATCCTCACTGGCATCCAGATCCCAATGTAAACATTTTTTCTAATCCCGCTTTAAGCGCCAATGCAGCGGAACAGTTTCGGACTATGCGATCCCGACTTTACCAATTGCGCGGCAGCCAACAGCTCCGCACTCTGCTGATTGCCAGTTCGATACCGGCAGAAGGCAAAACGTTTGTAACCAATAACCTGGCCCAAGCCATCGTTCGTCAGCCCGATCGGCGATGTCTGATTATTGACGCGGACTTGCGGTGTTCGCGTCTCCACGTTCCGCTTGGCGCACCGCCTTCTCCGGGGTTGACGGATTATTTGCTCGGAGAGGCGGATGAAGTATCGGTTATTCAACACGGTCAGGATGGCAACCTGTGTTTCATTCCTGGCGGGAAAGAAGTGGCCAACCCAAGTGAATTGCTCTTAAACGGACGCCTTAAGACTTTGTTGGAACGGGTCGCGCCGATATTTGATTGGGTCATCTTGGACTCGCCGCCGTTACTTCCGGTGGCAGATGCAAGCCTGCTGGCCGACCATGTTGATGGTGTGATTCTGGTAGTGCGCGCCGCTTCGACCCCGACTCTGACGGCTGAACGAGCGTGTCAAGAATTGCAGGGAAGAAATGTAGTCGGTGTGGTCCTGAATGCTGTGGAACAGTCGCAAGGCTATGGATCTTACTATCACGCGGGATACGGCTATGGACAAGAAGAAGTCAAATAATGTCCGTCCTGAGAGTACTGTTTGGCCTGCCGAATGCAACCAAAAGGCCCCCTGCAACAAAGGGAGTCTGTCAGGCTTCGTGCGGCCCGAACGTTGGCTGCCTTTGTAATCTGCTCCATGTCCTTTATTAAGAGCAGGTTGGGTGTCGGGAAAACAAGTGGAACTCTGGGATAGCAATGTTCATAGAGTTGTAGAATCGCTGTCCAGCGAGCGGCTGAGTACCCGAAAATTTTCACAATTAAGGCATTAAGTTTCATAGGTTTACCAAAAAGAGCGACTAGAGTTTGTAGTGGCATCCGTCGTGCAAACATCTAGTTGAGAGGTCAATTGTGACTCTCATGGCGGTAGCCCAAGCAGAGTGTACAAATATGAGAACAATTCTCACAACCGGATGCGAAGCGGAGGCAACCAGCCAGATGGGTGTGTCTCAGCACCCGTGGTACGCTTTGCAGGTTCGGACGCGCCATGAGGCAGGCGTTGCGAATTATCTCCTGGGTCAAGGCTACGAGTCGTTTCTCCCGCTTTATAAGTGCAGGAAGCGCTGGTCCGACCGGATTAAGGAAGTGCAAGCGCCATTATTCCCCGGCTATTTATTTTGCCGTTTCGATGCCCAAGATCGCCTGCCCATTATGAAGACCCCGGGTGTAATGCAAATAGTGGGCGTGAACCGGGTTCCCGTTGCGGTTGATGAATCGGAGATCAGCGCCATCCAGATATTGGCAGGTACAGGTCTTCCGAACCAGCCGTGGCCATTTTTGCAAGTAGGCGAGAGAGTACGCATCGAGTCGGGTTCGTTGTGTGGCATTGAAGGGATCCTAATGGATTTCAAGGGCAGTCATCGGTTGGTGCTTTCCATCACGCTGCTCCAGCGTTCGGTATCGGTAGAGATCGATTGTGCGTTCGTCGCCGCAACGTCATTGTCACGGCAATCGCGAATGGAAAAGGCGTTGGTGACGTGTAGGCCCGCTCAGCTTGTCGTGTAAATGCGGACTTAGGTAACGCTCAAGTGAATTTCGGAGAACGATCCAGCAAAAAGGCCAAGTGAATCGAGTGTCCACAACAAAACCACGAATTGTTGAACAGATGAGGAAGCCAGTCGGAACCAATGGGGATTCCGCTAGCTCGATGGCGGGCTTTCTTTCGGAAGAACAGTTTCGTCGGATGCTGGCCCGAGAAAGAAAGAGGTCGGAGCGTTCACGAAAGCATTTGGTTTTGATGTTGATCGACGGCGGGCTGAAGAATAAGAAAACGGACGCTCTTTTGGAACAGATTGCAGTGGTTCTATGTGCATCGATTCGCGAGACTGACTTGGCCGGATGGTTTGAGGCGAACTCTGTTTTTGGAGTGATTTTCACTGAGTTCGGAGACTCCGATGTCAGCGCAGCCGTCAAAATTATCGAGGCCAAGGTTACAGCCGGACTTCAAAACTCTTTCAAGGCCACTCAGCTGAGCAGCTTGCAAATCTCTTTCTACGCGTTCCCAGAGGGATGGGCCGGAGATGGGCATCATCGCCCAGTGGACCCGACGATGTACCCGGATTTGTTTGAAGTTAAAGAGAAGAAGAAGTTGTCATTGCTAACCAAAAGAGCGATGGATCTCCTGGGGGCTTCGGTGGCCGTGATGGTCCTCTCCCCAGTTTTTTTGATGGTGGCTATAATTATCAAGCTAACATCGAAAGGCCCGATTTTCTTCCGTCAGGAACGAGTTGGCCAATTCGGATCACGATTCGTGTTTATCAAGTTCCGCTCGATGTATGTTTCTACCGATGCCGCTATTCACAAGGAATACGTCAGAAACTTCATCGTGGGAAAGGCGAATTCTGCTGCGCGGGAAGGAAGCAAGAAAGGCGTCTATAAGATTACCAACGATCCTCGAGTTACTTGGATTGGAAGATTCTTGCGGCGCACGAGCCTTGACGAGATTCCTCAATTCTGGAATGTGTTGAAGGGCGAAATGTCCCTGGTAGGCCCGCGGCCTCCTATTCCCTACGAAATTGAAGCCTATGACATTTGGCATCGCCGTCGTCTGCTCGAGTCCAGGCCGGGTATTACGGGGTTATGGCAAGTGCGCGGCCGTAGCAAGACTACGTTTGACGAAATGGTTCGATTGGACCTGCAGTATTCAAGAATGTGGTCGCCTATGCTGGATGTGAAAATACTTCTTCAGACTCCTCGCGCAGTATTCTCAGGCGACGGCGCCTATTAGTCCGATGACACTCCTGGAAAAATTCGAGCGTTTCAAAACTCGCTGGATGAGCGGGTCAGAAATTTAGACCGCTCATAAGTCTTTGCTTGGTTCGGTGCTAGGCGGCAAGGATTCGATTTTCTCAGGGTTTTACTCCAAGGTGAAAAATATGGCTACCAGTCTAGATGTTGATTCCGCAACAAAACTCCGAAAGCTGCAGGAGTCGAATGAAACCGTGATTCGGATGGGCGTGATTGGGTACGGTTACTGGGGGCCGAACATAGTCCGAAATTTTCACGGGCAGGAACGTTCCCGCGTTGTGGCCATTTGCGACAAGAGTCCTAAGTCACTACAGCGCGCGCGGCAGTCTTATCCGGAGATTCGCGCAATCGATGAATGCAATGACATGCTGACGGCTACGGATATTGACGCGATCGCAATTGTGACGCCTGTGTGGACGCACTATGAGCTTGCCAAGATCGCATTGGAGAACGGCAAGCACGTGTTCGTTGAGAAGCCGTTTACCTGCACTACGGCACAAGCAGAGGAACTCATCGAGCTGGCGGAGCGCAAGAATCTAAAAATCATGGTGGACCACACATTTTTGTTCACCGGCGCAGTTAAGCGCATCAAGGAATTCATTGATAACGGAACGCTGGGCGATCTGTATTACTACGACTCCACGCGCGTAAACCTCGGACTTTTTCAGCACGACGTAAATGTGCTCTGGGACCTGGCGCCGCACGATCTGTCGATTATGGATTATCTGATCAAGGATAAGCCCGAGGCTATCGTGGCCACAGGTGAGCGCCATTTAAATGGTGTTGCCGACATCGCTTTCCTCACTCTCTACTACCCGAACAATATGATCGGGCACATTAACGTGAACTGGCTGTCGCCGGTTAAGGTGCGCACGACTCTCATCGGTGGCGAGAAAAAAATGCTGGTCTGGAACGATCTTGAAGCTGACGAAAAGCTAAAAATATATGACAAGGGTGTGCAAATGAGCGGTGACGGCGTCTATCAACTGCTCGTAAGCTACCGTTCCGGCGATATGTGGGCGCCCCGAGTCGAGCAAGTCGAAGCCCTCAAACTCGAAGCAGCCTATTTCGTCGACTGTATTGTGAATAACAAGAAGCCCTTTAATGATGGAGTCGCTGGGTTGCACGTCGTACGAGTGCTGGAAGCCGCCGATCAGTCTCTTCAGCAAAGAGGCAAAGTTATCCGGTTGTAAGCGCCCGGGTCCCCTATCGGTCCGGAAGCACAGCGAAACTTTACAGTGAGATTGCTACTAAAATCGGAGTTTAAATAATGAAGCTGTCGGTGGTGATTATTTGCTGGAACGATTTGCGCGTGATCCGAGAATGCCTGCGTTCGATCTTTGCAGGTACGCAATCGGCTGATTTTGAGGTGATCGTTTCGGATAACGGTTCTACCGATGGTTCGGTCCAATTCATTCACGAGAACTACCCGCAAGTGCGCGTGGTGGAAAATGGAGCCAATCTGGGATTCGCAAAGGGCAACAATGCCGGGATTCGCGCGGCGCAAGGTGAATTCGTACTGATTCTAAATCCGGATACGATTATTCACGAAGGGTCCTTGGACAAATTCATCTCCTTTGCTGCTCAACATCCGGAAGCGGGCGCCTTTGGTTGCCGCGTGTTGAATCTGGATGGAACGTACCAAGTGTCAGCTCGCCTTTTTCCTACAGTTCGACGGTTCTGGATTTCAGCCCTTTACCTGCACCGGTTGGCGCGTTTCTCGAGTGTTTTCACTTTTGAAGAATATGAAGGATGGAAAGGCGACAGAGAACGCCAAATTGACTGGCAGTCCGGCTGTTGCGTAATGTTTCGCGGCTCGTTGTTGAAAAGCCTCGAAGGCTTTGACGAACAATTTTTCTACCATTTTGAGGAAGTAGATTTATGCCACCGCGTTTGGGATGCTGGATTTCCGATACTTTTTACACCCGAAGCCACTATCACTCATCTTGGAGGCCAATCTGTAAACCGTTTTCCGATTCGATTCGAAATCGAAAAGCTCCGCAGCCGCTACCGTTACTTTTATAAGCATTACGGACAGAAAGGTGCGCGACAGTGTCGCCGGCTTACCATCGCCGCGATTCGAGTGCGTCAGACTGGGTATGGAATAAAGGCTTTGTTCAAGCCTACGCAAGGCCTTCAAGATCGATTGAAAATGTATCGCGTGGTCGCGCGTTGGAATAAAGCGCTAGATCCAATTCGTTTTGTTGAAAAGGGCGAGGAGCCTCAGCTCGATCCAGAGGGTTTGACTTCGGCCCCTTCAGTAACGCCGGCAAGAACAACCTCCAATCGGTAGTTCCGATTTCGGTTCAAGATCAAAAGGACTAAAACAAATGGTTACATCGCTAGTTACGGGCGGAGCAGGATTCATCGGATCTCATGTCGCGGACGAGCTTCTCGCGCTGGGTCACAAAGTCGTGGTTCTTGATGACTTGAGTGGGGGCTTCGAGGATAACGTTCCAGGCGGAGCCACTTTCGTAAAAGGCTCCATTCTGGACCATGAACTTATCGACCGGCTCTTCGACCGGCATCATTTCACCTATGTGTATCACTTGGCCGCTTATGCGGCGGAAGGCCTGAGCCATTTCATCAAGCGATTCAATTACGAAAACAATCTGATTGGTTCGGTCAATCTGGTTAATGCTTCCATAAATTGCGGGGTGAAGTGTTTTGTGTTTACTTCGTCCATTGCGGTCTATGGCGCCGGACAATCACCGATGTCCGAAGAGATGATTCCAATGCCGGAAGACTCCTACGGGATCGCGAAGCTCGCTGTCGAGCGGGAACTCAAAGTCAGCCACGAAATGTTTGGTTTGGATTACGTGATCTTCCGTCCGCACAATGTGTATGGCGAGCGGCAGAATATCGGCGACCGTTATCGCAATGTGGTTGGCATTTTCATGAATCAACTGATGAAAGGCGAGCCGATGTCGATCTTCGGCGATGGCACGCAACAGCGTGCGTTCACGCATATCCGCGATGTCGCTCCGATCATCGCAGCTTGCGTGAACTTCGATGGGGCGCGCAATGAGCTATTCAATGTAGGTGCCGACGTTCCCTACACCGTAAATGAGCTTGCTCAGGTAGTCGCTGACGCTATGGGGAAGAAATGTCAGGTCACCCATCTGGATCCGCGCAACGAAGTAAAAATTGCGTTCTCGGATCATTCACGCGCAGAGAAAGTGTTTGGACAGCGCAGCAAGACTTCCTTGGAAGCGGGTATTCGAACCATGGCCGAGTGGGTAGGCGAACACGGCGCCCGAGAAAGTAGCGTATTCGAGAATATCGAAATCGCGAAGAACCTGCCTAAGAGCTGGGCCAGCGTCGCGCGCATCCGAGCTTAGATTCTCTGAATCCCCACGTCTGCATTGAGTCTCCAATAGGAAAGGAAAGAACGTGAATATGGACCAGTACTTGTGTGTCGCACCGGACGTAAAGTTAGGCAAGAACGTGAAACTGTCCAAGTTCATTAACCTGTATGGATGTGAAGTGGGCGATGACACGAAGATTGGTGCCTTTGTTGAAATTCAGAAGAACTCAAAGATCGGAAAGAACTGCAAAATCTCAAGCCACACGTTTATTTGTGAAGGAGTCACAATTGAAGACGGCGCGTTCGTCGGTCACGGCGTAACCTTTATTAACGATTCTTATCCGCGCGCGACGACCGGGAACGGGCAGTTGCAAACCGAGCAAGACTGGAAGGTCGAGAGGACCCTGGTGAAATCCGGTGCAACCATTGGCTCGGGTTCGACGATCCTTTCGAAAGTTGTCATCGGCGAGAATGCGATTGTCGGCGCGGGAAGCGTAGTGACGAAAGATGTTCCGGCAAATGCGATCGTGGCCGGGAATCCGGCGAAAGTCTTGCGATACATCGCCCAAGAAAAAACAACTGCATAGATCACTGGCAAGAGTTGCGAACCCGATTGCCCGGTACGAGACCCAGTATGTTTGACATCGACAAATACGAAGCGAAATTGCATCCAGACAAGGCCGCAAGCCCTGAAGCCGCGTACAAGCCTGCTTCGAACATAGCGGAAATGTCCCTCCTATTCTGGGGAGAGCACTGCGTTGAATGTGCTGCACCTTCTTGTTACGAGAGTTGTGATTTGTACCAGTCGCGGCCTGATAAGCGCTGCCGCAGATTCGCATATGGCGCGTTCAAAAATCTGAATTTTCCTTCGCTACGAGGCTACGGGGTGGAGATTTCTTTCAAAAAATGGGCCAAGATCGAAGCGCACGGGAATTTGTCACTGCATCCGGTCAACTCAGTTTTGCGGAGAGAGAAACTCATCGAGTGGGGTTCCCCTGTTGCCAATGCCGTTGGCAAACTTATGGGAAGACTGACGAAGAATGATAACTGGAACAGTTCCACATATATCGCCCTGGAGAAGCTTTCGAGTCGAATGGATCGCAAGAACACAGAGAATCGCTCTCCCGATGCATTTCTCCTGGAGGTATACAACCCAACCGCGGATATCGTGAGGATGCAGCTCAGCTTTTCTCCGTCGCAAGATGGCGGAAACGGCATGCATGACTTGGTTCAACTCATGCCTTCGTTTGTGACTACGGTTGAATTCCCGACCGGCTATTCCAGCCACGAAATTCAGGCGTCGATGTTCCGCTCGGTCACTGAATCAGGCAAACCTTTCAAGATTTCACTGATTCCTGAAGCCGATAACAACGCTCGACTTGTTTTTTTGACTGCAGACTTTGTGAAATTCGCCAAGACGCCTGCTGCGGCCACGGACGCCAAGAAGATTAAGTGCGTGGTGTGGGATCTCGATAACACGCTTTGGAACGGGACTCTAATCGAAGGCGACCAAGTGGTTCTGCGGCCGGAAATCGACCGATTGCTCAAACACTTGGATGAGCGCGGAATACTTCTTAGCGTCGTCAGCAAGAACGATTATGCCTCGGCATGGGAAAAGCTAAAGCAATTCGGGGTGAGTGACTATTTTCTCTATCCCCAAATAAACTGGAAACCCAAAAGCGTAAACATACAGGGAATCGCGGAGCGCTTGAATATCGGCCTCGATACCTTCGCATTTGTGGATGACAATCCGTTCGAGCTGGACCAAGTTGGCCGCACGCTGCCGGATGTCCTTTGCATCAATGCCAAGGAGATTCCCTCGCTATTCTCCGATGCGCGCTTCCAGGGGAGCTCGAGCGCGGACTCCCGTCGCCGTCGCCAATTCTATAAGGAAGCAATTTCACGAGAAGAGGCGCAGGAGGAATACGGAACAAATTTCACGGCGTTCTTGGCGTCCTGCGGGATCAAGCTAGAGATTGCTCCGTACTCTCTCGAAGAATCGGAACGCGTCGCAGAACTTGTGCAAAGAACCAATCAGCTTAACTTTTCCGGACATAAATATTCCCGAGTCCAATTAAATGAGATTTTAGCGAATCCTCAGTTCGAGAAATATGTTCTGAAAAGCTCCGACAAATATGGTTCCTACGGCACAGTGGGGTTCAGCATTGTGGAGCGAGGGACCGGAATAATTCAGATTCGCGATTTCATGCTTTCCTGCAGAGTACAGGGGAAATATCTGGAGCAGGCCTTCTTTCATCATCTCGTCAAGCACCACAATTCGGAGGGAGCGACTGTTCTCTGGGTGAATTTTCACGAGACGGCGCGCAATAAGCCGGCGCAGCAAGTCCTTGAGTCGCTGAGCTTCCGCAAATGCAACCCCGCGTCGGATCGCCTGCTGGACGGTGTCGTTCATACTTCGCCAGCTTCGCTTCAGTGCGATTTCATTCAGGTACACTGTTCAGCATCTGGTTCGGAAGTTATAAAGACGAGTCTCGAGCCCATTTCTACAGCTACGCCTCCACACTCCTAGTTTAGTTTGTGAGCAATATTAAATCCTTACGGAGCTGAATCAAATCATGTCAAACGACGAAAAGATTGCATTCTTGGACTTGGTAAGTCTTCACGAGGAACTACAATCAGAACTGGTTCCTGTTTTTCAAAAAGTGCTGCGAACCGCCGGCTTTGTTGGCGGACCGATGGTGGAGGATTTCGAGCGTGAATTTGCCGGCTTTTGCGATGCGAAACACTGCGTGGGGCTCGCTAGCGGCACGGATGCCGTGCGATTTGCGCTGATGGCTGCGGGGGTGCAGCCGGGCGATGTGGTCATCACCGTTTCGCACACGTTCATTGCCACCACCGAAGGAATCAGTCAGGCGGGCGCGCGCCCGGACTTCGTGGACATTGATGAGCGCACCTACTGCATGGACCCGGCAAAGCTAAAGGAATATATCGAGCGGGAATGCTATGTGGATCGGGAAACCGGAACGCCCTACCACCGAAAGCTCAGAGCGCCGGTCACGGCGATTGTGCCTGTGCACATATACGGTCAAACCGCGGACATGGACCCGATCCTCGAACTAGCGCGTCGCTATAATTTGATTGTTGTAGAGGATGCCTGCCAAGCCCACGGCGCTGAATATTTCTCGAAGAAAGAGAACCGCTGGATGAAGGCCGGCTCCATGGGACACGCCGGAGCGTTTAGCTTTTATCCCGGGAAAAACCTGGGCGCCTGTGGCGAAGCCGGTGCTGCCACGACCAACAGTGACGATATCGCGCGCAAGATGCGCATGTTGCGTGATCACGGCCAGTCGAAGAAGTACTACCACGATATCGAGGGATACAATGGCCGCTTGGATTCGCTTCAGGCTGGAATTCTAAGCGTTAAGCTCCGACACTTGGGCGAATGGACTCGCCAGCGTCAGGAAGCAGCGCGACGATATCGCGGACTGTTTTCCGGTGCCCAAGGTGTTACTTTGCCTCATGAGCCCGAATCATCCCGCGCCGTGTACCACTTGTACGTGGTTCGGGTTCAGGACCGTGAAGGACTTCAAAAGCATCTTGGCGATGCCAAAATCGATACTGGTATTCACTACCCGGTTCCCCTACACCTTCAAAAAGCGTACGCGGACTATGGATATAAATTGGGCGATTTTCCCGTCACAGAGCGGATCGCTGCAGAAATTGTCTCTCTGCCGATGTTTCCTCATTTGACCGAAAAGCAACAGCGCCGTGTTGTGGAAAAAGTGAAGGAATTCGCATCGAAGCAAGCCGCGAAACACCATACGGCACGTGAGCCGCAGACATCTTCTGTCTAATATTCCGTTGATGGCGGGCCCCGGCGATTTTCAATGATTACAGGCCATATTTCCGACAGTCCGCTGGTGAAATCGTAGATCATGGCTAGACCGCTAACCGCATTGTCATTGGAAGCTGACACCCTGACGCAGATTGCTTGCCTGAACCAATCTGTCGTGACCGGTCTCGTTTCCATGTTCGATCCCGAGCGGAAACTCTTCTGCCATCGTCTCAGACAGAGCGAAAGGGGATTGGTTCGAGAGGGAATTTCTCATCGCTACACCATGATCGCACTGTTGGGTCTGCAACGATTGCGAGCTGCCGGCGTTTCGTTTTCGTTGGATATCCCATCCGTCTTACAGGTTCTCATTCAAGACACTCGTTGGCTTGAAAATATTGGTGACCTCGGACTGCTTGTGTGGCTCTGTGCCCTAGTGGCTCCTGAACGCCTAGCCGAAATTGATTTTCGATTCGATTTGAAAAATGCTCTAGGTCACTTTCACGAGAGTCGCCGGGGCAGAACGATGGAATTGTCCTGGTTCCTTTCGGGCCTGGCTCACCAGAATCTGGCTTCCCCGGACCAGCTCCCGCACCTGCGCGACACCGCCATGGAAACATATCAGCTTCTGAAGAAGAATCAGGGCGAACACGGAGTGTTCAGCCACCTCGCGGAGAGTGGAGGCATTGTTGGACTGATGCGCGGGAGGATGGGGAGTTTTGCAGACCAAGTTTATCCTATCTACGCGCTGGCTAAATTCTCTAGAGCATATCAAGTTCCGAAGGCCGCTGAGCGGGCGCTGGATACCGCGCTGACACTGTGCGAACTTCAGGGCCCTCACGGTCAGTGGTGGTGGCACTACGACTCGGCTTCGGGGAAAGTTTTGGGTCAGTATCCTGTTTACTCCGTCCATCAATATGGCATTGCTCCCATGGCGCTCCTAGCCTTAGGAGAAGAGACTCAATCCGATTTCACTCCCTGGATATACAAGGGTCTACGATGGATTCAGGGGAACAATGAGCTTGAACATGACATGCGAGATAGTTCCGCGAACGTGGTTTGGAGATACATTTATCGAAGCGACTACAAGAAACATTTGGATGTCGCCCTTGCGGTGCTGATGGCGCGCGCCGATGGCCAATTCCACAAAGAACTTGCAGTCCTTCATGAGTGCCGTCCATATGAGCTCGGGTGGCTGCTCTATGCATTCGCCGGGCACCGAATGGAAGAGAAAGATCTGTCCTGCACGAATTCTGTAATTGCGGATCGATTAACTGAACGCGTTCAACCATGACGTCGCCGGTAACTCGAAGTCTTGTTCGTAGCTGAAAATGGATAAATCTAAGACTCTTTCGGATGGAAAGACAGGCCCCAGGCCGGGCTTGCGTTTTGATCGTCTCGTCAGCCTTGGATTGATCCGTCCCGTGCGTCGAGTATTTCTCCGACAAACTCAAAAGCGAATTCCGATTTTGATGTACCACAGCATCCAGGACGGGGCCAGCGACAGTCGTCCTTACTTCGACATCAACACATCAGCAGCTCGTTTCGCGCTACAAATGAAGTTCCTCCGGGACCATGGCTATCGGTCTGTGCATTTGCAAGAAGCCCGGAAGTTACTCGAGCAGGATAGTTGGGATTCTCGATACGTCGTCATTACTTTCGATGACGGCTATCGCGATTTTCTGACTGCCGCATGCCCAATCATGACGGAATTCAACCATACAGCTGTGCTATTTGTTCCCTCCGGCCTGATCCAAGACGAACGCGCGCAGTTTCTGGAGAGGGAGTGCCTGACTTGGAGCGAGATCCGAGAACTTCATGTGAATGGAATCGAGATTGGCTCCCACTCCGTCACGCACTGTGAGTTGAAGTTCTTGCGAACGCCCGAGTTGGAAGTAGAGGTGGCGCATTCGAAGCGCACCATCGAGGCTAAAATTGGCCATCCAGTAACATCGTTCTCATATCCCTACGCGTTTCCGGAGACCGAGGTGGAATTTTCCCAAATTCTTCGAAAACTGCTGGAGAAGCACGGCTACCAGAACGGTGTCACTACAATTATTGGGAGATTCGGCCCCGACTCCGATAGATTCCTACTTCCTAGGCTGCCAGTGAATTCCTCGGATGACATCCCGTTGTTTCGGGCGAAACTCGAGGGCCACTACGACTGGTTGCATGCGGCGCAATACCTTGCCAAAACAATCCGGCGGTCTATTCGGCCTAGGCGAGAACCCGCTGCAATCGAAGCTTCCTCGTGAAAGACGCGCACAATCAAATGCACCCCACGGCACAGTTCTGCGGAGTTCTGAATTCGGAAGCAGTGGGAGACATAACTCCTCCGCCAGTCGAGGACCGAAAGACCGGCACTTTATCCGCGGGTCCAGGGTTGAGCGGCGGCATGGACATCCGGATCGCACGCGATTTCGCGGAAGTGGAATCCTTACGCGAAGCTTGGTCCCGGTGGCCCGGTCATCGGGATTCGGAAATTGATTTCTATTTGATGATCCTCCGCTCCTACCCCGAGGTTCTACGCCCGCACGTGATCGCCCTCTATCGCAACGAACAGCCGGAAGCGATTCTAATTGGAAGGCTGGAGCAGAAGAAGCTCGCGTTTCGAGTCGGGTACCTCACGCTCTTTCAGCCGAAGGCTCGATGCCTTGAGTTCGTTTACGATGGGCTGCGCGGGAACGCATCGCCTGAAAACACAGAAATCCTGGTTCGAGAAGTGATGAATTGCTTGCGAAATGGTGAAGCTGACCTTGCGATCCTTGAATTTGTCCGGATCGATTCCGTTCTGTATCAATTTTCGAAAACGTTGCCGGGCTTTCTGGGTCGCGATACTTCACCATCTCAGACCGGGCACGAGAGCCTCAAGTTACCTCCTAGCATTGACGAACTATACAAGCGGATGTCCAGCAAGCGCCGGTCAGAGATTCGGAGGAAAGCAAAGAAGTTTGTGGCCCAAGCTACGCCGGGAACAAACATTGTCTGCTACCGGGATCCCGAACAGCTCGATCGAATATTTCAAGACGTCGAAGAAATCGCAAAGAAGACTTATTTGCGCGGCCTGGGAGCCGGGTTCGAAGACAATACTCTCGTCAGGGCGCGTTTGGAGCTGTGCGCTCGCAAAGGCTGGCTCCGTGCTTACATTCTCTATATCGGAGACCGGCCATGCGCTTACTGGATCGGCATGCTCTGTGGAGAAACGTTCTACGGAGAATATGTCGGCTACGATCCGGAGTATCGCCTTCTCTCCCCGGGGATGTTTGTGATGCTGAACGTGATTGAGACCTTCTGCAATGGCACTAGCGGAGACACCGTCCGCGAGGTGGATTTTGGGTTTGGGAACGCTGAATATAAGTCTGCCCTTTGCAACTCCAGTTCGGTGGAGGCGTCTGTTTTTGTGTTTGCGCCGACCCTGAAGGGAATCCGGCTTAATCTCATTCGAACTGCCGCCCAAATGTTAGATCAAGTCGCCAGGAAGACTATCTCCCGGGCAAACTGGCTGCAAAAAATAAAGAAAACCTGGCGAGACCGTTTGTCTAAGCGCGCCAAGGACGGTCCGCCAGAAGCCGAGCCCCCCGGCGATGGAAAACCTGCATCTGCAGCCAACTAGCTGCGAGGCGCAGAGTCCGAGTCGGCTCAGGGAAGTACAAGAAACGCCGCCCTTTAGCTCTCAGTCAGATGCTCCCCAAATGAATCTCTCTACCTGTCCTCAAACTGTCCTGCGAGCCAGTAGTTGTTGCATGCCGCTGCCAGTATCCTCAAGCCTGGACAGAATGCTCGCGACAAGAAGCCAGGGGGCTTCTCCGGTGGATGTTACCGCCGGACAGCAGAGCGCTCCTTGGTCCCCAACGTGGATCAAGGAAACGAGGAGACAATGCGCAAATTTCTTTTTATCTTCGCTTTCTTTTTTGTGGTACTACCCATTCGCGCAACGGACCTCTATATCGCGCAGGCCGCCACCGGCGGAAGCACTGGAGCAGACTGCGGCGACGCTCTCCCATATACCTTTTTCAACAACAGATCGAACTGGCCCAACCCGATTGGCCCGGGGACGACCGTCCATCTCTGCGGCACAATTACTGCGCCGGCAGGCGCCAGCAGTTTTCTAAGTTTTCAAGGCGGCGGTGCAAATGGCAATCCGATCACGCTGAAGTTTGAAAATGGGGCCGTTCTTACAGCGCCTTACTGGGGCACACAGGGAGCGATCACAGTTAACGGCGTGAGCTATGCCATTGTTGACGGCGGTTCCAATGGAATTGTGCGGGCGACTGCAAACGGCACAGGACTAACTTATCAGCAAGACGGGGCGGGCGTCTGGGTGAGCAACTGCTCAAACTGTGAGGTCAAGAATCTGAGCATCTCCAACATCTACGTCCACAACAGTCTAAGCGATGAGAACGGTGGGGGATCGTATTCAATCTATTGGCTGGGAGGGTCAAACGTCACGATTGACAACAACACAGTTGATGACGCGAAATGGTGCCTCTATTTTGCCTATCCGGGTGGCACGACGATTTCGGATGTAAACATTTATTCCAACACGATTTACAATTGTGACCACGGCGTTGTCGTCGGCGACGGCAATGGGAATGCCATTCTGAATGGCTCTAACTCGGTTCATGACAATATCATTCACGACTTTTCGAACTGGGACGATAACCAGAACGGGAATCATCATGATGGGATTCATGTGTGGGCCGCACACACCGGATCCCAGGTTACTGGCTTAAGCATCTATAATAATTACATCTACGGCCAGCCAGGCACCCACATGAACTCGCATATCTATATTGCCGGTGGGATCGGAACAATCACAGGAACTTATTTGTTTAACAACGTGATGGCAAATCCGAATTCGGCGGCAGCTCCCGCAAGCGGTTTCATCGCTGACTATGGAACGAACACCAATATTCTGAACAATACGATGCAGGGTTCGTCAAAGTCCAATACCGGCGGGATATGTATTCTGGTATACCTCGCGGGCGATACGATCCGAAACAACATATGTTCTACCGTTTATGTCGGGATATACGTTGAGCCGGGCTCATCAATAGGGAGCAGCGACTACAATAACTTTTATAACTTGAGCTCCGTAGCGTTCGACAATAGCAATTGGTACAGCACAGTAGCAAGTTGGCGAACCGCTCCCGGGAGCCCTGATGGCCACGGAGTGTCAGGGAACCCCTTGCTTTCGAGCACGTTTCAACTGGGAACTGGTAGCGCCGCTATCGGAGTCGGTACGGATATGTCATCTCTGGGAATCAATGCGCTCGACTTGGACAAAGCGGGAGCACAACGCCCTTCCGGATCGGCATTTTGGGATATGGGAGCATTCCAGGCTGGCGGTAGCTCGTCCGCGCCCAATCCCCCCAGCGGGTTAACTGCGGTGGTTAACTAGTTCAAAGCGGCACGCGCGAGCGCTGAGAAGGGTCGTCTCGTCCTTTCTTGCGCTCCTGTGCAGACGAAAGAAGAACCTGCCCCCGATCAGTACTTACTATACAAAATAACGCTCACAGCGCTTCACGCCTCCTCGGAATGACGATAAACTAATCGTCATTCTCAACCGTCGACCCGATTTTCGAAGCACCATTGAGGCGAAGTGAATTGTAGCGTGACCACCTTCCGTTTGGACCGCAATCAGACTAGGTGAACCAAATTGCCTGAAACAAAATCACACAAGACCTTCTCAACTGATCGCGGCTTGGCAGCGTCGATTGGTAAGAACACTATTTTTGGTGTTCTGAGCAGTGTGGTATGGGCTGCTACCAGACTCATTACCGTCCCGATAGTAATTTCTCACCTCGGCCTCGGCGGATATGGAATCTGGTCCATCATCATGGCCACCGGCGCGTACATGCGCTTCGGAACGGCAGGCATCAAGTCCGCATTTCAAAAGTACGTCGCTGAAGCTACCGGTACCGGAGATTACGAGAGAGCCAGTAGGTTGGTCAGCACAGGCAGCATTTGTATTTTGATTCTTTCTATACTCGGGCTGATCCCAATCGCTATTTTTTCTAAAACTATTGCGAAGGCGAGTGGAGTACCTCCGAACTTTCTTTTTTCAGCCGCCGCTTCCATCACTTTGCTCGCGATTACTTACCTCATTTCAAATTTCGGTGCGGCATTCGAGGCTATCGTCACCGGCGGCCACCGCCTCGACTTGACAAGGAAGTTCAACACAGTTTCGGCGGTATGCGAAGCGATCGCTATCCTCACGGTGCTCCATTTTGGATACGGCCTTTTAGCGATGACGGCTATCATGGCGGCGTCCGAACTCATTTACATTTTCTGCTGTTATTTGGCGTCGCATTCGGTTGTGCCGGAGATCAGGATTAAGATTGCGTTCTTTACAAAAAGCATGTTTCCGGAGCTGATCCGTTTTGCGGGTAGCTACCAGCTTGTCAACGTTCTGGAAGTTCTCTATGGAGCGATTTGCCCCATCATTCTCTTGAAATTCTTTGGCGCAGATGCCGCCGGCATAGTTGCCGTGTCCGTGAAGGTGGTTGCGACAGCCCTGATTGCACAAGATGCTCTGCTTCTGCCTATTTTATCGGGCGGAACCATGGTGTTTGCGTCCGGATCGTCGGAAAGAATGAGACTGTTCCTGGCAAAATCGTTCAAGATGACCCTCATGACGAGCCTGCCACCTCTTGTCTTTGTTTGCATATTCGGTACGAAAATAGTCTTGGCCTGGACTGGGCAAACTGCGCCGCTATTTGTGCCGGCGCTTTGGCTCATTGCTCTGGCATCTTTCTTTAAGGCGATTTCTCTGTTGCAGTTAATTCTATATCGATCGACCGGTAAAGCTCTTCTTGATAACGTCCGTCAAATTCTTCGGATCGTTGCGACGCTGATCGTTGCATTTTTTGCCAAAAAGATAGGGTTTATAGGTGTTTTAAGTGGCATGGCAGGCGCCGAGTTCATCGGAGTAGCTTTTATGTTTTTCGCAATGAAAACTACCTTCCGCGCTTTTAGCGGACGGATGTTCGTGAACGATGCTTTCAGGATCGGCGCCGCCAGCGTTCTTGTGGTTGGAGTTGGCGCGCTTGCAGGGTTGATTCCAGTTCCCGCTACTGCGAATTTGCGCCTGGCTGCGGCCTTTAAGCTTTGTGAGGTTTCACTGGCCTGTATGATCGTAGCCTGGCCAGCGCTGATCATTACAAAATCCATGTCTGGCGCAGAAAAGCGGTCCCTCTTGGATGC